>CALLCY010000001.1:0-2050 GCA_938000015.1 uncultured Clostridia bacterium
CCAGTGTACGCCAAAGGCGTGCATGCAGCCCCTTGCAAAAACTCGAAAAAGTGGCAAAGCCACTTTTTCGACATATTTAAGCCCCAGGCCAATGCCCGGGGCTTTTTTCTTTATTTTACTGCGGCGATGATGGAGATCTCCACCAGGATGCAGTCGGCAGCCATTTTAGCCTCTACACAGCAGCGGGCCGGCTCATGGCCATCGTTGACCCAAGCATCCCACACCTGATTCATGCTGTCGAACAGGGACATATCCTTCAGATAGATGGTTCCGCTGAGGATATGATCTTTGTCCGAGCCATACTTGCCCAGCAGATCCTCGATTTTGCCCAGCACTGCTTTGGTCTGGCCCTGTACATCGGCTTCCTCACGGCTGGTCTGGCCGCAGAGATAAATGGTGTCCCCATGGACGACGGCCCGGCTCATCCGGCCAGTGCCCTCATAGCGTTTGATTTCCATATTGATTTTCTCCTTCCATTGCATTGGATGTTTTTATTGTACCCTTCTCAGCCTTTGTTGGCAACGAAATTTTATCTCTTTCCAAATCCTTCGTCAAAATTGACATTGTATCTATGGCGTTTTTATGCTAAAATACTATAAACTGTGTGCAAATGCAAGCTTGTAATATCTTAGGAGTGATACAATGCAGAAAGTGACGAACAAGCTGGAAGAGTTTTTCTGGCTGTTCCTCTTCATCAACCCGTTCCTGGACATCGGCAATGGACTTTTTATCATGGTGATGGAAGGCCTGTACGACCGGACCTGGGAACAGATCAATCTGGCCTTTACCCCCAGCCTGCTCATTCGTATGACCGTGCTGGTGCTCTTTGGGCTTTATCTCCTGCTAAGCTGGGATAAAAGGGCCCTTTTGACCATCGTGCCCATTGGTGTAGTGTGGGCGCTTTCGGTGGCCGGACAGATCTTCTGGCCCATGGATCAATTCAGCCCCTTTACCGACCTTCAGTACATCGCCCGTTTTGGCTACAATCTGGTGGTGCTCTTTGTCTACTGGCGGGTCTTCCAGCACAAAAAGCTCAGCCGTGAGCGGCTGCTGTATCAGATCAACCGTGTGATTACCTTTACCCTGGCGGTGCTTTCTACCTCCATTTTGGTGGCCTATGCCTCCGATATGGGTTATACCACCTATGCCGACCGGTTCGGCCTGCGGGGCACCCGGGGATTCTTCTATTCGGGCAACGACATCACCGCCGTGCTGATGGTTCTTTTGCCTGTGTGCATCTGCACCTTCCTGCTGCTGGACCGGAAAAAATGCGGCATTGTCCGGTATATTTATCAGGTCTATACCCCGGCAGCCACCATTGCCACCCTGTGCCTCATCGGCACCAAAACCGCTTTTGCCGCTGTGGGCGTGGCTGCTGTGGGCCTGCTGGGATATTCTCTGTATCTTCTCATTCACAAAAAGCAAAAAACGCCTCTGATCCGTCTGGCCATCGTGGCGTTGGCCTGTCTGATCCTGCTGGGTATTCTGGCCCTCTTCTCCGGCAATCTCTTTGCCGACATCAGCAGCTCGCTGAATAACACCGGCAACATCGCCCGGCGGGAAGGCGTCACCACCGCTTTGCTCAGCGGCCGGCAGAACAAATTGGGATCGGCTTTCCAGGATTTCCGGGAAGGCGGGGTCTATAAATGGCTCTTCGGCATCACCCGCGGAAGCCAGAAGGCCATCATCGAAATGGATGTCTTCGAAGTTCTCTTCTATTATGGCCTGGTGGGTACGGTCTTCATGCTGTGGCCCTATCTGAAGCTGGGATTCGGCTTTGTGCTGAAATTCATCAAGCAGCGCACCATGGTAGCCTTTGCGGTGTTCTGCAGCCTGGGTCTGTGTGCCTTTTATCTGTTCATGGCCGGACACATCCTTTTCAGCGTCACTTCCGGTTTCTATTTTTCCTTTATGCTTCTTTACGGAAAACTGCTTTATTCCGACAACTTCAAAAAGGAAGAAATCTAAAACGGCATAAAAAAGCCCTGGAGAAAATTTGAACTGGACCAGTAAAAACGGACAATAGACAAAAAGCCCCCTAATGTAGGAG
>CALLCY010000002.1:0-2324 GCA_938000015.1 uncultured Clostridia bacterium
CCTCTTTCATCCGCTCCACCGGAATCTCCACATGACGCAGCAGCTGCTGGCTCCGGCCGATCATCTCTCCCGCGTTGCGGTTTCCGGCAGCAATGAGCTTTTCGGCTACATTGGCCCCGGAGGACAACCCCATACGCAATCCCAGCATGGGGTTTTGGTAGACCATACCCATCAGATGGTTGCGCAGATACCGTTTCTGCTGGCTGCTGGCCTGGAGGATGTTGACCTGCCCCTGGTGATACAGAGAGATGTGGGCCTCGCCGCTTGTGGCTGGGCGGTCAAAATAAAGAGCACGCAAAAGGGTGCTTTTGCCGCTTCCCGACTCCCCCACAATCCCCAGGATCTCTCCGGGGAAGAGCTGAAAGCTCACATCCCGCACCGCCCAAATGGTATGGCATTTGGGGCACCGGCCCCGCTCGATCTCCGGATGACTGCGGCAGTAATCGCAGCCCTCTCCAAAACGCACTGTGATGTGTTTTCCTTCCAATACCGGCGTCCTGTTATCCATGGTTCGGCCCCTTTCCCTGGTGTTCCTCCTGATCCTGTTGCTGCTGCCGGCGCTTCTGACAATAGCCGGTGTCGGAGCACTGATAATATGTCTCCCCCGTTTTTTCGTCCACCAGTTCGTCAAAATACACATTCTCCGCCCCGCACAACCGGCATTTCCGTCCGCTCATATCCTCCTGGCGGAAGGGATGATCCTCAAAAGCCAGAGATACCACATCGGTATAGGGAGGCACGGCGTAGATCTTCTTTTCCCGCCCGGCTCCAAACAAATAGAGGCACTGGGCCTGATGGAGCTTGGGGTTGTCGTACCGTGGAATAGGGCTGGGGCTCATCACATACCGCCCATCCACCAGCACCGGATGGGAAGCACCCAGGAAGGGGGACCCACGGGTCAGAAGAGCTTCAAACAGATTCACCCAGATGCCGGTATATTCTCCATCGGCGTGAAGCTGACGGGTCACCTCTTCGTGAGGGTCCACCCGGCGCAGCGGCTCCGGCTGCGGCACCTGCAGCACCAGCACCTGATCTTCCCGCAAAGGCTCTTCAGGGATTCGATGGCGGGACTGGATGATATCGGCTTTCTGGGTGTCGGTGGTGGTTTCCACTCCGGTGGTATGGCAGATCAGCCGCTTGATGCTGACGGCGTTGACACTGTCGTCATTGCCCTGGTCGATGACCTTCAGCGTATCCTCTGGACCGATGAGGGACATGGTCAACTGGATGCCGCCGGTGCCCCATCCCCGGCCGATGGGCAATTCCCGGGAACCAAAGGGCACCTGATAACCGGGAATGCCAATGGCATGCAGGATGGATCGGCGGATCTCCCTCTTGGAGCCTTCATCCAAAAAGGCGAAGTTATAATCTTCCCTGTCATTTTTGCTCGTCATGACCCATGCTCCTTTTTTGATTTCTCAGGCCGTCCAGCTTGGACTGGAAGGTGACATAGTGGGGCAGCTTCAAATGGGAAATAAATCCGTTCATCTCCAGACAATCCCCATGGAGCAGCACAAATTCCATATCGCTGGTGGGTCCGGTGTCTTTCAGCGTCAAAGCATGATCCAGCACGGCCATGGCAATGGCCTTGGTATCGTTGCGCCCCAAGACGCAGCCATACCCCACTCCGATACCGCTGCTTCCGGGACGGCTTCCCATGAGCCCTTCCACCTCGGTGATATCCACAGAGCCCACATAGACCCTTTCCCCTTCTTCCAACGGAGAATCCACTTCAATGTCCAGCCAGCCATACCGCAGTTCTCCAATGGTGGGATGGGACATACCAAATCCCCGGATATCGCTATACGCCAAGCCGCTGACAAACCCGGTGTCGGCCCGGGTGAGCGTCTGCAAAATGGCGCTGCGGGGAGCGGGAAGGGGCAGCTTTTCCATGGTGATATCGCAGGGCTCGCTGTTGTCTTCCTCCACCTGTTCCAAAAGCCCTTCCTGCCGGAGAAGATCCAGCACCCGGGGCGCTTGATCGGAAAGAGTCCGGGGTGCTTCTTTTTCTTCCCGGAACTGTTTCTTCCAGCTTTGCAGCTCTTCTTCCTTCTCCTGCCTCAGGCCGAAATCCAGCAGACGATGGACATAATCATAGGTGGCCCCCAGCTGCTGCCCTCCTGGAATGTCCTTAAAGGCCGAACTGATCCGGCGGCGGATGTGCATCTGGCTTCCATCCACAGTGCGGGAAGTGTAATTGCGCTGCAAGGTGCTCCGATACGCCCGCAGAAGGAAAACCGCCTCTTCCGGGCTTCCCTCACACTGTTTCAGCGCCAGGGCGGCGTAATCCGGCGCATACAGTCCCGCTTCTGACATGATCCGAT
>CALLCY010000003.1:0-24156 GCA_938000015.1 uncultured Clostridia bacterium
TGCACTGGACGAGCATAGCCAAGTGGAAAAGCGGGGGCTTTACGACGATGTGCGGGACCGGCTGCTGTTTTTCTACACCCGTGGCAACGAAAAATATCTGGGACAATACGATTTTGCCACCGGACAGCTGTTTTCCCTGCCTCTGACAAAGCCGGTATCTCATTTGCTGATGACGCCGGACGGCTATTTTCTGGCCAACACCGCTTCCCTCCGTCAGGTGGTCCTTTATTCCTATGATTTTGACTGGAAGGAAAAAGATACTATCACTTATCACCTGGACATTCCTCAGGATGAAATAGAGATGTGGCAGGGCTGTCCTTTCCTGGTGATGGAGGGCGGAGTGCTCTATGGTTATCTGGAAGGCTCCCGGCAAAGCAAGCTGCCCGGTGATTGGGGAATGCGGGACTGCTTCTATGCTCTGGATACAGGAAGCGGCCAGCTCCTTTCTCTCCATTTTATCCGCCCTGGTTGGGGATTTCTCCTTCAGGGGGTGGAGCTTTTGGCGGAAGAGGGAGAAACTCCCGCCTTTTATACTCTGCCTTCCGGCTTTTAATTGCCCATTTCTGCCAAAAAACGCCTGGTTTCTTGCCAGGCGCTTTTTTGTGTGGTAGGATGGGGAGAGAATTGGAGAACTCTCCAAAAAAAGAAAGGTGGAAGAAAAACGATGCTTCTCAAACAACTGACTGAGGTCTATGATATCCTGGACAGCAGCACCGCCAGCGGCCAGAAGGTTGCTGACTACCTGCGCTCCATCAAGGCGGACGCCAATGTGGAAATTCAGGTGCTCTCCGGTGCAAAAGGCTCCACCGATATGGTGAAGGTGCGCATCCCCGGTAAAAACGGCAAGAGCCAGGGCGGCACAGCCCCCACCATCGGTCTGCTGGGCCGTCTGGGCGGTCTGGGTGCTCGTCCGGAAATGACCGGTTTTGTCTCCGATGGCGATGGCGCTCTGGTGGCCCTGACCCTGGCTGCAAAACTGTTGGATATGCAGGTGAAAGGCGACTATCTGGAAGGAGATGTGTTCATTTCCACCCATGTATGCCCCGATGCTCCCACCCAGCCCCATAAGCCGGTGCCCTTCATGGGTTCTCCCCTGGATATGGCCCAGGTGAACCAGGCCGAAGTCACCCCCGAGCTGGACGCCATTCTGGTGGTGGACACCACCAAGGGCAACCGGATCATCAACACCCGTGGCTTTGCCATCTCCCCCACTGTGAAGGAAGGTTATATCCTGAAGGTCAGCGATGATCTGCTGGATATCATGCAGACTTCCACCGGCCGCCTGCCCTATGTGTTTGCCCTGTCTCAGCAGGATATCACCCCCTATGGCAACGGCCTGTACCACCTCAACAGCATCCTCCAGCCCGCTACCGCCACCAATGCTCCTGTGGTCGGCGTGGCCATCACCACCGAAACCACTGTGGCCGGCTGCGCCACCGGCGCCACCCACTTCGTGGATTGCGAAGAAGCCGCCCGCTTCATGCTGGAAGTGGCCAAGTACTTTGGCAAGGGTGACTGCAAGTTCTACGATGAGGAAGAATATGCCCTCATCCAGAAGCTGTATGGCCCCATGGGTCATTTCCAGACCAAGGGGAGGAACTAATCATGCCTTCGGTAAAAATCGGAGCAGTCACCGTGGGACAGGCTCCCCGGGTGGATGTAACAGCGGATATCCTGCCCCTGCTCCCCGGTGTGGAGCTTCTGGAAAAGGGCGGCCTGGATGGGCTGACCCGGGAGGATATTGCTGCTTTCCAGCCGGAAGAGGGAGACTATGTGCTGGTTTCCCGTCTCACTGACGGTTCTTCGGTGACTTTCGCCGAAAAATATGTACTCCCCTGGCTGCAAAAGGCCATCACAGAGCTGGAAGAAGAAGGATGCCATCTGATCCTCTTTTTCTGCACTGGGGATTTTCCCGACACCTTCCAAAGCCGGGTACCCCTGCTTTTCCCCAGCCGGGTGCTCAAAGGAGTTGCCCCGGCCATTCCCTCCCGGAAAACCGCCATCGTCAATCCCTCTCCTCTGCAAAAAGACCAGTGCCTGGAAAAATGGAAACCTTATCTCCAGGAGCCGGTTCCCTTTGCGGTTTCCCCTTATGAAGGGGAAGCAGGTGTGCGTCAGTGCGCCAGAGAAGTGGCGGAAACCGATTGCGATATGGTGATTCTGGACTGCATCGGCTATACCCAAAAGATGAAAGAGATCTTTCAGGAAGAAACCGGGAAACGGGTGATTCTGCCCCGCACTCTCCTGGCCCGGGTGGCCATGGAGCTTTTGTAAGAGCCAAAAATATGTTGGGCGGCGCACAGCCTGCGCCGCCCAAATCAATTTAGGAGGAACAACCAATGGATCTTGTGGAAAACGCAAAATCGGTACTGCGCTCCAGCCTGGCAGTCAAAGCGGGCGAGACCGTGCTCATCGTCACCGATGACAGCCGTCCGGAAATCGGCCGGGCTCTGTACGAAGGAGCTCAGGCTTTGGGGGCCGAAGCTATGCTGATGCAAATGGCTCCCCGCTCTGTTTCCGGTGAGGAGCCCCCCGCTCCTGTGGCCGCTGCCATGGCGGTGTCCCAGGTGATCATCTGCCCCACAGAGAAATCCCTCACCCATACCAATGCCCGGATCAACGCCGTGAAGAACGGCGCCAGACTTGCCACCATGCCCGGCATCACCCAGGAAATGTTCCAGGAAGGGGCCATCACCGCCGACTATGACCAGGTGGAAAAGCTCACCGGCACTTTGACCGAAATGCTCACAAAAGCCACCACCGCCCGCATCTGCAAAGACGGCCACACCCTCACCCTGGATCTGAGGGGCCGCAAAGGCATCCCCTCCCCCGGCGTCTACCGGGAAAAGGGTCAGAGCGGCAACCTGCCTTCCGGCGAGGCCTACATCGCCCCCATGGAAAATGGGGTCAATGGCAGCATGATCATTGACGGCAGCATGGTGGGCGTGGGTAAGCTGGAAAAGCCCATCACGGTGCACATCAAAGACGGCGTGCTGCAAAGCGTAGATGGGGACGACGGCAAACTTGCCATCCTGTTGCAAAAGCCGGAAAACGGCACAGTGGGCGAATTGGGCATCGGCACCAACGAAAAAGCCATCCTGCGGGGAATCATCCTGGAGGATGAAAAGGTCTATGGCACGGTGCACATCGCCTTTGGCACCAATACTTCCTTTGGCGGCGTGAACAAGGCCGATTGCCATATGGATGGCATCATTCTGAAGCCCGATCTGTACCTGGACGATGTGCAGGTCATCCGCCAGGGAGAATTTGTTCTTTAAAATAGGAAACGCCTTATTCAAAAACTTCGAACCGGCTCTTTCTGCAGAAAGAGCCGGTTTCTTCCATTTGAAGGAAAGAGGAAAGATATGAAACAAGGATATGTGCAGATTTACACCGGCAATGGCAAAGGAAAAACCACAGCAGCCATGGGTTTGGCCCTGCGGGCCACTGGAGCCGGATTGCGGGTCTATATCGGCCAGTTTGTCAAGGATATGAAATACAGCGAAGTTCGTCTGATGGAGCAGGCGTTGCCCCAGATAAAAATAGAGCTTCTGGGCAAGGGCTGCTTTATCGAGCGTCCGCCAGAAGAAAGTGACCGGCAAGCGGCTCAGGAAGGACTGGAGCATGTGGCACAGTTGATGGAAAGCGGCCAATATAATGTGATGATCCTAGATGAAATCAGTATTGCCATTGTGTGCGGGCTGATTCGGGAAGAGGATGTGCTGACCTTAATCGACCGGCGCCCCCAAGGGATGGAATTGGTGCTCACAGGGCGCTATATGCCGCCTGGGTTGATGGAAAAAGCCGATCTGATCACCGAAATGAAGGAAGTTCGCCACTACTATACGGAGCACGGAGTTTTGGCCCGGGACGGTATCGAACGATAAAAGCACACCCTCCCACCTCTTTTGGCATACAATGCTTTTGGAGGGATTGGAATGAATTGTTACCCTACTGAAAATAAGCCCCGCCGCTGCCATTGTGTCACCACCTGCTGTTTCCAAGGTCCCACCGGTCCCATGGGCCCTATGGGCCCTATGGGACCTACCGGAGCCACAGGTGCCACTGGAGCTGACGGAGCCACTGGCCCAACCGGAACGGTTTATTTAGGAAAACAAATAATCTGTAAAAATGCGGTTTCTTGTCAAACCGCCTCATTATGAGTATTGAGTTCGATAAACTCTCTGATCCGGCGCAGCTCGTCGGCAAACCGGAACGCAATGCTGATGCTGCCTCCCTCATAGACCTTGATATGGTCCACCAATTCAATTAAGATATCCCGCGTCAGCTTTTCAATGTTCTGATGCTGCTGGAAGGCTGCCAAGAAGGGGTTTTCCGTATCAATGCCGTTTTCCAGCTCCCTTTGTTCTTCTCTAAGCCGTTCCAGAACCTGGTTCAATATCTCAGCCTGCTGTTCATATTCCTCTTTCATATGCCGGTAATCCTGGTGTGTGATCTCGCCATCTTTCCAATCCTGGTAGATTGCCTGCTTATAGCGGACAATCTTGGCAAATTCCCGTTCTTTCTGTTCGATGGCATCATGCAGCTTTTTGGACTGGCTCTTAACCAATGGAGCTTTGCCCAACTGCTCTATGGTCTTGGAGAAGTCTACGGCCAAATAGACCTGCTGCTGGATTGCACAGAGAACGGCGGCTTCCAGCTGGGTATGCTTAATTGTGTGCTTGGTACAAGCGCTCTTGGATTGGTCTTTATAAGTACGGCAGTAATAGTATACTGTATTTCCCACTTTGCTTCGGGTCATAGATTTTCCGCAATCGGCACATTTCAGAAATCCACTGAACAAGTATAGTTTCTTCTGCTGGGGGCCTGTGCGGGTGTCCCGCATAAGGAGCTGCTGAACCTTGTTAAAGGTTTCCCGGTCAATGATTGCCTCATGGGTATTCTCCACGATATACCATTCATCCTGGGGAACGATCTCCTGCACATGGATCTTGTAGCTTTTCATGCGATAGCGCCCTTGTACCATGTCGCCGCAGTACATCCGGTTTTGCAGGATTTTACCCACCGTCATAGCACACCACAAGGGGCGCTTACCAGGAGCTAAACTTGGATTCTGATATTTCAGTCCAAGGCGTTCTCGTTTATACGCTGCAGGACAAAGGACGCCGTGATCATTCAGATAGTGAACAATAGCATTTTTGCTCATGCCGTCCAAAAACATCTGGAAGATGTCACGGACAACGCCAGCGGCCTCTTCATCGACCACAAGAGCATTTTTATTCGTCGGATCTTTCAAATAGCCGTATGCGGCAAATGAACCGATGTGCTCCCCGTTCCGACGCTTCATATCAAATACTTCCCTTACCTTATCAGAAGTTTCTGCACAATGGTTTTCATTGAGAACTCCCTGAATGGGTACGGCGATGCTCCGCATATTCTGAGGTTCTTTATAGCTGTCCAGGGGCTGGTGGAACAGGGAGATAAAACGGACATTATACCGTGGAAACCAATCATCCAGATAGTAACCCTGATCGCTGTAATTGCGGAAGGAACGGGCAAGGTCTTTTACAATGACGCAGTTGACCCGACCCCGCTTAATATCAGCCAGCATCCGCTGGAAGTCATCCCGCTCGTCATCCGTTGTGCCGGAAATGCCATCATCCACATATTCGTCCACGATGATGTACTCGTCGCCATCGTTGAACCCGGCAATATGGTCCTCGATGATCGCCCGCTGGTTAGTGACGCTTTCGGACTCGTCCAAGCACCGAGCGTCCTCTCTGGAAAGGCGGATGTAAATCCCAATTCTCCATACTCTGTGTTTTGCTTTCATAACAGTTTGGGTCATAGCCCGGCTTTTCCGTGCCATGTTAGCCTCCTTCCCTATCACATTACACCTATATTATACTGCTTTCCACTGGCATCATCAAAAAATGGGCAAAGCAACTCAAAGGTAAGCGATAGAATCAAAGGCCACTCTTTTTTCTCTGAAGAAAGGTGAGGAGCACATCTTGCAGAGACGACCCATGTTCTACAAACTCCAACTTGACACTCAGCTCTCCCACACGGAAGCAATAAGGATTTCCAATCGCATTGAGAAGATAGGCCGCCCGGGATTTCTGTGGGACCTGGAGATCAAAATGCAAATTACTGGCATCCACCAGTTCTCCTTTGCTGATCTTTTGAATATTCACACTTGCCAATTCTGCCAGATCAATCTGTTCTTGCATAGATCATGTACCTCCTTTCTCCCAGATGTATGCATGAAATGGTTTGCTTTATGCGGTAACCCACAAGTCCCCCAGAAAGAGATCGTAGCCTTGTAGATTATCAAAAGATATAATTCGGTGTTGCTTTAGTCTTTGCTGCCTTCCACCTACACCATTTTTCTCCGGTCAACCATTCTATCTAAAACGCTTATGATCAATCAAAAGCAAACAGGCGGCTGCTGGCCACAGTCTCACAGGTTTTCACCTCGCCCCATTCCTATGGGTGCGCCGGACAATACCTTGGGGGCGTTCAATCCGGGAGTATCTTTGAAAGCACCAGAGGTCGTGGCCCACAATTTGCCGGTTTGTTTCAGGGATCACTTTTTTCCGCTCACTTTTTCAAGGTCATGGCGCGCTTCCCTATGGCTCGCTCTGATGCAAAAGTCCTGTTTGCCCTATTCTGCGCCGCTGGCGCTTTTCTTTGTCAATGTACCGAGCCAGGTCATACTGGCTCATATAAACCCTGGAACCTATTTTCCAGGGTTTATATGAACAACTACGAAATCCGCAAAACGGCGGCCTGGCCCTTACTTTACCGGAGTGACCCGAAAGTGAAGGATCCGGGTGATCAGCTTTATTTCCATCCTTTTGCACATTTCTTCATCCACGCAAATATGGGGCATGCCATATTCGTCGTAAAATTTTCTGGTGGCCAGCGTCCGAATATAACCGGCGTAATGCCTTAAAACCTGATCAATAGCCTCTATATCTCCGCTGGCCGCTTGCTCCACAAGAGAAAAAGGAAGCAAATTTCCCTTTGCCTGTTTTTTACCCATCCTGTTTCGTCTCCAATCGTTTTTTCAGTTCATACAGTGTGCTGGTTCGCCTGCGCTGCACTGTTCGTCTCACCATAGCCAGCTTTTCTCCAATCTCTCTGTCATTCATATCCAAAAAATAAGCCAGCAGAATGATGTCTCTTTTCTCTTCAGGAAGTTGAGAAAGAGCATCGGCCAGGCGCTCATCCTGAACAGAAACACGATGCCGGCCTACTTCAAAACAGATCACATCAGACGGATACAGATCTTCTGTGTGGAATCCCTGAAGTTGCTTTTCGGAAAGCTGAGAAAGGACTACTTCTCTTTCTGCTCTGCGCGCATATTGCACCTTGAGATTGCGGCTTTCCTCACGCAGCACCTTTCGGCAGAAGCTATCAAATTGGTGGCGTATGGTTTCCATCTGGGAAATCGAGAGCATTTGTCATCTTCACCTCCTCTCCCAGGCCGAGAGGCCGGTTTTTTCTTTTCACTCTCTATCCCAATATCAAAGGTCGGTTTTGGTCACTTTTCCTTAAATTTCCTGAAAAAATTAAAAAAATTTCCCCGGCAAGCAAAAGCTCACCGGGGAAATAGCATACTCTAACTGATGTCCTCTCTACACTACAGAGAAATATTCGCATCACATGCCTTCAGCACATCTGCATCATGAGTAACAATCACAATAATTTTGTCTTTCTTTATTTCATTCAAATACTGCAAAAAAGAGGACCGACTTTGCACATCCATTGCAGATGTGGGCTCATCTAAAACCAAAACATCCGGATCTTTCAATAGAGCACGGATAATAGCCAATTTTTGTTTTTCGCCTCCAGAGAGATTGTCCGATCCGGAATTGATTTCTGTTTGAAGCCCTTGAGGCAAATGATCCATATAATGGGTCAGCCCCAGTTTTCCAGCTAAAAACTGAAATTGGTTTTGATCTACTTTCTCATTACCCAAAGACAAATTGTACTCCAAAGTATCAGCCACCAAGGTAGGCTCCTGCTCAGCTACACCAATTTTCTTTTGCCGAAGCTCAATCATATCCAAATCGCCAAGTGGCCTGTCGTTATAATAAATTTCTCCTTTGTGATCCGATACATACAGCCCAAGCAGCAAGCTGATCAATGTAGTTTTCCCACTTCCGTTGATGCCGGAAATCCCGTACATTTTTCCCGCATGCAGCTCCAAGTTGTAATCTTGGAAAACCCACCGCTCCCCATAAGAAAATGCCACATGCTCCATGCGTATGGCTCGAATCTGATCCAACATTTCCTGGCCATTTGTCTGTTCCGGGATTTTTTGTATTTCTCTTGTTCGAGTATAAGCCACCCGGTTTTCCTGGATGCTTTTCCCCAGCCCCAGAAAATACCGTGCCGATGAAAGAAGCATGGAAAAATAGGTGGATACCACCGTAAACTGCCCCACAGAAAGGGATTTTTGCAGCACTGCAAAACCGCCAATCAAAAACAAACAAATCTGCATCAGCGCAGCGATGGTTCCATCCAGACCGCTGAATAGATAAGACACATTCTGCCGATGCAGTGCAACCGCAAGAAACTGCTGAAAACTGTTTTGCAATCTTTGAATAAAGGTGTTCAATATGGCATGTACTTTGATAAATTTGGCCATGTCAATCTGTTCATTCAATTTGCCAAAAAAGCAGGATTGTGCTTCCTGGTACTTCAGATTGGCCCCATACAAAGGCTTTTTAGTGAATCGATAAACCAAGAGATAAAAAACCGTCATGGCCAAAACGATCCAAGCAATTTGATGATTGTAATAGTACAAAATGGCAAACGGAAACAAAATGGTCATGGCATTGATGATGATATTCTGTATTACGCTAATGCAGAATATCACCAAATTATTGGTATCGTTATTGATTTTCTGGGACAGATACGCTGGATCCTGTTTTTCTATGTACTTCAAGCTTACTTTATGAACATGCTGCACCATATCCCGGTTAAACGCAAAGCCCATACTCATTTGCAATCGAATATACATTCTTCCGCTTACATATCCCAATAAAATTTGCCCCAGACTGATAGCGGCAAAAACTGCGCAATATCTGTACAAGAAAGAAGCATTGGAATTTTGAACCAGTTGATCAATAAAGCTACCGGTTATGGTGGGAGTAACTAATGAAAACAGGCTCACAAAAATACTTATCCCAATATACAATCCCAGCAGTGCCATATATTTTTTCAAATAGGGCTTACAGATACCAAATATTTCACCCATACAAATCCATTTCCTCTCACCCTTCCGTCAGCCTATCTCCCCATTGTGCCAAGGCACAATGGGGGGATAGCTATGTATAGGGCCTAGCATAAACTCCCTAGAACTTAGTTTGACACATTACGATACTATTTGTCCGGCTTTTCCGGCATTGTGCAATAGCCTCCGCACAAATGTCCAGGGCAAGGATCATAATCACCACAGTAACCATCGCACCATATATCTTTAGGGCAACCGTAATAATTTACCGGACAGTTATCATCAGACGGAATAAACCCCATAGGCAAAACCAAAAATTTCATTACAAATTCCTCCATTCCATATACTAAGCCCAATACATCCACGAGTTTGTAATTCAAGTATTTTACTTCTGCAACTTCTGGATTTCCTCCAGACATCGCTGCATCGGGGTCTCATCAGAGTCGATCTCAATGTCCGGAGTGGTTCCATTTCTATCATTAGAAGCACCATCTTCATTGATGAAATAAAAGGGATGAAAGCGGAACAACATACCGCAGTGGGGCATGGCGGCATCCACATTAACAGGAGAAGCCATCCATCCGCCACCACCACCGGTGGCTGTACCCACCAAAGTGCAGAAGGGATTTCCTTTTGCAAAAAGCACCAGATCTTCGGCAGAGGAAGCATTGGCCTTGTCTGTCAAAATCCAAATTCGGCCCTCAAACCGACTGCCATCGGAATTTTCCTCTTGGGAATAATCATCAGTCACCGTTTTTATGGCAATACCGGCACACGAGGAACGAATGGCAGGGTCCAACTGAGGAAATTCTTCCGGTGTTATTTCTGAAAACTCTCGCAATTCAACCTCCCGATCATTTTCCGGCCAGCCATCCCACATCTGCTGGTTAACCTCGCCAGATTTGTAGGCGGCTATTACCTCGTGGGTAAAGGTTTTCCCCGCCCATAAAGGGGCAAATCCATCGGCCCACACAGCACCATTACCACCACCATTGCCTGTGATGTCAATGATAAAATTCTGAGCGTCCATATTTTCCAAACAGAAATTTTGAAGGCTCTCGATTACTTGTTCAAGGGATTCTTCGCCATAAAAGAGAAAAGTTTTCACTGTAGCGATAGCAGTGTCTCCTTCTCGTGAGAAAAGAATATTTGATGCATAATCGCTATCTTCTTCCACGGTCTCCGTCTCCTGCACCTGCTCTAGTTCTTCCTCTACGCCTGGAAGGGAATCAGCCCAGTTATAAAACGCCTGTACCAATGGTGCAGAAAACAGCTCTTTTTGTGTGTCGCTCTCCCAAGTACCTCCATCCAGATACCGATGATAAACAATCGAATCTACGATCTGGATATGGGCGAAATTCTGAAACTTCCCACTCAACTCTTCCATAATGCGAAAAAAGGTTTCTCCCTCTCCATCTGGTATTGCTTCCACTCTTGCCCGAAACTCCTCTTTCAGCTGGTGCAAATCCACATGCCTGGCCTGCTGGATATTTTCCAACGGAGCACAGTTTTCCTCTAGAGTAGTCCAGAAAAAGTCGTAATCCTCCAGCATCATGGCGTTGGTATAGGAATCTGGGTCAAAAACTTCCATTTCCTTCTGTAGTTTAGTTCCCCCTCCCTCCGAAGAGATCGAATCGCTTTTTTGGCAAGCTGACAACAAGAATACTAACGCCAAAAGCAAGCAAAGTACTGATCTAATTTTCCGCATTTACTTTTTCTCCTCATATCGCAAAATATGTCAACATAACATTACTTACTTAACAATACCACCACATTGCAGTAAAATGCAATGTGGTGGTGTTTTATGTAAAAAGCCTAGCATATCCTACCAAAACTTAACTTATGTGTATCTTTTTATTCCAATTATTCGCCAACGGAGCGTGTGCTGTATGCGCCACAAGAATAACCCGGGCAGGGATCAAAATCACCGCAATAATTGTCGCACCAATCTTCAGGGCAAGCCTCGTAATTATAGGCGCAAATTTTACTAGTACATTCACGGTCCATAGAACAAGCCATCGGTTGAACCAAAAATTCCATAACAATACTCCTCTCCAAATTAACACATGCTAAGCTTAATACATGCTATGAAACAAAACTGTAGTTACTTCTTCTCTTCCAATTTTCGTGGCAGCTTGCTCATCAATTTATCCAGTGAATATCGGATCATATCACATTTCACTTCTCCATTTTGCAGTCTTTGACAGGGACATCCACCCATACAAACAGGAAGATATTTGCATGAACTGCACGGTTCTACTTCTGTTGGATCAAACAGCATATAACGATACAACTGTTTTTCATTGACACCTGCTTCACCGATGCGCTGAACACTTCTTTCAGAAATGCCAATATCATTCCAACATTTATACATCAGACCGTCTGCATCAATCACAAAAGAATTTCCTGTATCCGCACCGCAGTATTTGCTTTTAAGCATTGGATAAGCAGTCATCAGTTTCCCCGTTTGTTCCTGGAATTCATGCTCAATATCTGCAAATTCTTCCGGACGATAGCATTGCGCACTATCACAGCACCCATTCGTATCTTCTACCCTGGCCAGATAGGGCATCACTGTTGCTTCCAGTCCCGCTTCTTTTACAATGTCCGTAATCTGAGGTACATCCTTAATGTTGGTGCGATCTGTATTGACTCGCAAAACAATTCTGCCTTTGTATGTATCCTTGATTTCCTTCAAATTATGGACGATCACATCAAAAGTGGGACCGCCGCCAGCCAAGGGACGCCGCTTATCGTGTTGTTCGGCTGTCCCATCCAAAGTCACCTGAATACGGTCTACCTTCATATCATTCAGTTTGTTAGCCACTTCTTTGGTCAACAAATACCCGTTGGTAATCATACCTGCACTATACTGAATATTGTGCTGCTCGCATATCTCCAGAAACTTTTCTGTGAGAAATTCAATTACACTCAGAGCCAGCAGCGGTTCACCACCATACCACGCAATCGAAAGCCGAGTGATTTCATTAGCCTTGGCCTTCACAAATTCCACGATCTTATCCTGCACTTCCTGGGACATAGGCGGATGCTTTTGGGAATCTTTTTCATAGCAATAAACACATCTGAAGTTGCAATCAGATGTAGGGGCAATCGTCAGTCCCAGCCCTTTTGTGTTGTAGCGCGCATTGAGCATTCTGTACTTGATAGCATCCAGCTCGTTATAATCGTCATCCACGATGTATCCACCGTATTTGAGGTTTTTCTCAAACTCTTCATCCAGTGGTGCCTGGTGGTCTGCTTCAAAGGCCTGATACGCTGCGTACTGTTCCTTTTCAACCAACGCCAAGGCATTTGTCCTGGCATTGTAAAATACATGCTTCTCAGGATCTTCCTGAAAATCATAAATAAAATTGTAGTATGAAGGCTTCATATCTTCCCCGCCCTTCTCTATTTCAGATTTTTGTTTTTGAATTGATCCATTGCCTTAGGCACTTTCGGCTGATAAAACCACAATTCACAATTAGAATTAACCGATGCCTTTCCAAGTCCCATGGCCATCTCAGCCACACCTTTACAGACTTTCCGCGTTGCTTTTTTGCTCAATTTCATTGTTCTGCCTCCTATTTCTTCTTTCTTTTTCTTTAGCAATCAGCATAAAACTGGTTGCTGCAAAACATCCCATTGCCAAAGCATATGACAAATGAGAGAATTTTGTCGCTTTATTTCCTATCCAGACTATGCAAAACAAAAATGAAATTATAATGCGGCTTCTTTTCTTAAAAACATTCTTCTCTTTATTATTTAAAATTTTATTAGGTGTTTGAGCAGGAGCGCCCAACCAAATCCCCACGACAGAAAATAACATCAATCCAGTGGTCAGTTCTATTTTCCATGACAAAGGAATGTTCTGTATGCAGAAGAGAAAGGCACTAAGCACTATCAGCATAAAAAGACTACAAAGCAAATGGTTTGGGGCATGGACACCACCACAATTCATCCGCAATAAAGCAAACGCACTCAAAAAGCAAGCACATTCCCACACTCTTCCACTAATGATGGAGAAAAATACTACAAGCAAAAAATTGATAACGGTTGATAAAAATATCTCCAAGGAATATGCATAGGCTTCATACTCATGTTCTGAAATGATATTTATTTTTAAAAAAAATGATGATATGATGCAAGCAATTCGATTCAGCATAATGCTTCCCTCGTTTTTTTTGCATCGTATCATCAAAAAATAACCTTATTCAATAAAATGGGCACGAAATGTCCCTGTACGGGCATGAAATGTCAGTCCCGTTTTTGCAGCACACAATTTGCGGTAAAGCACTCCCCCTCCGGACAAAGTTCCAGGGTCCCTTGGTATTTTTTCACGATCTGCTCCACTGTCTCCAATCCAAAGCCGTGATTCTTCCGGTCTTTTTTCCGGGTAGCCAGCCGGCCCTCCTCATACTGAACCATGCCGTCAAATCCATTGCTCACCTGTACCATCAAAAACTGCTGGGTCTGCCGCACCTTTACATCGATCCACGGTTGACTGCACTTTGCCTGAGCTTCCACTCCATTGTCCAGCAGTACGGCCAGCAGCATGGCCACATCAAAAATTTCCACGCCGCATTCTGTCAGATCGCCGATCTGATAGCTCCAACGAATATTCTCTCCCCCTCGGCGCTTGGCATCCAGAATGGCATCGATCACATAATTCCCGGTATCCACCACTTTTGCGTCTTTCTCCATGGCTCCCAATGCCTGCTGAATCGTGCAGCACACCTGGGCTGTCTGTCCATTTTCCGCCATGGAAAAAAGGCTCAGCAAAAAGTTTTTCTGGTCATGACGCAGCCTGGCTGTATGACGATAGGACTGGTACAGCTCCCGATAATGCTGTTCCATCTTCTCCATCTGGGCATCCAGAAATTCCAGTTTGGCCTGGTCGTTTTCCATTTTTACCTGACGCATGAAAAGGAAAAAGACAAACACATTGGAAAAGAGCAAAAGGGATGCCGCCAACACTGAAGGCAGCAAATTTTCCGCTGCATCTCCCACGATCTGAAAAATACAAACAATGGTGGCCAGCGGCAAAACCATGAATCCGGCCAGCACAGTGCCGCGCATCCGCACCGGCCATTTCCTGGCGAAATAGCCCATGAGCTGCGTCAGCACAAAGACCAGACTCCGGCCAATGAGCAGGCCCTGGATGCGCTGGTATTCCAGAAGGCGATCCAGCCGGGCCCCTTCCACAGCCACCATCAAAAGGCCAGCGGCTCCTTCGGCCAGCACGCCGGTGAGGAACATGGTCACGGCAAGGAACAGCTTCCATAGGAGTTTGCCCTCATACGCCAAAGTGAGCAAAAAAGTAAGAGCCAGACCCAGAATAATTTTCCCGTACCCCACCGGCAAAACAATGGACAAGCATAGATATGCAGCGCAATAGCCCACATAGAGGAAAAAAATGATCCCCCGGCGCCATCTCTCTTTGAGAAAATAGCCATAGAACAGGTAGATGCACACCGCAGTCAGGGCATAACCGCACAAATTAGCCAGATACTCTGTCATGCTCTGCCACCATCCCCCAGAATATATTGGCCGTAGGCTTTGATCAACGGCTGCCGGTTTTGCTTGCTCAGGGCCAGTCTTTCCCCTGTCACGCAGCAAACCTGTTCTTTTTCAATCCTCTGAACAAAACGCAGATTGAGCAGAATACACCGATGAATCCGAAAAAATCCATGGTTGCGCAGCTGCTCTTCCATGCGGGATATTTTCCCCATCACCTGATAGTCCCGATCCCGGCCATGTACCAGCAGATATTTACCGCTGGACTCCACAAAAACAATATCGCTGGCTTTGACCGTGGTCTCTTCCCCTTTGTAATGAAGGGTTATGGTAAAATCCCGCCCGGACAGATATTCCATCGCACGGGTCACTTGCCGGATCAGTTCCTCTTGTTTCACCGGTTTCAGCAAAAATTGAAAGGGCGAGGTCTCCAGGGCCGCCGTGATATGCTGGTAGAAACTTGTGACAAAGATAATCACGCCATCTGGCAGCAGCTCTTTGATTTTGTGAGCGGTCTCCACTCCATTCAGTTGAGGCATTTCAATATCCAGCAGCAAAATCTGATATTTTTCGCCCCTTTGGATGGCTTCCACCAACTCCTGGCCGTTTTCATATCGATCTACTGTGGTGCCTTGGCCCGGGAAATTTTCCCGAAGTGTTCGCCCGATCCATTCTCCTTGGTTTACATCGTCATCACAAACTGCAAAACATATCCTGTCCCCCTCCATCCCTCAAAGCAAACGCAATGCTTAAACATGTCATCTTATCAATAACTCTTCAAAGATAATGTACCGAAAAAATACCCTAATGATCAATTCTTTTTACTCATAATCCCGGAGCTCTCTTCAACCTCTCTAAATTTTGCAAAATAATCCAGCCTCTTTTCCTCCCCCCAGCAGCATAATATATTTGACTTACAAACAGCCCATATGATAGGATAAAAACAAACAAATGTTCGTTTTTATCCTATCCCCTATCAGGGACATCCGCAAAGGAGGAAACCGGAGCATGAAAAACCGCACCTATATCGCCATTGATCTGAAAAGTTTTTATGCTTCGGTGGAGTGCCGGGAGCGGGGGCTGGACCCCTTGGACACCCATCTGGTGGTGGCGGATGAAAGCCGCACCGACAAAACCATCTGCCTGGCGGTGACCCCCTCTCTGAAAAGTTACGGTATTTCCGGTCGTGGAAGGCTGTTTGAAGTCCGGCAGCGCATCAAAGAAGCCAATGCAGGCCGGCGGCATGATGCACCGGGGCACCAGCTGGTGAGCTCATCTCATTTCCTTTCCCAGCTCCAGGCCGATCCCTCCCTTTCCATCGACTTCATCATTGCGCCGCCCCGCATGGCCTATTATATGGAATACAGCACCCGCATTTATCAGGTGTATATGAAGTACATCGCCCCGGAGGACATCATCGTCTATTCCATCGATGAGGTCTTCATGGATGTGACAAACTACCTTGCCGCCTACCGGCTCTCTCCCCGGGACCTGGCCCGGAAAATCATTCTGGATGTGCTGGAAACCACCGGCATCACAGCCACTGCCGGTATCGGAACCAATCTTTATCTGTGCAAAGTGGCCATGGACATTGTAGCCAAGCACATTCCGGCCGATCAATACGGTGTCCGCATCGCAGAACTGGACGAAATGAGCTACCGGCAGGCCCTTTGGGCCCACCGGCCCCTCACCGATTTCTGGCGGGTGGGCAAAGGCTATGCCAGAAAACTGGAGGAACACGGAATGTTCACCATGGGAGATGTGGCTCGCTGCTCCCTTACTGATGAGGACTTACTTTACAAATTGTTCGGCAAGAACGCAGAACTTCTCATCGACCATGCCTGGGGCTGGGAACCCTGCACTGTGGAAGCCGTCAAGGCCTACAAACCCGCTTCCAACAGCATGGGCTCCGGACAGGTGCTGCCAAAGCCCTACGATGCGGAAAAAGCAAAACTGGTGCTGCGGGAAATGGCGGACAGTCTTTCCCTGGATTTGGTGGACAAAGGCTTTGTCACCGATCAGCTGGTCATTACCATCGGTTACGACATGGAAAACCTCACCGATCCCCTCCGCCGGAAAACCTATTACGGCGAAATTGTAAAGGATCCCTATGGGCGGCCAATACCCAAGCACTCCCATGGCACCATTCCGCTGGGACGCTTCACTTCCTCTTCCAAACGGATCATAGACGCCGCCGGAGAACTATTTGACCGGATCGTTCACAAAAACCTTCTGATCCGGCGGCTGAACATCACCGCCAATCATGTGATCCAGGAATCCTCTGCCCCCTCCCCCCAAGGGGATTTCCAGCAGCTTGACCTTTTTACCGACTATTCCGCTCTGGAAGCCAAACACAAGCAGGAAGAAGAGGCGCTGGCCCAGGAAAAAAGAATGCAGCAAGCCATGCTGCATATCAAAAAGCGATATGGAAAA
This sequence comes from uncultured Clostridia bacterium, assembly GCA_938000015.1. Lineage (GTDB taxonomy): Bacteria > Bacillota > Clostridia > Oscillospirales > Butyricicoccaceae > Pseudobutyricicoccus. Next base: position 17,153 of record CALLCY010000003.1, read on the forward strand.
AACGCCATCCTCAAGGGAATGAACCTGGAGGATGGCGCAACGGCAAAGGAGCGGAACGGGCAGATCGGAGGGCACAAGGCATGAGCACAACTGAGAAATACGATGACATCATCCATCTTCCCCACCCTGTCTCGGAAAAACATCCCCGGATGTCAATGCTGGACAGGGCCGCCCAGTTTTCCCCTTTTGCCGCCCTCACCGGTTATGAGGAAGCCATTTATGAAACCGGGCGTCTGACAGAGGAAAGAGCAGAGCTGGACGAAGAGGAAAAAGCAATACTGGACAGAAAACAGCGGCTCCTTCTGGAAAAACTGGATGAGCGCCCTCCTCTCACAGTCACCTTCTTTGTTCCCGATGAGAAAAAATCCGGCGGCAGGTATATCACAAAAACCGGAAACCTGAAAAAGCTCCATCCGCTGGAACGATGGATGCTGCTGACAGACGGCACAAAAATTTCCCTGGAGGATGTGAAAAATATAGAAAGCCCCCTTTTCTGCCATGGGTTTTAAATTTCGCATCTCCATAGGGCAAATAGATATATGGCTTCTTTTGCTCTATGTTTATGCTGCTCTAAACAAATCCACCCAACCTCTTCCATCAAGAGTCAATAGAAGAACCATTCTACGAAAAACAAATCATCTATTCTATGAACCATAAATAAACTGAGAGTCATGACCCCCGGCTAAGCCGGGGGCTTGAGTAAGCCCTAGAAGGGCATCATACCGGCAAGCCTCTCAAGAGGCACTGAAAGATCTACCACTTGCATCACTTGCCCCACAGCCCGTAAACGGGCACTCAACACACTAAATCATCCCTTATGTTATAAGGAGATCGTTATTACTCTTTTCTCGCTTCGCTCAATGCTTGAAGCTAAAGCTTTTTTACTCTCCCCAGCAGAGCTGAGGGTTGTCATTTCGCTGAAGCATACAATACAAAAAAGTCACGCTTTTTAGAAAAAGCGTAACTTTTAACCCGCTATTTTATCAGGAAACCAGATTGATTAAATCTTCAAAACTTGTTACCACATCATAAGTGTTGCTGTTGCTGATGGCCGCAAAATGTGCTTTGGCACACTCGATCTTGGCTTCTTCCATACCACGCAGCTCCATTGTGTCATTGCCTCCCTTGGTCTCCACTACGAAATAGACATGCTTCACAGTGCCTTCGTGGAAAGCAATGGCTCAGTCCGGACTATATTTCCCTACTGATATAGTGATGAGGTCGTGTCAAGATTTTTTCGCACTTTAATTCGCAAACTATGTTGCAAATGAAATCAGCCGGCAATGAAGGCATCCTCATCGGTAGAAGTAGACAGTACACTGCTGGTACTTGGCTCCAGGGAATACTTCTCCTACAACCGCCAGCATACCAAGGCACTTGTCGCCAACAATGAGTTTCATTCCGTCCAGACCACACCCGCGGAGCCATTGAAAGAAATTGACTCAGCGGCCTTGTCTTCCTTCATATCCTCAGAGGCCCCCAGAACCTTATGATATCCGTTCTCATTGATCGCAGTTGCCACAAGAATAGCAACATTTTCAAATCAATGATAGCAGTTTCAAAAGAGATTCTTTTGAGCTTAGGCACCTTGAGGGTGGCATCTCTGGAAGTAGAAGTGGTGGTGAGGTTGAAGTTGTAGTGGCCGCTGCGGTATCCCTAGCGCTGATCGTTACACTCGTACCAAGCCGCTTAGGTCAACTTCCCTGCCTCGGTCTCCAGCGGCTCGTTGAGAGTCCTCCCCCCTTGAGATGGCCCTTTATAACTTCCTCGTTTAGCTGTACAATCTTCTCGAGCATAGTTTGCTGTCTCTTTTCGAATGGTGTATCGCGACTTCATTCTACCCGAGATCTGCAAACTATATCTCATTTTTTTAGCGAAATTTATTCTACCTGACCAGATACTTTCCATTCTCAAGTATGTCAAAATGTGTTGATGCCTTGTGTTTTCCAAACTCATACACTATAATATTTTACAGTTTCTCCCCGATGTCTGAGGTGGCAGCATTGGAGACTTTGTAGTTGATCTTGCAGTATAGGAATAAGCAGGTGTATAACATCGAACATAGATTTACAGAGAGATGTAAGGAGAATACATATGGGGGCAAATAAAATAACATGGGAACAATTTGCAGTTTGTAGCAACGAGGCACAGAGTATTAACCACCGATTTGAGGATCTATCTAGGCAACTGTTTGTTTACGAATTTTTAAAAGGCAACAAAGAATGTCGTCACCTCCATAGCAATCCTAATAACCCTGGGATAGAATCCGAACCAGTATACGATGAAATAAATCACAAATGGATTGGCTATCAAGCAAAATTTTTCCAGCGTGATGTAGATTATAGTCAGATCCAACATTCTGCAAATAAAACCGTAAAATATTATAAGGGAAAGATAGATCTTGTATACATATTCTGCAATAAACCTATTACTTCAACAAGCGAGAGCTTTATCCGAATTGAGTCGATATTTAATGATGCAAATATAAGTGTCAAGTTAATTACAGATTCAGCAATACTCGATCTGGTAAGGAAGTACCCCAATTTGGCACTTTACTATTTTAAACAGCACTCCTTCGATCAAATGTGGTTTAATATACATACACAGGATGTTGTTGCAAAACTAGGAGATCGATATAACGCTTGCTTTAATGTTGATACTCACCCATCTCTAGCCGTTTCTTTGTTTGTGCATGATGGCGATGCAGTTGCATATCTGAATAAGAAAAAAAGGATATTATTAAACGATGTAGAGAGCTTAGACTGGCGTTATGATGTTTTTGCTGAATTTAAAAAAGAATTGAAATCAGCAGTATTAAAAATCCCAGATATTACAGGTGAAGATATAACGGCGTGCCTGCAGTGGGATGACATTATACAAAAAGCTATTGGTCAAAGCCTGGCCGAATTTGAATCATCGATTGACAACTTGAAGAAAGAACTTAAGAGATTAACTTCAGATAACAAGGAAACAGATGCTTATGGACGAAAGCAGCAAACATACGAAATATTAGAGAAAATTGAATTGCTCACGAAACTGTGCTCTATTGCAAAGGCTCTGACACTGACAAAGCGTGAAAAAGCTCTTATTCAATCCAACATCTTGATTTTAGAGGGAAAGGCTGGCGTAGGAAAATCTCACCTTCTTGCTAATGAGACACATAAATTTCTGTCATGTGAGAAATGGGCCTTGTTGCTTCTCGGGGGAGATTATTTTGGTACAACTCCGATTCCAGAACAAATATGTTCAGAACTTGGGGTTAAATGCTCATTTGCCGAAATGTTAGAAATATTAAACACCGAAGGTGAAAAGTCTAACTATATAGTTCCCGTCTTCATAGATGCATTAAACGAAACATGGCATCATGATTTGTGGAAAGCTTATTTGCCAAAATTATTTAACCACATACAAGATTTGAAGCATCTTCGCCTGGTAATTTCGTTTAGAACCGAGTATCGAGAAGCATTGATTGAGGCTGCGGGATCGGCAACGCCTGGTGTAATCCAAATTGAACACAATGGCTTTGCAGAGGAATCATTTGAAGCAACCAAGCGTTTTTTAGATTATTATAATATTCCTTTTACACCGGTACATATGTTCAATCAAGCAATAACGAACCCTTTGTTTTTGACGCTATACTGCAAAACATACCAAGATGATGATATTGATTTGCCTTTGCTGTATGACAGGCTTCTGAGTGTTGCAAACAAAAATATACACAAAGCTATGCGAACCGCACTGCACAACCTTGGATATGATCCTTCTATGGATATAACTACATCAGTTATTATGAGTCTGGCTGAATTTATAAACTCTACAGGCAAACGGCAGTTTTCCAAAAGTGAGTTAAGCGCCCTGAGTGTTTGGCAGGAAAATGGAATTAAGGCTCCACCATTTGTGCAATACATGGTGAGAGAAAATATACTCCACAGTCACATGCACATAGACGACGAAGTGTTTTCCTTTTCCTATGACCAGATGAATGACTATTATTGCGCAAAACAAATTATGAACCAATGTCACTCGAAAGCGGAACTATATGAATATATGAGAAATAATATTTTGTGTATTCAAGAAAAGAAAGTAACCGCATATCAAAATATAGATTTGTTTACATATGTGTGTGCACTATATGCAGACATATATCATGAAGAGTGTATTGACATAATTGATAGCATCGATGATGAACAAGATAGAGAGTATGTGTTAGACGCATATATTGCGTCGTTTAAGTGGAGAAATAGCCGGAATACGAATCTTGCTTCTTTTCTTCATTTGTGTGAGAAATATAGTGCAGACTACAATTTAGTATGGGACATATTTATTATGAACAGCTTAAAGAAGGAAAGCTGCTTTAACGCCGACGGCCTGCATACTGTTTTAAACAAATATTCCTTGAATCAGAGAGACAACAAGTGGACCATATATATCAATGGCATGAACTTCCACTCCGAGCACAGGCTAGTGCAAATAATCCAAATGTATAGCGAAGGAAAGGGGCTAGCATTTACCGATTCTCGACAGGTTGAATTACTGCTTACTCTATTTGGATGGATATTGACATCGTCAAACAGATGGTTACGGGATACTACCTCAAAAGCAATGGTAGAAATTTTAAAACAAAATTTTGGCATGGCTGAAGGGCTACTGCGCAAGTTTCAAACCGTAAATGATCCATATGTAATTCAACGCATGTTTGGAGTTGTGTGGGGCGCTTGCGTCAAGAATGAGCACACTGACAAAGCAGTATTCCAGTCACTTGCAAATTATATATATGAAGAAATATTTTCTGCCAAAACAGTGTACCCTGATATTCTCTTGCGTGACTATGCACGGCTAATCATCGAACGATATATATATGAAAATCCCGGTGACAACAATTTCCGTATTTCCACTTTGATGCCCCCTTATGCTTCTGATCCCATTCCACAAACAGAGGATCAGGGCTACTTGGATAAGGATTATGGAAAAGGCCTGAGGTATCTGATCCATTCCATGCAGTTTCAAGAGTCGGGATGGTACGGAGATTTTGGAAGGTATGTCTATGAAGCTGCATTAAATGATTTTGATGTAGATCACAGTTTAGTATTTAACTACTCTGTTTCTTATATCATAAATTATTTGGGGTACAAGGATGAATTGTTCGGAGAATATGACGCTTATCTTCAAAGTTTTAATTATGATCGCCATAATACCGGAAAAGTCGAAAGAATCGGCAAAAAATATCAATGGATAGCGATGTACCATGTTCTGGCAAGAATTGCGGATCATTATACAAAGAAACATCCGTTTTCTTCCGGCGACATTGAACCACAGGTCTATTACGGACCTTGGGACCCATATATACGAGATTTTGATCCATCATTGAACCAGCATTTCATGTCTACTGGTGATCTTCCGCTATTTCTAAACCAAGCAAATATAGAACAGAACATTGCAAGTGAAACCGAAGTACCTCTGTTATCCGCAAAAGATGAACTTGCTTGGTTGAGAAAGTATCCCTCTTTTTTTGAGGCTCAAAGGCAACAAATAATACTCAAGGATTCTAATGAAACGGCCTGGGTTGTGTTATCAAGATATGCCGACACAAGACAGTCAACTCAGGATAAGCTTCAAATCTGGAATTGGCTGTATGGATACTTGGTTACAAAAGACCAATATACAGCTTTAATGAAGTGTAGCGATAAGGAGATGGATTTGCTTGCAGGAGATATTTCAAATATCCCCGGAACATACAAGATATTCTGTCGAGAATACCCCTGGGCACAATCCTGCACGGACTTACGGCGCTATGCTTCCACTCCTCTGAAAATAAAAACAGGAGAAAAGCAAACTATTTTGCAAATTCGACCAAAACTTGAGTATAGGTATACTGATGATTCTTCCGAAGAAAACGACTCAAAGATTCAAGAAGATAATAGTGCGAAACAGCAGGGTTCAGTTACATCCAACTCTTATTTATCCAACTTGAAAATTTCTATAACGGAAGAAACTGTACCGACAGAAGTTGATATAGAAGATGATTTGGGTTCTATGATCAACGCTTCTGTAAATATAATGTGGGAAAACGAACTTGATGCGTCAAAAAATGAGACCCTTTCTTGGTATGCTCCTTGTGCAGAAATAATTGACACCTTGAAACTACGCTACGGGGAGTGTGATGGGGCGTTTTATGATGAGGATGGAAGGCTAGCAGCCTTTGATACATCTGTAACGGGAGAAAAAGTGGGCCTTGTTGTTAGACAAGATTTGCTCGATAAGTTCTTGGAAGAATGTGGATTGCATTTGGTTTGGTTTATAAAAGCAGCTAAAGAAATTCACGGTCACGATAACCGTATTCAGAGATTTACTGATTGGAGCGGACTTTGGTTATACGGAAACAACGCAGCCATTGGGAAAATGTATATTGTCTCAAACTTTGATGGTTCCGAGACAGATTAATCAACGGAACCACTCCCTATTATGCCTATACCTGCACCGATTGGATGGATTGTGCGGGCATCTGAAGCCTCTAGTGGAGCGGAGCCATTCGTCCGACCATTCCAGAGAAGAGCATAAATCCAAGGAAGTAGTATGTGAGCTGTTTCCAGGGAAACTAGTACAATCCGTTGAGTGGCTTTCTTTGTTAACAGCGTACTAAAACCACGGAGGTGTGAAAAAAGTATGGCATCCACTGCTGGGGTGGCCGAAGAAATTGGCTGCACACCCAGCCACAGACCTCCGTGGAACGCCTAAACACCCCATGGCTAGAAAGAAATGCTGGAAAGCAATCGAACTGGAGCATACAGCATGGATAAAAGCCAAAATAATTAGAAAAAGTTTCTTTTCTTCTTGGAATGAGACCGTCCTAAACTTTTTGTAAACCTCCTGTGTGGTGTAAAATAGAAACACCGCACAGGAGGTTTTGTATATGACCATAAAGAGGTAACCATCCAATCTCTCGGCGCATAAAAAGGCCGTCATCTCAGCGATAAGGTACAATAAGTTTCGCAAATTGAAAAGTA
>CALLCY010000004.1:0-23488 GCA_938000015.1 uncultured Clostridia bacterium
TAGCTTTCCAATAATGCAGGAGCTGAGTTCTGAACCTGTCTTCTCCTTGATTTTCGGGAATGACCCGCCGAATGGCCTCAATGGCCACCTCCATCATGCTGTCGTCCGGCTCATTGGTTGTAAAGCGCTGCAAAAACAGCCCCGGCGCCCGCAGAGCCATGGAAAGCCAGTTATCATGACGGCCCACCCACCGGTTGATCTCATAGCTGATGCCCACCACCAAAGGCAGAAGCAAAAGCCGCAGGGCCATACGCACCCAGGGGCTCTGCCAGGTGAACACCGAAAAGACCAGAATACTGATGATCATCACCACAAACAAAAAGCTGGTGCCGCAGCGGGGATGAAACCGGCTGCACCGGCGGATGTTGTCCACCGTCAGCTCCCAGCCCTTTTCATAGCAGGCGATGGTTTTGTGTTCGGCCCCATGGTACATATAGGTCCGCTTAATATCGCTCTGCTTGGAAGTGACAATAATAAAAGCCAGGAAAATCAGAATACGCACCACGCCTTCCAGCAGATTGCGCACAATGCTGGAAGAGCCGGCCGGGAGAAATCCCGCCAACAGGGTGGGCAGCAAAATAAACAGAGCCACAGGCAGAGCAATGCCGGTGACCAGGGCAAAACCCATGAGAAATTTATCCAGCTTTTCGCTGCCGAATTTCTTGAGAAGCCAGCTTTCCACCTTTCCCGGCTGCTGCGAGGAATCTTCCTCTTCAAAAAACTCGGCAGAATAGGTCAGGGCGCTGATGCCATATTTCATGGAATCCCAAAATCCCAGAACCCCCCGGACAAAAGGCAGGCGCAGCACCGGATTTTTCCGGATGGTGCCCACCTCTTCTTCCTTTATAGCAAACTCCCCATCGGGCTTGCGCACGACGATGGCGGTCTTGCGAGGGCCGCGCATCAGAATGCCCTCGATGAGGGCTTGGCCGCCGATGGTGGTTTTAAATTCCTTCGGTTGTTGTTTCATCGGTTCCTCCCATAGACGGGGCCAGGGGCAGACGGATGCTCACCGTGGTGCCCTCCCCATAAACGCTGTCAATATCCAGAGATCCATCGTGCATGGCCACGATCTCATCGCACACGGCCAGACCAATGCCGGCCCCTCTCTGGCGGGCGCTGCCCTTGAAGAATTTTTCCTTGACCAAGGGCAGCTCATCGGCAGGAATACCCTGGCCATAGTCCCGGATGCGCACCACGGCGCTTTGCTCCTCCACACCGATGGAGATTTCCACCTTGCCGCCGCTGACGCCATATTTTGCGGCGTTGTCGATGATATTGAGGAAAACCTGGCGCAGCCGGTTCCGGTCACCGCTGACATACACCGGCTGAGAAGGCTCATGGTAACTGGTTTCGATGCCCTCCTGCCGGAGCATCTCGTTATAGACAAACAGGGCGTCGTACACTTCTCCCCGCAGATCCAGCACTTCGGTCTGGAGTTTCATCCGGCCGCTTTCCAGCCGGGAAAAATCCAGCAGTTCTTCCACCATCCGGGATAGACGTGTGGTCTCCTTGCGGATGATGTCTAAACCGGTCTCCACGGTGTTTTTGTCATCCAGATTGTTTTCCACCGTCTCAGCCCAGCCGCCGATGGCGGTGAGCGGGGTACGCAGCTCATGAGACACCGAGGAGATAAAGTCGTTTTTCAGCTTTTCCACCCGGGCGATCTCGGTGGACATATTATTGATGGTGTTGCAAAGCTCACCCATTTCATCCCGGAAATCCATATCCAGCCGGGCGCCGTACTGCCCTTGAGCGATCTTCTGAGCCAGTTCGTTGATTTTCAGCACCGGATTGACGATGGAATGAATGAAAAACTGGTTGGTCACCGTGAGCAAAAGCAGCACAGCCAGGGCAGCCCCGGCCAGCATCAGATAAATCTGCCCCACTTGCCGGTCCAGCAGCTTGAGGGATGTGACAAAGCGCACTTCCCCAATGAGATCCTGGCTGTTTTTCCGGAACACCGGAGCAGTCACCGCCATGATCCGTTCTTCTGTGGAAGGATCATACCCGGTGAAGGACTGCATCTCCCCGGTCTCGATGCACAGGTTCACATCGTTGGTGGCCGGCACCGTGCCCGCCACCAGTCCCGTGGACGAGCTGATGATCAGCCCGTTGCTGTCCAGCACCTGCATCTCCATTTTGTCTTTGTCGCTGAACTCGGTGATCTGCTGCTGGGCATATCCATAAAACTCATCATAAGTAGAGCTCATATAGGAAGAAAAGTTTTTGGCGCTGGAATTGGCCCGGCTTTGCAGGCTGGTGTGGAGAGAATCGTAAAAATAATTGGTGGTGGCCGCCCCCACGGCAATGAACATGATGGCAAGCAAAAGCACGACGATGCTCATGTTGTTGACGATCCACCGCCGTTTGATCCCGCTCATTTTATGCCGGCTCAGCCAAAGGGCCGCTTTTTTCATGGGGCCATCCCCTGTTGGTTTTTTGATTCCCTCAGCCATTCTTTTCCCCGCTCCTGTTTAGGCTTCCCATTTATAGCCGAATCCCCAGATGGTGGCGATATACTTGGGGGCCGCGGCATCGTCTTCGATTTTCAGCCGCAGACGGCGGATGTTCACATCCACCACTTTCAGATCTCCGTGATAATCCCGGCCCCATACCTCGTTCATAATTTCGTCCCGGGCCAGAGCACGCCCACGGTTTTCCAGGAAATTCTTCATCAGCAGATATTCCACCTGGGTCAGATCGATCCGCTGGCCGTTTTTCATCAGCTCCCGGGAGCGAAGATTCAAAGAGAACGGTCCGGAGGTGATCACATCGGCATTGAAGCTGCCCTGGGTCAGACGGCGATACAAGGCGTCCACCCGAGCCACCAGCTCCACCACCGAAAAGGGCTTGCCCACATAATCGTCCGCCCCGGTCATAAAGCCGTTGATTTTGTCGTTTTCCTGGGACAAAGCGGTGAGCATGATGATGCCCATCCGGCTGCCGCTGCCCCGGATACGGCGGCAAACCTCAAAGCCGTCGATGTCCGGGAGCATCACATCCAGAATGGCCACATCCACATCGTTGTGGGTGCGCACATAAGTGACCGCATCCTCTCCCAAGGCAAATTCCACCGTCTCATATCCGGCCCGCTTCAGATTGATGACCACAAAGCTGCGGATATTGTCCTCATCTTCCAGAATCAATACTTTTTTATTCATAATCAGCTGAAAACCTCCGAAGCCCATTCCTTTGTGATTGCATGAAAACTCCGCGCCACCTGATCGGCGCTGAGGGACAACTGGGGATAGCCGTTCTCCAGCAGAGAATAGCCGTAGATGGCATTGTCGCTGGTGTGCAGCCATTCCATACCGCTGCTGGCAAAGTATTCCTGCCGGTTATCTCCGGTAAACACCCAGATCTGGAGCAGCACATTGTCTTTCCCTTGGAACAGATATCCCTCCTCGGCCCCTTCCACAGGCACCAGGAAGGCGGTCTTGATGATCCCCGCCTCGCTCTTCCGCTGGGCGCTCACATTGCTGCCCCAGGTCTCCGGCCACTGGAAATACCATCCCTCTGCCGGAGCGTGGAAGGTCTCCACCGCCACTCCGTTAGCGCCGCCATTTTCAAACCGGGTCCAACGCAGCTTCCACAAAGTGTCGGCTGCCTCCGGATCGGTGTAACCGGGAAGCATATCTGCCAAAGGCACTTCTGGTATCCCGTCGTTGTCGATATCCTGGCAGGTGATGTTCACCGGCCGCCAGGTGGCGGCGCTGCGTTTACTGCCGCTACCCAGGGTGGTATTGGTCAAAACGCCGCTGCGCAGCTCCACAATGTCGGTAATATAGCCGCCGGTGGCCGCCAGGCTGTCCACATACAGGGAAAGGCCCCACTGGCCAGGTTTGGTGCTCTTTGTGATCTTCACCACATTTTTCACATCAGAGGACAGGGGTGTCTGAGAGATTTCACTGCATTCTCCATTGCGGAAACCATAGGCCGTCATCACCATGGCGCTGCTCACCCGATCAAAGGCGGTGAGGAAAATCTCATCCACCCCGTCGTAGTTCACATCCACAATGTAGGAATTGCTGTATCGGACAGCCAACGCTTCATTCAGCCCATCGCTGCCCAGCGTGTGCACCGACATTCCCGAAGCGCTGTCATCCTCCATACCCCAGCTGAGAGCGATGGCCCGGGCGCCATTGTTTTGACACCGGGGATAGGATACCTCTTTTAAATACCGTCCGTATCCTTTTGCGTGCCCCAGCTCCACATAGTCATCCCCCTGGCGCTTGTGAACATAGATCATATATTCACCGCTGGTGGAACTGCGATAAAAGGAGATAATCTCCTTTTGTCCGTCCCCATCGATATCCTGCTGCTGCATGGCCTGACGGTTTTGGCCGCTTTCAGCCACGGCCGGGATATATCCCTGGGCCAAAATAGCGTCCACCTGCTGCTGCAGCGCCAGATATTCTCCCGGCAGCCGGGGCAGGCTGGCCAAAGCGTCACCGCTTTCCACCGAGCAGCCGCTGATGGACAGGGCCGACACAATGGCCAAAGCCGCCGCCAAAAACTTTTTTCCCAGTCGTTTCACACAGAACCCTCTTTGCTTCATCGTTCACGAAAAGATATGCCTGCGGCCCGCAAAACCCACCGGGTCCATTGGGCCTTTTATCATTGTAACATAAAGCGCGGCAAATGGGAATGTGAAAAAGGCCAAATTTCTGCCTTCTTCCGGCAAAAAGAAGGGGCGGAGCTTTTGCCCCGCCCGCTTGCTTCCGCGCACCCCGCCCGCTTGCTTCCGCGCACCCCGCCCGCTTGCTTCCGCGCACTTAGAAATACTTTTTGATCTTGTCTGTGGCCCGGCTCACATCGGTGCTCAGGCTGACAGTGAACTTGACGCCGGTCTTTTCGCTGAAAGCGTCCAGACGAGCCAGGAAAGATTCGATGGCTTCCACATCATCGCTGCCCACGATCTTCAGAGTGCTGTCGATGAAGATATGGGTGATGTCATAATTGCCGGCATACATACCGTTGACAAAGGCCACCAGAGTTTCAAAGCTGCCCTGGAAATCATACTCGGTGATGTCCACCAGCTTAGCGTTGTGGTTCAGGTCAAAGCGCAGCTTCTGCCCCAGTTCGATGCAGACCACATTGCCCGACTCGTTTTCCACAGCGTTATTTACAAGATCGATAAGATGCTTAGTTTTTCCACTTCCGGGAAGGCCCATAAAGACTTTTACCATAAGTGCGTTCCTCCTAACAGTTGTTTATCAAATGATATCATAAACCATCAAGAGTTACAACCGGATTTCTCGAAGATTTCGCAAATTCCCTGGAAGATTTTAATTTTTTTTCACATTCTCTCTTCTTCCCGCTCCATGGCACACACTGTAAAAAGTTCCAAAAACAAGCCGGCAGGGCTCTTTTTGGCCACCTTTTCCGCCGTAACCACCGGAATTCGGGCAATTTCTTCTCCTTGGCTGCGGATGGTGAGAAGCCCGGCCCGTGTTCCCGCTTTCACTGGTGCGGAAAGGGATGGCGCCATCACCAGTTCCTTTTCCAAGGTGGACACCAGCTCCTTTTTCAGCACCAAAGGCGGCCGCTCTTCCAGCTGGCAGAGCACATACTCCTGTTTCCCCAGCAGCACCTTCACCGGCATAATGGGCTGATCCGCTGTGATAATCACCGCCTGATAACCGGCAAAGCCGTAATTGAGAAGGGCAGCAGCATCGGCATTGCGGCTTTTTGAATCGGCCGCTCCCATGACCACGGCGATGAGGGACAGACCATCCCGTTCCGCCGTGGCCGACAGGCAATATCCCGCCCCGGTGGTATAGCCGGTTTTCAGCCCGGTCATTCCCTGGTATGTATTGATCATCTTGTTGGTATTGGTCAGGCCAAAGGTGCCATTGCGCACCCAATCGGTCCAGATTTTGGTATAATCAAAGATTTTCTCATGGCCGATCAACTGACGGGACATAGTTGCGATATCCCGGGCTGTAGTCACATGACCCTCGGCGGGCAAACCGTTGCAGTTTTGAAAATGGGTATTTGTCATACCCAGCTGCGTGGCCCGCTCATTCATCCGGGCCACAAAGGCCTCCTCGGTGCCTGCCAGATGCTCCGCCAGCGCCACAGCACAGTCGTTGGCCGAAGCCACCGCCACCGATTTGAGCATCTCATCCACCGTCATCTGCTCGTTTTCTTTCAGATAGATCTGACTGCCTCCCATGCTGGCGGCATAGGCGGAGGTGGTTACCATCTCATCCAGGGTGATCTGGCCGCTCTCCAAGGCCTCCATCACCAAAAGCATGGTCATCACCTTGGTGACGCTGGCCGGTTCTCTGGGGGTATCAGCATCCTTTTCATAAAGCACGGTACCATCCTCACTCATCAGGATGGCGCTGGGGGCCTGGATGCCCGTCAGCTGCTGGAGCTGCTCGCTTTCCGGCACCTGGGCGGCCTGCCCTCCTCCCCACAGCATTCCCAAGCACAAAACCATGGCCAAAACTTTCTTCCCGCATTTCTTCATCGCACTGTCCCCTTTCTCCTGTGGTAAAGTCTATGCACCTCCTTTTTTCCCCATACCTTCCTCGCCCTTTACCCCAGGGATTTTTTCCGTTATAATGCTGTCAGATGACAAAACAAACCCTTATCCCTTTGGAAGGTGAATTATGAAAATCGCATTTTACACCCTGGGCTGCAAAACCAATCAATTTGAAACCCAGGCTCTGGAGACGCTCTTTGAACAGCGTGGGCACACCATCGTGCCCTTTGACGAATTCGCTAATGTGTATATCGTCAACACCTGCACTGTCACCGCTCTCAGTGACAAAAAGTCCCGCAATGCCGCCCGCCGGTGCAAAAAGATCAACCCCCAGGCTACTCTCATCGTCTGCGGCTGTTACAGCCAGATGGAGCCGGAGCAAGCCCGGGAGATGTGCGGCGCCGACATTGTGGTGGGCACCGGATGCAAAGGCCAGATCGTGGAACTGGCCGAACAGGCCCAGGCTGAGGCTTCCTTCTCCGGCGGTAGCGCCGTGCAGGAAGCCCGGGAATTTGAAGTGCTTCCCGCCGGAGGTTTGCGGGGCCGCACCCGGGCTTTGCTCAAGGTGCAGGATGGCTGCCAGAATTTCTGCACCTACTGCATCATCCCCTATGCCCGTGGCCGCTGCCGCTCCATTCCTCTCACGGAAGCCGTCCGTCAGGCCGCTTTCCTGGAAAAAGAAGGCTACCAGGAAATCGTGGTCACCGGCATCGAAGTCAGTTCCTATGGCATTGATCTGCCCGATCACCCCTCCCCGGCCGCTTTGCTGGCCGCCATCTGCCGAGCCGCGCCCCATACCCGTATCCGGGTAGGCTCCCTGGAGCCCCGGACCATCACCCCGGAATTTCTGGAGGAAGTGGGGCCATATCCCAATCTCTGTCCCCATTTCCACCTGTCCTTGCAAAGCGGCTGCCCGGACACCCTGCGCCGCATGAACCGGAAATACACCCCAGAACGCTATGCCCAATCGGTGGAAATGCTGCAAAAGGCCTATCCCGGCTGCGCTGTGACCACCGACCTGATCGTGGGCTTCCCCGGTGAAAGCCGGGAGGATTTTGAAGAGAGCCTGGCTTTTGTGGAAGCCTGCGGCCTGGCCCAGGTCCATGTATTCCCCTATTCCCGGCGCAAAGGCACCCCGGCCTATTCCATGCCCAACCAGATTCCCCAGAGGGAAAAGGAAGAACGGAGCCGGGAAGCAATCGGACGCTTTCATACGCTTCACCAGAATTTTCTCCGCTCCAAGGTAGGCCAAGTGCTGCCGGTTCTCTTTGAGCAGGAGAAGGATGGACTGTCCAGCGGCTTCTCCCCGGAATACTGTGAAGTGCGGATAGAGGAAAAAGGACTGCACAACCGACTGCGTTCGGTGCGCATCACCGGCCTTTCGGAGGATGGCTGGCTCACCGGCTCCATTCTGCCGGAAAACCCATAACAAAAGGGAGGTCTTTCCATGAAACAGCAATGGTCCCGTATTCTTTTAGGCGTCCTTCTCATCCTGGCTGGCCTGGGCTACGCCGGGGATGTGATGGGCTTTTGGCATTTTGATTTGTTCTTTGCTGGATGGTGGAGTCTGTTTATCATCATCCCCTGCGTAGTTTCCATTGTGGAAAACGGCTTTGACACCGGCAACTCCTTAGGTCTGGTTTTCGGCCTGATGCTGCTGTTTTCCGCCCAGGGCATTCTCAGCTGGCACCGGATGATCCAGCTGCTCTTCCCTGCTCTGCTCATCATTCTGGGCATCGGCCTTCTGGCTCGGCCCCGGCAGGTGCCGGTGCCCGCCGGAGAGGTTCCGCCTGTGGATCTGAGTCATGCACCGGAGCTTTCCGCCGTCTTTTCCCGGGAGACCCGGCGTATTACCAATACAATCACCGGCGGCGCCCGCCTCACTGCGGTCTTTGGTTCTTTGACAGTGGATCTGCGGGACGCCGTCATCGCCCAGGATATCCAACTGGAGACCACCGCCGTTTTCGGTTCCATTCACTTGCTTTTGCCGGAAAATACTCTGGTCTACACCAAGGGCGTCTCCCTGTTCGGCCGCACCCACAACCTGATGCCCTCCGGTTTGCCGGAAAACTCCCCCAAAATCTATCTGGATTCCACCAATGTGTTCGGCTCCACTCATGTACAGCCCTAAAGTATAAAAAATCTCCCGGCATATGGCCGGGAGATTTTTTATACTGTTATTCTTCCAACTGCCACTGGATGGGCTGCTGGCCATGCTGCTGCAAAAAGGCATTGCACTGAGAAAAATGGCGGCAGCCAAAGAAGCCCTGATAGGCCGACAACGGACTGGGATGGGGGGCCGTGAGCACCAGATGATTGGGATTTGTGATGCGCTTTTGTTTGGACCGGGCATTGGCTCCCCACAGCAGAAACACCATGGGCTCCTGCCGCTCATTGAGCAGATCAATGACCCGGTCAGTGAAATTCTCCCATCCCATACCCCGATGGGAATTGGCTGCATGGGCCCGGACGGTAAGCACGGTGTTCAGCAGCAGCACCCCTCCCTGGGCCCATTGGGTCAGGCAGCCATGGCTGGGACGATGAAATCCTACATCATCTTCCAGTTCCTGATAAATGTTGTTGAGGGACGGGGGCACCGGCACCCCTTTCTGCACCGAAAAGCTCAGCCCGTGGGCCTGGCCAGGACCATGGTAGGGGTCCTGGCCCAGAATCACCGCCCGCACCTCATGGTAGGGCGTATATTTCAAGGCGTTGAAAATATCGTACATCGAGGGATAAATGGTGCGGCTGCGGTACTCCGACGCCAGGAATTTGCGCAGCTTCTGGTAATACTCCTTGTCAAATTCCCCTTTCAGTAGCTCGTCCCAGTCATTTCCGATATGAACCATATACTCCGTCCTTTCCCGAAATGAAATCCATTTGATTTTATTGTACACGCCCACTTCCCTTCTGTCCACCGATTGTTTACCGAAAAGTCCTTGATTTTTACATAAAATATGATACCATGTTGTGGTCTTGCTCCCTCCAACTCCCCGCCGCGCAGGAGAAGGGGCCACAAAGCAGACAGAAATACCCGGCGCGGAGAAATGAGGAACCACCTTTGATCACAGTTACCGATGTGAGCCTGAATTTTGACGGCCAGAATCTTTTTTCCCATGTGGATCTGAAATTTACCCCCGGCAACTGCTATGGCGTCATCGGCGCCAACGGCGCCGGAAAATCCACCTTCCTGCGCATCCTGTCCGGCGAGCTGGAACCCTCCCACGGCGAAGTCTCCCTGGGCAAGAACGAGCGGATGAGCGTGCTCAAGCAGGATCACTACGCCTACGATCAATATACCGTGCTGGACACCATCATCATGGGCAACAGCCGCCTGTATGAGATCATGAAGGAAAAAGAAGCCCTTTATATGAAACCGGACTTTTCCGATGAGGACGGCATCCGTGCCTCCGAGCTGGAAGGGGAATTTGCCGAGATGAACGGCTGGGAAGCGGAAAGTGAAGCCTCCCGCCTGATCCAGGGCCTGGGCCTGCCGGTGGACATCCTGGAAAAGCAGATGGAAACCCTCCAGGGTAAGGAAAAGGTGAAGGTGCTTCTGGCACAGGCCCTTTTCGGCCAGCCCGACATCATTCTTCTGGACGAGCCCACCAATGACCTGGATGTGCTCTCCATCAACTGGCTGGAAAACTTCCTCCAGGACTATCCGGGAACCGTCATCGTGGTGTCCCACGACCGGCACTTCCTCAACAATGTGTGTACCCATATTGTGGACATCGACTATACCAAAATCAAGCTCTATGTGGGCAACTACGACTTCTGGTATGAATCCAGCCAGCTGATGCAGAAGCTCATCCGGGATCAGAACAAAAAGAACGAAGAGAAGATCCGGGAGCTGCAAAGCTTTATCCAGCGGTTTTCCGCCAACAAATCCAAGTCCAAGCAGGCCACTTCCCGGCGCAAACTGCTGGACAAGCTGGAAGTCACCGAAATGCCTGCCTCTTCCCGCCGCTATCCCTTTGTGGGCTTCACCATGGACCGGGAGCCGGGCAAGGAAATCCTCACCGTCACCAACCTGAGCAAAATGGTGGACGGGGAAATGCTTCTCAACCGGGTGTCCTTCCGGGTGAACAAGGGAGATAAGATTGCCTTCATCGGCGAAAACGAAAACGCCGCTACCACCCTGTTCCGTATCCTCAATGGCGAGCTGGAGCCGGACGAAGGGGAGTTCAAGTGGGGCTCCACCATCACCACCAGCTATTTCCCCCGGGACAATTCTGCCTTTTTCGATGATTTCCAGGGAAATCTGCTCCAGTGGATCGAGCAGTTCTCCGAAAACGATATCACCGAGACCTATCTCCGCAGCTTTTTGGGAAAAATGCTCTTTTCCGGAGACGATGTGCTCAAAAGCGCCCAGGTGCTCTCCGGCGGCGAGAAGGTGCGGTGCATGCTCTCCCGGATGATGATGAAAAACGCCAATGTGCTCATGCTGGATCAGCCTACCAACCACCTGGACCTGGAAAGCATCACCGCCGTCAACAACGGCCTGATGGATTTCAAGAGCAATGTGCTCTTCAGCTCCCATGACCACCAGTTCATCCAGACCATCGCCAACCGGATCATCTGTCTCAAACCCGATGGCTTTGTGGACCGGATGTGCACCTATGACGAATATCTGGAAAAAATGGAAGGCATCGAAAACTGAACAACATAAAAAGGGTCCGTCACAGAACAAAAGTATTCTGTGACGGACCCTTTTGTTTGTTATCGCTTATTTTTTGTTTTTACCAGCCTTTTTTGATGTTTCCCACTCTTTGTAGAGCTTGCTTACAACACCTGACAAAGCCAGAAGGCCGAGAACATTGGGGATTACCATCAAACTATTGAAGAAATCCGAAAGATTCCATACAAGTTCTACCTTCAGGACAGAGCCTACAACGATGAGAATGACAACGATCAAAGCATAGGGCCTGACGCCTTTGGGACCAAAAAGGTATTTTACATTCTTTTCGCCAAAGAAATACCAGCCGACGATTGTGGAAAAGGCAAAAAAGAACATGCATATTGCGATGAATATCTTACCGAAATTGCCGAATCCCATGTTGAAGGCCATCTGGGTAAGGCCCGCTCCGCTCAAAGTCTGATTTACCGACTGAAGCTGACCTGTGACAAGAATGACGAGAGCGGTGAGATTCAGTATTACAAGAGTATCGATAAATACACCCATCATGGCAACCATACCCTGATCACAGGGATGCTCGACCTTTGCGAGAGCGTGGGCATTCGGTGTAGAGCCCATACCGGCCTCGTTGGAGAAAAGGCCGCGGGCGATACCGTATTTTACAGCCTGAGAAACTGCAACACCGGCAAAACCGCCAATGGCCGCACCGGGATTCCACGCTCCCACCACAATCTGTCTGAACGCTTCGGGAATCATGCCGAAATTCATGACGATGATGACAAGGGCGCCCAAAATATAGAAAGCGGCCATGATAGGAACGATTTTTTCCGTAATGGATGCTACGCGGGCTGCACCGCCAATGAAAACAAAGGCAGACAACGCAGCTACTATCACGCCTATTACCATGGGATTTATGCCGAAGGCTCCTTTAAAAGCATCTGCAATGGAGTTGGCCTGAACCATATTACCCATGAATCCCAAAGCGAGGGTTATGAGAATGGCAAACACAGCAGCCAGGATTTTACCAAGGCGTCCGCGGAAAGCCGCTCTTATGTAATAAACAGGGCCGCCGGTTATTTCGCCATCTTCTCCAATTGTCTTATACTTTTGAGCAAGGGTCGCCTCTGCAAAAATGGTGGCCATGCCAAATATGGCACTGACCCACATCCAAAAAATGGCACCAGGTCCTCCCATTACCATAGCGGTAGCCGCGCCGGCCAGATTGCCGGTACCTACCTGCGCTGCGATGGCCGTTGCAAGGGACTGGAAGGAGCTCATTCCATTTTTATCTGCCTTATCCCCCTTGAGTTTAATGTTTCCGAACACCGCCTTGAAAGCGCTTCCGAATTCCCTGAACTGCACAAAGCCCAGTCTGGCGGTGAACCAGATGCCGGTTCCCACAAGCAATACAACAAGAATTTTGCCGGACAGAACCTCCTTCAGCGATTCGATGATGCTGTTTAATAATTCCATATTTTTCCCCCTTTATAGTCTTGGTCGTGCACTGGTTGGCACATTATATCAAATGCACTTATCATTGTCTATACTGTTGCTGAAAGGATGCTGTTTTTTGTAAACAATGTCAAGAATTGTATATAAACTCTTGTATAATTTGCTGATACTGGTCCGGAAGGAATACAACAAATCATTCCCCGTAATTCACTTGTATCATAGTGGAATACTTTTCGATTTTCGTGTCGCTGCACTGTCATTTTTCAGATGTCCGGATCGGAAACCTGCGGAATCCAAAGTCATTCGGAACGCAAAAAGACAGGCTGCGCACCCCCAAAAGGGGTGCGCAGCCTGTCTTTTTTACTGGCCCATTTTGCAACGGGCCCTTTCACGCCTTTTAATCTTTGAACACTTCTTTGGCAGAAGCGGCCAAACCGGCGATCCCCTGAATCTCCGAGGGGATAATGATCTTGGTGGCTTTGCCATCGGCGGCTTTTGCGAATGCCTCCAGAGCCTTGATCTTCACCACGCTGTCGGTGGGAGCGGCGTCATTCAGCAACTTAAAGCCTTCAGCCAGGGCGGTCTGCACTTTGAGCAGAGCCTCGGCCTCGCCTTCAGCTTCGGCGATCTTGGCCAGACGGCTGGCGTCAGCCCGCAGAATGGTAGCTTCTTTTTCGCCTTCGGCCACCAGAATGGCGGAACGCTTTTCACCTTCGGCCCTCAGAATGGCTTCCCGGCGTTCCCGTTCGGCCTTCATCTGCCGTTCCATGGCGTCCTGAATCTCCTTGGGCGGAATGATGTTTTTCAGCTCCACCCGGTTGATCTTGATACCCCAGGGGTCGGTGGCCTCATCCAGGATGGTGCGCATTTTGGTGTTGATGATATCCCGGGAAGTCAGGGTCTGGTCCAGCTCCAGCTCGCCGATGATGTTACGCAGAGTGGTGGCCGTCAGATTCTCAATGGCCGCCATGGGGTGCACCACGCCATAAGTAAACAGTTTGGGATCGGTAACCTGGAAATAAATCACGGTATCGATCTGCATGGTTACATTGTCCTTGGTGATCACCGGCTGAGGCGGGAAATCAGAGACCCGCTCTTTCAGAGTCACCTTGTTTGCCACCTTTTCCAAAAGGGGAATCCGGAAATGCAGACCGGTTTCCCAGGTACCGCTGAACGCTCCCAACCGCTCCACGATAAAGGCGCTGGCCTGGGGCACAATGGTGACACAGGAAGCCAACACGATGAGCACAAAGATTGCCAGAATGACAAACAGAATGACGGGCAAGGGTGAGCTTGCCAAAACAGCCAACAACATACTTTCTCCCTCCATACATCAGATTTTCTCTTTTTCTTTTCCCTTTTCTTACTTCTCTGTCCAGGGCCGTACAATGGCTTTGACGCCGGAAATCTGTACCACTTCCACCTCCGCCCCCTGGGCGATGGGCTCTTCATCCGTGCTGCGGGCCGTCCAGACCTGACCTCCCACCCGGATCTGTCCCTGGGCCATCTGGTTGTGGATCTCCTGGATCACAATGGCTTTCTGTCCCACGATTCGGTCGGCATTGGTGGGCTTTTTCCCCAGCTTCAGCTTACCAACCCACTTGCGGGTGGTTGCCAGCAACACCGCCGAACCTGCTGCAAACAGGGCCAGCTGCCACCACAGGCCTACGCCCAGCAAAGCGGCGATCATGGCCACCAAAGCGCCGCAGGCAAACCAAATGGAGGTCAGCCCCATTGTCGCCGCTTCGGCAATGACAAAAACAACCACTGCAATGAGCCATACAACAGGCATGGCAATCGGCATAGATCATCACCTCGTTTTCTATGTTCAGCATACCATTTTTCCTGCTTTCTGTCTATATCTCCCCATCATCTTCTGTAAAAATCCCTGCCGGTTTTCTGCAAAGTTTTCCGCCCCCTTGTTCCATCCATGGCTCTCATGTTATAATCATATTATATTATAACAAGGAGCTTTTCATATGAAAAAATACTTTCGCAGCGGCTTTTTAGCTCTGTGTTTCGCTTTTGTTTTGTCCCTCTCTTCCCTAGCCGTGGAGTACGATTGGCAGACCCTTTACAAAGGGGAGATGCGCACTTTGCTCTCCGATGGTAATCCCCACTATCTCCTGTTGGCCGACATCGATCTGGACGGCACGCCGGAGCTTTTCGGTGGCAGCGGCCCCTTGTCTCCCCTTGTCCCCCTGGCCACCTGTTCAGATGGAAAACTGGTGGAACTTTCTTTGGCCCCTGGCAGTCAAACTCCCACCTCTGTTTTGCAGAATCTCCGTCTTTCCTTTAACCCCGATACCGGAGAAGCCCTTCTCACCTGTGAGGGAAATGATCCGGCTGGCGGCTATGCCCTGTGGGAGCTGTCCATGGAAAAGGGCCAGCTCCTGTGCCGCAAGCGCTTTGCCTATCAGGAAAATGGAAATTCCACTTCCTATTTTATGTGGAAAAATGGTCAGCTCGCCACCGTTTCCGGCGGCGAATACCGCACCGCCATGGACCGTTTCTGGGAAGGTTTCGCCACTCAGAATGACACCCTCACAGCACAAAGCTTTTTCTCCGGCGGTTATCGAAGCCAGGATGTGGACAAATTTCTCCAAAGTTATTCCCCGGCCCCGGTGCTAGCCCTCCCCACCCAGGTTTCGGTGACCATCAACGGTTCTCCCCTTTCCCTGGGGGTCTACAACATCGATGGCAACAACTATTTTAAGCTGCGGGATCTGGCCGCCGCCCTCAACGGCACCAACAAGCAATACAATGTAGGCTGGGACAACACGACCCGCCAGGTATCCATCGAGCGCGGAAAGCCCTATCAGCCAGTGGCAGGAGAGATCTCCCCGCCTTTGGGCACTATCCCCACCCTGGGCCGTCAACCCAAAGATGCTCTCAGCCTGGACGGCCGGACAGTGGACACCCAAAAATACAACATCGGCGGCAACAATTATTTCAAACTGCGGGATCTAGCCGAGCTTCTGGATTTCCAGGTATTGTGGGACAATGGCAGCCGCATCATCCGTATTGACACCACGAAAGCTTACTCCCAGAGCTAATCTGCTCTGTGGAGGAAGCAGATTAGAAAGAGGCGTTTATTCTTGACATTTTCTGAAAAAGCTGACGCTTTTTGGCAATGGTTCGTGGAAAACGAACCTGTTCTTGTCCAAATGGCCGACCATCCCGCCCTGTATGATCCCCAACAAGTGATCGCTTTTGTGGATCAAGGGGTATCTCTGTTATCCTCCCAGCTGCAATATACCATGGGAGGCCATCGGGAATTCACCTTTGCCGCCGAAGGGAAGGAGTTTCTCTTTTACCTTCTTCCCTACCTGGTCAGCCGCAAGCCCGCTGCTTTGGACGGCTGGACTTTTCGTCCCCTGCTGCCGGGACAGGGCAGCACTCCCTTTGATTTTTCCATGTTCGATCTTCGTTTTTCCAGCGGCGAGGTACTGATCAATATGGGCCTTGAGCCCTCCACCGGCACCTTCCGCCTGTCCTTTTATCATCCCCAGCTGTGTTCTTTGGAACAGCCCAACAGTCTGACAGCCTTTTACCAGCTGTTGGATCTGACCCTGGGGGAGAGCATGAGCCATATTTATATTTCAGAAGCACAGCCTCTTTCTCAGCCGGAAGAGGGTATGTTTCCCCTCACCGATTTAAAAGGCCGGCTGCTGGAAGCCATGGAAGCTTTGGGCCTGCCTCCGATCCAGCGCCCGGATGAGCAATATGTTCCCTATGGTTTTCATCCCCAGGAAAGTCCGCTGCCTCGCTTTGATGTGATTCAGGGCTCCACCTGCTACACCGGTCTGATCAATGACTATTATGCCGGACGGACGGAAAACCTGGAAGGTCTGAGCGAGTATGGGGCCAGTGCCTGCTTCCTCACCTTTGCCCCGGAAGAATACCTGGGCACGGAGGAAGCCGATGCCATACGCTATCAGTTGGAGCAGCAGATTCAGCAGGCTTTGGGTCCCCGGGGAAGCGGCCAGGAAAAAGGCATTGTCCTGGGCGGCGCCACCGGCACAGAGCATTGTTATATCGACTTGCTCCTGTATCATCCCCCGGCTTTGGATAGTTGCTTGCGCCCCCTTCTCCTGGCTTCGTCTTACAACTTTTCCTTTGCCGATTTTCGCCTTTTAGCCCCTGTGCTTCCCATCTCCCTCCCTTCCCGGCTCAGCTGAAAAAAGCTCTGAAAGCCTTGCAGCTTTCAGAGCTTTTCTTTTTTCTCCACAGGCAAAAAAACAAGGGGCGGAAAATCTCCGCCCCTTGTGCTTATTTCGTACAGTGCATGGAAAATCCAGCTTGCAAAACAGCTTTTTCTCTTTAGAAGTTCCGGTGCTGTTTATTGAAGATGCTGAGGATCTCTTCAAAGGCCCGGTCCTTTTCTTCCTTGCTGGTGGCTGCCCGGCCTTCTTCCTCAGTCTGTGCAGCCTGAGGTTCCTGAGAGGCTTGTCCAGCTCCCTGTTCTGCGGGCTGCGCTGCCTGAGACTGTGCCTGGGCCTGAGGAGCTGCTTCCTGGGAAGGCGCTGCCTTGGCCTCCTTGGGCATGGCCGGTTTGTCGTCAAAGCCGGTGGCAATAACGGTGATTTTCACTTCATCTTCCAGATTTTCATCAATGGCTGCACCGAAGATGATATGAGCTTCCGGATGAGCTGCCGTCTGCACCATGGCCGCCGCCTGCTCCACTTCCTCCAAGCCGATATCAGGAGAACCCGTGATGTTCAGGATAACGCCCCGGGCACCGGCGATGGAAGTTTCCAGCAACGGGCTCTGGATGGCCATTTTAGCGGCCTCTTCTGCCTTGTCCTTGCCGGAAGCACGGCCCATACCCATATGGGCATATCCGGCATTGCGCATAATGGTGGACACATCGGCGAAGTCCAGGTTGATCAAACCGGGCACAGTAATCAGTTCACTGATGCTCTGCACCGCCTGGAGCAGCACGCTGTCGGCCACTTCAAAGGCGTTCTGCAATGTGATCTTCTGTTCGCTCACATATTTCAGCCGCTCATTGGGGATGGTGACCAGAGCATCCACTTCTTCCTTCAGCTGCATAATACCAGCGGTAGCTTGGTCGGTGCGCTTCTTGCCCTCAAAGGCAAAGGGGCGGGTGACGATACCCACCGTCAGGATGCCCATTTCCTTGGCGATCTGGGCAATGACAGGAGCGGCGCCCGTGCCGGTTCCGCCGCCCATACCGGCGGTGATAAAGACCATATTGGAGCTTTCCAACACCTTTTTCAGTTCTTCGGCACTTTCTTCCGCTGCCTTCCGGCCAATCTCCGGGTTGGAACCGGCGCCCAGGCCCTTGGTGAGCTTTTCACCCACAGCCATTTTGATGGTGGCCGCCGAATAATTCAGGGCCTGCTTGTCCGTATTGACAGCGATAAAGTCCACACCCCGGATACCGCTGGAAATCATGCGGTTGACGGCGTTGCCGCCACCGCCGCCCACGCCTACTACTTTAATATTTACATTATTCTCTGTTCCTGCATCAAACGAAAAGCCCATAGCTGCCTCCACCTTGCTCACAATGTATTTTTTCCTTAAAACGCTTCGATCCCCCAATGCGGATCATTGAGGGCGGAACCGGGCGGTCTGGGGATCGGTGAGATCGATCACACCGGTGTCCGTGCTTCCCAACCGTTCCACCACTTGATTGAGGAAACTGATTTTCTTCTCCAGCTCCTCCACCGTTCCCAATTCCACCACAAAGCGTTCTGTATACTGCAATCGAATTTCGAACAGTTTCGTCATGTCGATTCCCATAATTTCTTTCAGTATACCACTATTTTCAGCGGTATTCAATATAGTCGACAGGGCTTTTCCCTGCTCCTGCTGGGAAAAATCCAAATATTCACCCACTTGGGGATCTTCCAGCGCAAGCCCTGTGACCAAACAATACCCAGCGGCTTGGTCTTGTGGAATTTCTTCCAATATTTTCCTTTTTTTATCCACAAGCCAATAGCGATTTTCATAGGAGACCACAGCCGATGGCACACAGTCCTTCAAAACGATCTCCACCGTGTCGGGAAACTTCCGCCGGATGGAAACAGTATCCAGATAAGGCCGGTCCCGAAAAATTCGGTTAGTGATGGCCACCTTGTTGAGGAAAAACAGATTTTCCCCTTCTGCGATCCCGGCGGCCTGCAGCACTTCTTCTGCACTATATTGGCTTTCACCGGATACGGTGACACGCTTGACTTTGAAAAACACCGTCACCGCTGCCAGGATCGCAGCGCAGATCAACACCAGACACAGCAGACTGATCAATATTCCCGGCCCCCGCCTGCGCCGCCGCCGTTTTCTCGGCCTTGGCCCAGGAGGGGCACTGCTCTTTTTCTTTTTCATACTTCCACCACCGGTCTATTCCTCCCGACGGATACAAGCTCCCAGCTGAGCATATGCCTTTTCGATCTTCTCATATCCCCTGTCGATGTGATCGATTTCGCCGATGCTGGTCTCGCCTTGTGCAGCCAGACCGGCCACCACCATGGCAGCGCCGCCTCGCAGATCGGTGGCCTTGACAGCGCTTCCCGTCAAATGGTCTACCCCACGCACCAAAGCCAATTTTCCCTCTACCTGAATATCCGCCCCCATGCGCATCAGTTCAGCACAGTGGCGATAGCGATTTTCAAAGATATTCTCGGTAAACACCGTGGTGCCCTGGGCCAGACACATAGCCGCCATCAAGGGAGACTGAGCATCTGTGGGAAAACCCGGGTAGGGCATGGTGCGCACCGGTCCTATGCTGTGCAGCCGTTTCGGCGCCTGAATGGTCACCCGATCGGCCCCCACCTGGAGTGCGCAGCCGCTCTCTTCCAGCAGTTGGGTCACAGAGGCAAAATAAGAAGGTTCGGTGTCCTCCACCGTGATCTTTCCTCCAGTGGCGGCACAGGCGCACAAATAAGTAGCCGACTCGATCCGATCGGCAATTACCCGGTGCTGAGTGTTCTTTTTCAAAGACATCTGTCCACCGATCCGCACATCATGGCAACCCGCGCCGGAAATATGGGCGCCAATGCCCTGGAGAAATTGCTGCAGATCCCAGATCTCCGGTTCCCGGGCCGCATTGACAATGCGGGTGATCCCAGGGCAGGCGGTGGCAAACAGCATGATGTTTTCCGTGGCCCCTACGCTGGGCAAAGAAAGGGTGATATCGCACCCTTGCGGCTTTTCACACCAAGCGGTGATCTGTCCGCCCTCCTCCTGGATGGCTACCCCCAGCTTCCGCAAAGCGGCCAGGTGCAGATCGATGGGCCGGGGCCCCAGCTCGCAGCCGCCGGGAAATGTCATGCGTGCTTTGCCGCACCGGGCCAAAATCGGCCCCAGAAAGATCACCGAAGAACGCATTTCCCGCATGAGATGGTCGGGAATGTCCCACCGGTCCATGGGGGCGGAATCCACCGTCACCGTGTGGCCCTCCTGGATGACCCGGCAGCCCAGATGACGCAGAATGGCAATGGCAGAATGCACATCCCGCAGATCGGGACAATTATGTACGATGCTTTCACCACCGCTGATGATGGTAGCGGCTAAAATGGGCAGTACGCTGTTTTTCGCGCCTCCGGCCCGAACCGACCCTTCCAGCGGCCGGCCTCCTTCAATGATAAGCCTGCTCATAGTATTTCCTCCTGTGGACGATCCGCCCGCGCCCGCTCCTGCCATCAAAGGGCATGGGGGCGTATATTGTTACCCCATACTATGCCGGCTCGTCGGGGGTTGTTCTGTTACACTCCCGCCACTGCGCGGATCTGCTGATAGATCCGGTCGGCGGCATCGGTTTTGGCCATTTCCTTGGCCCTGCGGCCCATTTCGGCCAACTTGTCCGGCTGGGACAGAAGCTGACAAGCGGTTTCATAGAGCTTGTCACCGGTGGTCTCCTGTTCCAGCAGCACCACAGCGGCCCCTCTCTTTTCCAGCACTCTGGCATTTTTCTCCTGGTGGTTGTCGGCCACATAGGGAGAAGGAACGATGATGGATGGTTTTCCGGCGGCGCAAATCTCCGCCAAAGTGGAAGCTCCTGCCCGGCAGATCACCAGATCGGCTTCACAGAGCACCTGATCCATATCAAAAATATATTCCCGCAAATCGATGTTTTTGGCTTCATCCAGCCGGACTCCCATCTTTTCGATGGTCTCCGGCATCCACTGATAATTGTTCCTTCCAGCACCGTGGATCAGGCAGAATTTTTTATCCTGAGCACACAGCTGGATGCACCGGCTCATCTTCTGATTCATATAATAAGCGCCTACGCTACCCCAGAAGGAAACCACCAGCGGCCCCTTTTCTCCTGGGAACAGCCGCTCTTTCAGGCCGTTGGGCCGGGCCGCCAGAATCTCCTGCCGCACCGGGCTGCCGGTGAGCACCACTTTTTTTGCCCCTTTCAGGTAGGGCTCGGTTTCCGGGAAGCTGGTGAAAACGCAGTCGGCTTTTCGGCTCATCCGCTTGACCACCATCCCTGGTGTGGCATTGACCTCCAGCATGGCACAGGGCACCTTCCGGCGCACGGCTGCCCGCACAGCGGGATAGCTGGCATAGCCTCCGGTGCCCAACACCAGGTCAGGGGCAAATTCCTTGAGAATCTCTTCGGCCCGCCGGCTGGCTTTGGCCGCTTTTTTCAGCGCCTCCACATTCTGTTTCAGTCCCTTGGGAGACAGCTTCCGGGAAAGCCCTGCCAGTGGGAAGGTATAAAGAGGATAGCCGGCCCGCTTGACCAGCCGCTCTTCAATAGCGCCCTGAGCCCCGGCAAAACGGATATCCGCCGAGGGGTCCTGCTGGCGGATATAGCCCGCCACAGCCAAAGCGGGATTCACATGGCCCGCTGTGCCGCCTCCTGTAAAAAGGATCTTCATGGCTCTGTTCGCTCCATTCTCTTCTTTGTTTATGTGATGCTGTTATCCCTGCTCCGGCGCCGGAATCCTTCGGGACACCGACAAAATGACCCCCACTTCCGCCAGAAGCATCATCAGCGAAGTGCCACCGTAGCTGAAGAAGGGCAAAGCGGCGCCGGTAACCGGCAAAAGACCGGTGACAACGCCCATATTGAAAATGGTCTGGATGGCAATCTGGGTGGTGATCCCCGCCACCAGCAGACTTCCGAACCGGTCGGGAGCCCGCAGGGCGATCTGATACCCTCGCAAAATCAAAGCTGCAAAGACGATCATAATGAGGATGGCCCCCACCATGCCCAGTTCCTCGCAGATGACGGCAAAGATAAAG
This sequence comes from uncultured Clostridia bacterium, assembly GCA_938000015.1. Lineage (GTDB taxonomy): Bacteria > Bacillota > Clostridia > Oscillospirales > Butyricicoccaceae > Pseudobutyricicoccus. Next base: position 21,810 of record CALLCY010000004.1, read on the forward strand.
TCATTGGCCGGTTCCGGCAAAAACAGATGCTTCTGCCGTCCCTGCCCCAGCCCCAGGCCCCACACGCCGCCGGAGCCCACGGCCATCAGGGATTGAGCGCCCTGCCAGCCCTTGCCCCGAAAATCGCTGAAGGGGTCCAGCCACACTTTGACACGGGTCATGGCATGGGGAAGCAAAAAAATCAATCCCACAACGCCGCCCACACCGCAGGCCGCCATGCTGATCAGCCAAGCCAGGTTGGCGCCGCCCAGAAAGACCATCACCATACCGGTGGCGCCGATGATAACGGTGGCCGACAAATGGGGCTCAAAATAGAGCAGCGCCGCAATGAGCACGATGATGGCCACAAAAGGCAGAATGCCATACCGGAAGGTGCGCATTTTCTTTGGCCCCCATACAGTGATCATGCTGGCAAAACACAATATGACAGAAAACTTGGCAATTTCCGAAGGCTGGAACTCCACACCGATTTTCAGCCAACGCTGGGCATCGTTGTGTTCGATGCCCACAAAAAGCACAGCCACCAAAAGCAAAACCGAAACCACCATGGAGGGGATGGCCAGATAGTGCAGTTTTCGGTAATCCAAGCAAAAGGCCACCGCCAGCATACCGGCAATGCCCGCCAGGGCGAACATTCCCTGGCGCTTGAAATAAAAGGCGCCGTCACCGGACTGGGTACTGTTGATGGCATCCACATAGCTTGCGGAAAACAGAGTAATCAAGCCGATGCTCAAAAGCAATATGGTAAGGATCAAAAAGGGCAGATCGATGCTCTGACGCTTTTTGCTCCGCTTGCGGATGGGTTTTGAGCCCAATTCCACGCTGGCCGCTAGGGTTTTAATGGGGATGCACCTCCAAAGGTCCGGCGGACATCAGGCCAGAAACGGCCCGATACCCAAATAGGAAACAACGCACATCACCAAGGTGATGGCAGTAAACACAAAGACGATCTTTTTTTCGCTCCAGCCGCACATCTCGAAGTGATGATGCAGCGGAGCCATTTTAAAGATCCGCTTGCCATGGGTCATTTTGAAATAGGTCACCTGGATAATATCCGACAAGGTCTCGGCGATATAGATGATTCCCACCGGCACCAGAATCAACGGCAGGTCACAGGCGAACGCCATGCCACACACAGCGCCGCCCAAAAACAGCGAACCGGTGTCTCCCATAAAGACTCGGGCCGGGTTTTTGTTATAGATCAAAAAGCCCAGAAGAGCGCCCAAGAGGCCGGCGGAAAAGACGGCCGAACTGTCTCCCAGAGCCAGGAACACCCCAGAAAAAAACAGTGCCACCACCGCTGTCACCGAAGCGGCCAGGCCATCGATGCCGTCGGTAAGGTTGACGGCATTCACCGCCCCTACGATGACAAAGATGGCGCAGGGCAGATACAAAAACCAAGGCACCTGCCACAGCACATTGACAAAGGGAATGTATACATGACCGGTGATATACCCCATGGAGCGGAGCACTGTTACAAACAATGCGGCCGCTGCGATCTGAAGCAGCAGCTTCTGCAAAGGCGTCAAGCCCTGGTTCTGCTTCTTTTTGATCTTGGTATAGTCATCCACCATGCCGATCAAGCCGAAGATCAAAGACAGGGCAAAAATCAGCACAGGCCGGAGATCGGCCGCCGCCCAAATAGCGGGAAGACAAGCGCACAAAGCACCCACCAGCCC
>CALLCY010000005.1:0-9509 GCA_938000015.1 uncultured Clostridia bacterium
ACCGAGATCTACACTCTTTCCCTACACGACGCTCTTCCGATCTGGTTTTCTCCTGCTGATCGGTGCTGTCATCAGCAGCGCCTGCTATACATTGCTCACCCGGAAATATTCCCAGGATTTTACCGCCTTTGACCGGACCTATGTGACCTTTGCTGTGTCCTCCTGTTCCTTTGTGCTGCTGGCCATTGTGGAAAACCGGGGGGAGCTTTTCCATCGCACTGCCCAGGCTCTATCCTCCCTCTCTTTTTGGGGAGCCATTCTTTATTTGTCGGTGATTTCTTCGGTGATAGCCTTCCTGATGATCAACTACGCCCTGACCCATATCAGCGTCACCATCACCGCTTCTTTCAATAATCTTATCACCGTAGTATCGGTGCTGGCCGGTGTGCTGCTGCTCCATGAACCCTTTTCCGTATTGCAAGTTATCGCGGTCGCTTTGATTTTGCTAGGTGTTTACGGCGTCAACAAGCTGGGAGCCCGTCCCGATTCTCCCCAGCAGGAACACGGGCACAGTCCTTCTACTCTTGAGCAGGAAAGCGATTCGTGATACAATAAAATTTGCCAATCCATTTCCCTAGGAGGTTATCAAGTGAAAATACTGGAATCTGGTGAAAACTATCTGGAAACCATCCTGATGCTGAAAGAAAGCAAAGGATCGGTCCGTTCTATTGATATCGTCCGGCAAATGAATTTTTCCAAACCCAGCGTCAGCCGGGCCATGAGTCTTCTGCGGGAAAACGGATATATCACCATGGACAAAGAAGGCTGGATCCAGCTGACGGAAAGCGGCATGGAAGTGGCTTCCCGCATTTATGAACGCCACCGGCTGCTTACCAAATGGCTCACGGCTTTGGGTGTGTCCCCTGAGGTAGCCGCCGAAGACGCCTGCCGCATGGAACACGATATCAGCAACGAAACTTTTGAAAAACTGAAAGCCCACATTGAAAAAGCTGGCTTTTAAATTGTGTCTCTCTTTTTACTATGACTTTGCACTACAAAAGGCCCCAAGAAATGCTCTTGGGGCCTTTTGTAATTCATATCTATTGCTTCTTTGTTTCCCATGCATCATACCGCACAATATCCTCCATAGGTTTGCGGCTGCGCACCCGGCCTTCCTCGGCGGGATAGCCAAAGGGGGATACCGCCACCACCTGGAACCCGGCAGGAATTTTCAGCAGCTTTGCCACATCGGGAGCGGAAAAAGCCCCCAACCAACAGCTGCCGATGCCCAATTCAGCCGCCTGCAGCTGCATATAGGACAGAGCGATGGAGCAATCGATGGTACGGGCTGGCTGTCCGCAGGCCATATCCCGCACTTCATCGGCACAAAGAACCATCACCACAGGAGCCTGCTCCACAAAGGCCTGATTTCGGCAGGCCGCCACCAGTTCATGGCGCAGAGCCGGATCGGTGACCACCACAAACTTCCACGCCTGCTGGTTTGTAGCCGAAGGTGCCAATCTTCCGGCTTCCAGGATCTTTTCCAGCTTCTCTTGCTCGATGGGCTTATCCTGATAGGCCCGAATGCTCTTCCGCTGCAAAATGGCTTCCATAACGCTCATGAGGATCATCCTTTCTCTTTCCGCTTTGTTACCTTTGCGGCCATAGGCCGCCAATCGGTTTCTTTGTCTGATCCTATTGTAGCACGCCCCACCTGCCTGGACAACCAGAGGACTTTGGGAAAATCCAAATTTCCCTTGACATTCTTTCCATGGCATGCTATTATGTACCCGTGGTTAGCATTGGCTAACTAACAAATAAGCGGGAGTTCGCTCCCTTTGTTTTTTAAGCGATAGTTAGCTTACGCTAACCTTAGGAGGTACTCATGGAACAAACCTTGGATCGGCTGCTGGCCCGCCACTGTGCGCCGGCCCTGCTAGGGGTCAAGCCTGCCAATCTGGTCAGTCTGCCCCTGGAGGAATACCGGCTACTGGCTCCTCAGATCGCCTGGTACAGCCATGTGCTTCGTCAACGGGGATTGCGGTTTCTCACTCTGGACCGCCGGTGCGAAACCGTGCTGCTCCTGGTCTATTCGCCTGTGAAGCTCAAGCGGCATCTGGAGCAGGAGTCTTGCCGTCGGATGTTGTCTCAGGTGGGCTATCCATCGGAAGGACTCAGTGAAAAATTGCTTTTCCTCCAGTCCAGGCTGGCCGAAAACCAGGACTTTCCCCATGAGATCGGCCTGTTTCTGGGGTATCCCCCCAGAGATGTGCTGGCCTTTCAGCAAAACCAGGGACGATGCTGTAAGCTGTGCGGCTACTGGAAGGTGTATTCCGGCCTGTGCCGTGCCCGGCTTTTGTTCCGCCGCTACGACTCCTGCCGGGACTATCTCTGTTCCCGGGTGGCCCGGGGCGAGACCATTCCCCAGGTTCTTGAATGTGCTTGATCGTATCTCATCTATGATATAGGAGGCAATATACCTATGAAAAAAGTCGCTGTAATCTATTGGTCCCAAACAGGCAACACCCAGCAAATGGCCCAGCTGATCGCCCAGGGCGCATTGGAAGGAGGAGCTCAGGTGGAATGTATGCCCGTGTCTTCCCTCACGCCGGAGCAGGCTCTGGAGTATGACGGACTGGCTCTGGGTTGCCCGGCCATGGGAGCGGAAGTGCTGGAAGAAGCCGAATTCGATCCCTTCTTCACCCAGTTGGAAGGCCATCTGCAAGGGCGTACTCTGGCTATCTTCGGCTCGTATGGCTGGGGTGACGGAGAGTGGATGCGCTCCTGGCAGGACCGATGTGCTGCGGCTGGAGCCTCTCTCATCGGCGGTGAGGGTCTGGCGGTCTGCGGCGCTCCTTCTGGTGAGGACGAAGCTCGCTGCATTGCCTTGGGCAAAGCCCTGGCCTGATTGCTTTTTCTTTGTTTTTTCTTGATCCTTTGATATGATCTTTCTGTTTAGCGGGGTTGATCTCCGCCGGCGGGGGCCGAAAGGCCCCTGCCGTCCTCCTTCTGAAAAAGGTGAATCTTTATGCTTTCATCCACTGTCATCCGTTATTTGCTCACGATCCATCATCTGAGCCCGGATAACCGCCCCATCCCTTCGGTTTTCATTGCCCGCCAGCTGAATGTGACCCGCTCCAGCGTGTCCAAAACCCTTTCCCAGCTTACGGAAGAAAATTTGGTGGAAAAAGCCCACTATGGGAAGGCTCGCCTGTCCCCTTTGGGCCGGCGGCTGGCGCTCCAATACCAAAGAGAACAACAGACTTTCTGTCGTCTGTTTCTCCGACTGGGCCTTTCTCTCCAATCGGCGGAACAAGAAGCCATGGCTGTGGTTTCCGCCCTCTCTTCTGAAGGAAAGCAGGCTCTTACCTCTCTTTTGCCCCATCCTATGCCTCTGGCCTCCGGAAACTGAGCGATGTTCTCCTTCTTCGCTTCCAAAATAACCGAAAGGGGTGGTATCAAGCCCCTGGTTTCATGCCATCCGTTTCCGCTATTTTCCCTGGACTGCCCTCCAGGATGGGCGGAGATCCTTCTGTACTCTTATCCTCATCATCTCACACAGCAAAAAAGCCGCCTGTATGGCGGCTTTTTTGCTATACACTCATATTTCTTTTAATACTTTCTCCAGCAGAGACGCCCCGCCTAAAATATTGATCATCTCCAAAAGGGCTCCAGCTGTCATATTCTCCGGCAAATCCAGCTTTTTCAGCAGCAAACGGCGCTTCTCTTTGCTGTCCGGACCGCCGGACAGTCCCAGAGCATAAAGGTCTGCTTTGGTCACCGGCTTTTCTTCTTCCCTGGTTTCCTTCTCACCGTTCATGGCGACACCGCTGCGGCGCACCGCCTGAATGATCTCCTCTTCGGTGACTCCTTCCACCCCCAGCTTTCCCTCCCGGGAAGGATGAGCCTTCCGCTTTTCCTTTCCCAAACGGTCGGGGATGTAGGCATGGTACACCTTTCCCTCTGCCGCTATATTTTTCAGATAACCCCGGATGAGAAAACCAGCATGATCCGGATCGGTGAGCACTAAAATTCCCCGCGTCTGTGCCAGACGGCGGATAAGGGCGGCTTTTTCCTTGTCTTTGAAAATGCCAAATCCTGCGGTCTCCAGCACCACGGTATCAAAGATCTGTTTGATCTTATTTTTGTCGTAACGGCCTTCCACAATAATGACCGGTTCAATGGAGATCACGATACCCTCTCCTTTTCGGCCGCCATACGCAGCAGCAAGAGTTCCAGCACCCGGGCGTCATCCGGTGTATTGCTTTTCAGTTCTTTGTCCGCCTGATCGCACAAAAGCAGCGCCCGGCGCAGCCAGGGAAGGCTGCGCTTTCCCGCCGCTTGACGCAAAAGCTTGGCCGGATAACTGGAGCGCATATGGAACAGCTCCATCAAGGCACTCTCTCCCAGCCCGGCTTGCTGGGCCAGCTTTGCCGCATACAGCTTCTGTACCTGCTTGCCGATAGACCCGGCCAGCACCACCGGCTCAAATTTCAGCGCCAGCAGATCACGCAATGTGCGGATGGCGGCCACTGTATCCCCTTTGGAAATATAGTCGGTGAGCTGATAGATCTGGGCTTCCAGGGCCCGGGAGGCCAGCTGGTCAATGGCCTGGCGGTCAATTCGTTTTTCCATGGTTCCAGCAGCGATTTTGTCGATCTCACTGGCCAGATTGGTCATCAGGCTGCCGCAGACAAAAGTAAGATACTCACACTCCCCGCTGTCGATCTCCTTTCCCAAAGCGGCAAAGCGCCGCTTGATCCAGGCGGTCAGCTCCCCTTGGGGCGCCTTGGCAAATTCCACCGCCTGTCCGGCCTTGAGGGCAGCCTGCCAGGTTTTCAGCCGCTTGTCCGGCTTATATTCCAAAGCGTCAAAATAGAGGATCATGCACAGGGTATCCGGCAGATTTTCCAGGATCTCCGGCAGCTGCTCCCGCAGCCCGGCGGGCGGACGGCTGAGGTTCAGATCCCGAATGAGAATCAGCTTTTTTTCGCTCATCACCGGTAGACTTTCTACGCTGTCAACCAGGTCATCCAAGGTCAGACTGTCCCCATCCAGCACCACCTGATTGAACTGGGCGAACCCCTCTCCACCGATCAGGGAAAAGATCCGGTCCCGATAATGCTCTTTCAGATAGCTTTCTTCCCCATAAAACAGGTAAAGCTTTTCCAAGCTGCCCTGATCCACATCCTGGCGCAGCTTATCGTATGCCACATTCTTTTCGCCCTTTTTCATTCTTCGTCCTCCCCGGCGGCTCCCGCCGCCCACAACTCCATATCCATTCGCTCCCCTTCCTCCAGATAGAGAATAGGGCCGGAAAATGCTGCGCCCAATGAGGCACTTTCCCCTCCATAAGAGGAACGAGCGTACACCAGCATCTGACAGCCCGTGCGGCGGCAGATGGCTGTCAGCCGAGGCAAGTCCTCCGCCGCCTTTTGATCCACCAACAAGATCTCACACTGGAGATCCTGTTCTTTCACCGCCGTCAGTACCTCTCCCATGTCCTGACCACAGGTGGCCAGCACCGTGCAGGAAGGCAAAGCCAGCTGGAGCAGATAACCCTTTTCCCCAGGGATCAAAGCGCCTTCCCCTCCACAAAAGGAAAACCGTCCTCCCTGCTCATAGACCTGCTTCTCCTCCCCCAGCATCAGTGAAGAAAGAACTCCTTTTGGTGCGGTGACTCGCTGAACCTCGGCCCACCGGTCTTCCGGTGGCGCAATAGGAGCGATCCCTTCCGTGCTTGTAAGCCACAAATGGGAGACCTGGGCCAGGCCCATCCGGTCCAGGGTATCCTGGGCACCCCAGTAAAAATTGTCCCCTTTCAGCTCTCCTACACTAAAAGCGGTAAGCTGTCCCGCCTCTCCCACCAGCAAAAGACCGCTGCCGCCACAGTTGACCACCGACAGAGAAAGGGTCAACGCCTGCTCCATGCCAACTCCGCTGAGGCAAACAAAACCGCAGAGAAAATAGGTAGCAAGCCCTCGGCCCACAGCCCCTTTTTTCCGGAAGAAGAACAGGGTCACGCCCAACCCCAAAAGGGAAAAGAACAGCATCACACCACCGCTGCTCACCGAAGAAAAGGGGAGCGCCGCCGTCTTTCGCTGCACCAGATCGATCCACCAAAGCATGGGGTGAAGCACCAGGGAAAGTATTTTTCCCAATATTGGCCAAAAGCTGCCCGCCACCACAAAGCAAAGCCCCAACACGAGCACCGGCGCCAGCAACGGCACAATGAGCAAATTGGAAAACAAGGCCAGGAGGGATACCCGCTGAAAGGCCAATATTACAATGGGCAGGGTAAAGGTCTGGGCCGTCAGCGTCACCGCCATACCCTTCAGAAGCTTTCCCAGCAAGCGGTGCTTCCCGCCCAATTTTTCCAGAATAACCTGCTGCATCGGCGGAAAGAGCAGCCCGATGCCCAATACCGAAGCAAAGGAAAGCTGCAATCCCACATCCAGCACGCTCATGGGAGAAGCCAGAAGCAACAGCAAAAGGGCCGCCGATAGAGAAGACAGTGTGTCTTTCTCCCGGCCCATCCAAAAAGCGGCCATGGCGAAAAAGGCCATGATCACCGCCCGCAGTACCGAGGGCGTTCCCCCAGCCAGCACCACCATCATCAGGCACAGCGGAATTCCCACAAGACTCCCGACCTTTTTCCCAAAAAGAACGAAAGCCACGCCCAACAAACTGGACACATGAAGCCCGGACACCGCCGCCAGATGGGCTGTGCCACTGAGGTTCAGATCCCGCCTTTGCTGGATCGTGAAATCCTCCTTATTTCCTGTGATGATACTGGTGAGCAAAGCACTTTCTCTTTGAGGAAGCCATTTCCCGGCCACTTCTGCCACTTGCTGGCTCAAATCCTGCAACCGAAGCCACCAAGGCTTTTCTCCATCTTTTATTTGAAGCTCTCCGGTTTGGGATGCCTGCAAAAAGATCCCCTCCGGCGAAAAACCACGCCGGGGTTCCAAAGGCGCTCGGGACAGACGCACTTCCACTGCCAAGTGCTCTCCGGCCTTTATTTCAGGAGAGCCATCCTCCAGGTAAAGGGGCAAGGAAAAGTCCACTTTCTCCTCCCCCAAAGCCAGAACACGCACCTCTACCAGCCCATAGTTGCCTTTGCCCTGGGCTTCCTCCAGAGCCATACATTCCATAGTTCCCGACCAGCCGCTGAAAGCCAGCTGGGTCTCTGCCCGAACAAGTCGCCAAAATCCGAAAAAGGCTGTGCCCAGCCCCACAAAGGCCAGGCACAGCAAAAGGCCGTTCCGCCGTCCCCAAGGCAGGGTCAGCAGAAACAAACCGAAAAACAGCGCTCCGGCCAATGCCAGCTTTCCCAAAGCGAAACCGTGGCAAAATGCCAAAGCGCTGCCAAAAATGGCGCAGACAGCACCGGCAGCGGCCCAACAAAGGGGCCGCTGCGCCGGAAACCGTCCCAGCCACTGCTTCATCTCAAATCAGGCCATCTTGCCCAAAGGCCCGCCGGCCAGCACATGGAAATGAATGTGCTGCACCGTCTGCCCGGCATCTTCGCCACAGTTGGTCACCACCCGATAGCCCTTGTCCAGCTTCAGTTCCCGGGCCAGTTTGGCAATGACCTGATAAATATAGCCGATGATGGCGCTGTTCTCCTCGGTCACCTCATTGCAGGAGCTCATGATGTGCTCCTTGGGGATGACCAGGAAGTGTACCGGCGCTGCCGGTTCAATGTCATAGAAGGCATAGACCTTCTCATCTTCGTAAACTTTCTTGGAGGGGATTTCTCCCTTTACAATCTTACAAAACAGGCAATCCATTCCAAATCCCTCACTTTACCATTTCTTCCACGATGTTGTTCACTGCTTCCAGAGCCGCTTCCAGCTTGGAGGGGTCTTTGCCGCCCGCTGTGGCGCTGTCCGGGCGTCCGCCGCCGCCACCGCCGGTCATCTTGGCCACCTGCTTGAGAATGTTGCCCGCATGGGCGCCCTTCTTCACCGCTTCCTTGCCGCAGGCCGCCACAAAGTTGATCTTGCCTTCCTCTGTGACCAGAGCCAGCACACTCACCAGATTGGGAGCCTTATCCCGCAGATCATCGCTGAGGGTGCGCAGCATATCGGCGCTCATATCGTCCACCTTCATGGCCAGCACATTGACACCGCTCTCTCCGGCGGTATGGGCAAAGTTGAGCATCTCCACCGAACGGAGAGCCGCCACCCGGGCACTGAGTTTATCCACCTTGTGGAGAGCCTGGCGCAGGTCGTTCATGGTCTGCTGGGCCTTGTTCACCAGCTCCATGGGAGAGGACTTGATGGCAGCCGCAGCCTGGGCGATCATCTGCTCTTTTTCATGGAGCATGGCTGCCACCTGGCTGCCCACCACTGCTTCGATACGACGGACACCGGCGGCCACCGAAGCCTCGCTGACGATCTTCAGCAGACCCACCCGAGCGGTGTTGGGCACATGGGTACCGCCGCACAGTTCAATGGAATAATCGCCCATCCGGACCACCCGCACCTGATCGCCGTATTTCTCGCCGAACAGAGCCATAGCCCCCAGCTTTTTGGCTTCTTCAATGGGCATTTCCGAAATATCCACCTGATCATCCCGCAGGATTTCCTGGTTCACCTGCTTTTCCACTTCCATCAGCTCTTCCGGAGTGACGGCGCTGAAATGGGTGAAGTCAAAACGGAGACGGTCGGGCTCCACCAAGGAGCCGGCCTGCTCTACATGGTTGCCCAGCACAGTGCGCAGGGCCTTCTGCAGCAGATGGGTGGCTGAGTGAGCCCGCATAATGGCCCGGCGGCGATCCTCATCCACATGGGCCTGGAGGGTATCGTCCACATTCACCGTTCCCTCCAGGGCTTCCACCTGGTGGAGGAACTTGCCGTCGGCTGTCTTGCGCACAGCCAGCACCTGGAGAAGGGTTCCTTCCCGGCGCATCACACCGGTATCCCAGCTCTGACCGCCGCTTTCCGCATAGAAAGGAGTCTGATCCAGTACCAGAGTGCCCTGTGCCCCCTGGCTGAGAGAACCGGCCAGTTCCCCTTCGGTGACAATGGCCAGCACCTTGCCGGTGTCCTCCAGCTTATCATAGCCGGTGAACACAGTGGTGGGCAGCTCCTTGAGGGACACATCGTCTCCGGCCCAGCCCAGCCCTGTGGTGTTGCCTCGAGCCTGACGAGCCCGCTCCCGCTGGGCGTGCATCATCTCTTCAAAAGCCTGACGGGCCAATTTGAAGCCCTGCTCTTCCAGGATCTCCACTGTCAGATCCACCGGGAATCCATAGGTGTCATACAGCTTGAAAGCGTCCTCGCCGGACAGGGTGTCCCCATTGCCACGGAGAGCGGCGATCATCTCATCCAGCTTCACAAGACCGCTTTCCACAGTGGCGGCAAAGCGCTCTTCCTCGGTGCGGATGAGCTTTTTGATATATTCTTCTTTTTCCCGCAGCTCGGGATAAGCGCCCTCGTTTTCCTGGATGACGGTTTCGGCCACTTCCGCCAGGAAAGGCTGAGTCAGCCCCAGCAGGCGGCCATGACGGGCGGCCCGGCGCAGCAGGCGGCGCAGCACATAGCCCCGGCCTTCGTTGGAGG
>CALLCY010000006.1:0-59418 GCA_938000015.1 uncultured Clostridia bacterium
TCGGCGCCAGCCAGCACCGGAGCGTCGTTGATGCCGTCGCCTACAAACATCACCGCTCCCCGCTCTTTCCGCACCTGCTGGAGTTTACCCAGCTTCTCTTCGGGAAGCAGACGGGCAAAGACCTGATCCACTCCGGTCTTTTCTGCCACGGCCTGGGCGCTTTCCGGCCCGTCGCCGGTGAGCATCACGGTGGCGATGCCCTGGCTCTTGATCTTGCCGATGGCCGAAGGAGATTCCTCCTTCACGGTATCGGCGATGAGCAGGCTGCCCAGCATTTTTCCATCCAGGGCCACCAGCACCTGGGTGCCTTCCTTGTGGGAAGGCAGATCGGACACCTGCACCCCATGGTTTTCCAGCAGCTTCCGGTTGCCGCAGAGAGCCAGGCCCTGGGAGGTCTGGGCGGAAATACCCTGACCGGCCTGTTCGGTGACCTGCTGGGGCTTTTCCAGAGCAATGCCCTTTTCCTTGGCAGCGGCCAGGATGCTGACGCCGATGGGATGGGTGGAGTTCTGTTCACAGATGGCAGCCACTTCCAGCACTTTCTGGGAATCCACACCTTCCAGGGAATCGACCTGCTGCAAAACAAAGTTGCCCTTGGTGATGGTACCGGTTTTGTCCATCACCACAGCCTTGACATTTTTCATGGCTTCCAGAGAGACGCCGCCTTTGAAGAGGATGCCCTTTTTGGAACCGGCACCGATGCCGGCAAAGAAGGCCAGGGGCACACTGAGCACCAGGGCACAGGGACAGCTGATGACCAGGAAGGTCAGGGCGGTATAGATCCAGTAGCCCCAGTCGCCGGTGAAGAGAGAGGGCAGAATGGCGGTGGCCAGAGCCAATCCCACCACCACCGGGGTATAGACCCGGGCAAACCGGGTAATGAACCGGTCGATTTTGGGCTTGCTGGCGGCGGCATTTTCCACCGAATCCAGGATACGGGTAACCATGGACTCTTCCAGCACTTTTTCCGCCCGCATTTCCAGCAGGCCGGAGGTATTGACGCAGCCGGAGGTCACCGGGCTGCCTTCGGTCACCTTCACCGGCACCGGCTCACCGGTAACCGGGGAAGTATCAATGCGGCTTTCGCCCTTTGTGACAACGCCATCCAAAGGAATCCGGTCGCCGGGGCGCACCAGCAGGATGTCTCCCACCTGGGCCTGGGAAGCAGGGATGGTTTCGGTTTTGCCTTCACCCAGCACCCGCTCCACCACTTCGGGGCGCAGGTCCACCGCCTCCATGATCTGGCTGCGGCTCTTTTCCACAGCGCGGTGCTCAAAGTATTCACCAGCCCGGTAGAACAGCATGACACCCACCGCTTCGGGGAAGTTGTCAATGCACAGCGCACCCAGGGTGGCAATGCTCATCAGGAAGTTTTCGTCAAACACATGGCCCCGGGTCAGGTTTTTCAAAGCGGTGAGCAGCACTTCGCCGCCCAGAATCACATAAGAAACCAGGAAAATGCCCCGCAGCCACAGGGAGTCTTCCGCCCCGCCCAGCACATGGCCCAGCACTTCACCGGCCACAAACAGGCAGGCGCCCAGCAGGATAAAGAGAAGATCCCGCCGCTCTTCCTTTTTTTCGTCTTTCTTTTCCTTCTCGGTCTCCCGGCCATCTCCCCAAGGGGTGATGGTAGCGGTGCCCTCCACGCTGCGGGCGATCTCCACCATCCGGGACAAAAGGGCGTCCGGGTCTTTGGCAATGACTCGCAGCTGTTTTGTGGCGAAAGTCAGTGTGGCCTCCTCCACTTCCTCCATCTGATTGATCTTCCCTTCGATCTTGGCGGCACAGTTGGCGCAGTCCAGACCGTCGATGCGGTAGGTCTTCCGGCGCATTCCCTGGGGAACACTCTCCCCCCGGGGGGTAATGGTGGCGGTGCCCTCCACACTGCGGGCAATCTCCAGCATCTGAGGCAAAAGGGCGTCCGGATCTTTGGCGGTGACCCGCAGCTGCTTCGTGGCAAAGGTCAGGGTGGCCTCTTCCACTTCCTCCAGCTGATTGATCTTCCGCTCGATTTTGGCGGCGCAGTTGGCGCAGTCTAAGCCATCGATGATATACACCTTCCGGCTCATTCCGGCCGACGGTGTGTGATGATGGTGATGATGCTCATGACCATGATCGTGGCCACAGCCGCAGCTTTCATGCTCGTGATGATGGCCGTGGTCGTGACCGCAACCGCAGTTTTCGTGATCGTGGCCGTGGTTGTGACCGCAGCCGCAACTTTCGTGCTCATGGTCATGGCTGTGACCGCAACCGCAGCTTTCGTGCTCGTGATCGTGGCCATGGTCGTGACCGCAGCCGCAGCTTTCATGCTCGTGATCATGGCTGTGGTCGTGGCCGCAGCCGCAACTTTCGTGCTCATGGTCATGGCTGTGACCGCAACCGCAGCCTTCGTGCTCGTGTTCATGGCTATGGTCGTGTCCGCAGCCGCAGCCTTCGTGCTCGTGATCATGCTCATGCGAATGCATGGTGTTCTCCTTGGGGTTGGGCATTGTCCTCTCCTCCTTTGGCCGGCTCCTTACAGATATTTGTCCAGCACTTGATTGAACCGCTCCAGCACCTGGGTATCTCCCCGCTGGATGCCTTCCTTTACGCAGTTATTCAGATGATCCTTCAAAATGATCTTCCCCAGTTTCTCCAGGGAACCCTGAATGGCAGACAGCTGCAAAAGAATGTCTTCGCACTCTTTGTCCTCGGTAAGCATCTGGCGCACCGCCCGCACATGGCCCTCGATGGCGGCCAGCCGGTTGTCCAGGGATTTATCATAATGTCTCGACATGGGATTTCTCCTTTCCTATCCCCCACCCCCCTGGGAGGGGGCCTGACTGTATGGTAGCACGCCCACTCTTCTTTGTCAACCGTTTCTCCCCTGCAAATACTGGATTTTTTCTTTTCTTTTTTTGTTTTTCGCCATCACCTTATCAGCCACCCCCTGGGGGAGGGGGTATGATGAAAAACAAAAAAAGTCCCGGGCAGAGACCCGGGACCTTTTTGTTCTTTTATAAAAATCAGTCGGCGTTGACTTCCACCTCAATGACCCGGCGCTCATCGGCCTTGGTCACCTTAGCGGTGAGCTTGTCATACTGGAACACTTCCCCTTCCTTGGGGATGCGGCCCAGCACGCCCAGCACCCAGCCGTTGACGGTGCTCACATCCAACTCCGGATCTTCTTCCATGCCGAACAGTTCCAGCATTTCCTCCAGATCGGCGCTGCCTTCCACACGGTAACGGCGCTCGGCGATCTTCTCAAAATCCTCTTCTTCCACAGCGTCGTGTTCATCCCAGATGTCGCCTACCAGTTCTTCGATCACATCTTCCAGTGTGACGATACCGGCGGTGCCGCCGTATTCATCGGTGACCACGGCCATGTGGGCCTTGTTCTGCTGAAGCAGATGGAGCAACCGGGAGATCTTCATGGAGTCGGTGATAAAGAGCACCGAGCTGACCACTTCCTTCACAGGAGCTTTCCAATCTTTCCGGCCGTAGAAATCCTTCTGGTTGATGACGCCCTGGATATTGTCGATGGTGTCCTCATAATAGGGCAGACGGGAGAACCCGGTGGAGCGGAACAGCTCCGCCACTTCCTCGGGAGTGTCTTTATCCGAAACAGCCACCACATCCACCCGGGGAGTGAGGATATCGGACACATCCAACTCATGGAACTCAATGGCCGAACGCAGCAGCTCGCCTTCCTGCTCGCCGATACCGCCGTCATTCTGGGCTTCGTCCACAATGGTCAGCAGCTCTTCTTCGGTGATACCTTTGTCCTCCTGGGCTTTAAACACCATGGAAAGGAGTTTTTTCCACTGCATAAAGATCCAGTTCACCGGAGCAAGCACCCACAAAAGCAGGCGCATAATGGGAGCGGAGAACATGGCAAAACGCTCAGGGGATTCCTTGGCCAGGCTCTTGGGGGAGATTTCACCGAAGATCAGCACCAGGACGGTCATCACCACAGTGGAAAGGGTGACGCCGGCATTGCCGAAATACTTGGTGAAGATGACGGTGGCCAGAGAAGCCGAAGAAATGTTGACGATGTTGTTGCCGATGAGAATGGTGGAAAGGAGCTTATCGTAGTTCTCCGAAAGGTTCAGAGCCAGCTGAGCCTTTTTGCTTCCCGCCTGGGCCATGTTCTTCAGCCGGATGCGGTTGAAGGATGTGAAGGCCGTTTCAGTGGCGGAAAAATAGGCCGACATGGCGATCAGAACCACCAGAACCCCGATAAGCAGCATACTGTGACTGTCCATGATTGAATGATCTTCCTCCTAAAAAATAAATGTGGGTATTCCGCAAAAAAGCGCCGTTCGGACAAAACCAAAAGCCGCAGCAAACACAGACCCCGCCATCAGGCGGCGCCAAAGCAAGCTGCGGCAAAATCCTTCTTTCGTTTTTGTCCCGGCTCGGTGCCGGTTAAAGGCGGCTCATCCAAGAGTCGTCGCTCCTTCGCTGTAAAATAAATTAGCTATATAATACCAAAATTCCCGCTCCATTGCAAGGGTTTTTTTGACTTTTGCCCACCCCTTTCATTTGACAAGGCAGAGCGGTTTCTATATAATAAGGTACTGGACTGGGGCTGAATGTTCCCGGGCCGAAACAACCAAACGCGGTGAAGGTCCCTTTGGGGCCAAGAGGGAAGCCGGGTGCAAATCCCGCGCAATCCCGTTGCTGTAAACGCCGAGCGCCCGCCCTGGCCACTGGTTTTCCGGGAAGGCGGCGGTGCGCCATGACGCAAAGCCAGAACACCTGCCTTCACCGTCGCCCTTCATTTTTTGCGCGGATACGGAAAATGAGCGGTCTGATCTCCCTGGGGGAGGTCTGCTCCGGCCTGTTTTCCGCCGGGGCTTTTCTTTTGCCTTTTATCCTCACACAAGACAGGAGATGTGTTTTTTTGAATATTTCCATGGCCGGCATCGACCATTCCATGGCCGGTATCGACATCCGCCAGCGGTTCTCCCTGGCCAAAAGCCGCCAGCAACAGATCCTCCAGGCCCTGTTCCACATGGAGATGGTGGAGGGGGCGGTGCTGCTTTCCACCTGCAACCGCACCGAGATCTACCTTTCCTGCCGGGAAGGCTTCTCCCCCGATCCCTTCGCCCTGTTCTGCCAGGCGGCCAATCTGCCTTTTGAAGACTGTCAGGGCCTTTACAAAGTGCGCCGGGGAGAAGAGTGCTTTGACCACCTGTGCCTTCTGGGCAGCGGCGCCCTCTCCCAGATCTGGGGAGAGGATCAGATCATCACCCAGGTGAAAAACGCCATCACCCTGGCCCGGGAAGAGCATTGCGCCGACTCCCTGCTGGAGGTGTTTTTCCGTACCGCTGTCACGGCCGCCAAAAAGATCAAAACCACCCTGCGCTTCACCCGTTCGGAAGCGTCGGTGGCCACCAAAACGCTGGAGATCCTGCAAAACGCTCCGGATGCTCCCCGCAATGTGCTGGTCATCGGCAACGGGGAGATCGGCCGCCTGGTGTGCTCCCGGCTGCTGGAACAGGGCTTTTCGGTGAGCATGACCCTGCGCCAGTATAAGCATGGTCAGATCCAGGTGCCGGAAGGGGCGGAGAGTTTTGACTACGCCCTGCGCTACCAAGAAATGCCCCGCTTTGACGCTTTGGTCAGCGCCACCTCCAGCCCCCACTATACCGTGGACTGGGCGGAGTTCTCCCGCCTTGCCAAAGCCCCCCGGTATCTCATCGACCTGGCAGTGCCCCGGGACATCGATCCCGCCTGCGGCGAAAAGGCCGCCCTCTACGACATTGACACCCTGGGCCGGGAGGAATTCACCCGGGAACGGGCGGTACTGCTCCAGCAAGCCCAGGAGATCGTAGAAAAATACCGTCAGGATCTGCACAAATGGGAAAGCTATCGGGCCCAGCGGGTCTCCGGGTGCTGAACATGGAGCAGAAAAACCACTTTCCCCTTTTTTGTGATATCCAAGGAAAAAAAGCGGTGGTCATCGGCGGCGGCGCCATTGCTGCCCGCCGGTGCCGTACCCTCTCCCGCTTTGCTTTTTCCCTTCACATCATCGCCCCCACCCTCCACCCGGACATTCTGGAGCTGGAAAAGCAGGGGCTTGCCACCGTCTCCCGCCGCACCTTTGCCCCGGGAGACGAAAAGGGGGCCTTCCTTCTGGTGGCCGCCACCGACGACCGGCAGGTCAACGCTTTGGCGGGACAGCTGGGAAAACAGGCCGGGGCCTTTGTCAGCGTGGCCGACCGGCGGGAGGAATGCACCTTTTATTTTCCCGCCCTCATTGAGGACGGGCCTATCACCATCGGCGTTGCCGGCGACGGCCGGGATCACGCCGCAGTCGCCCAGCGGGCTGGGCAGATCAGGAGGCTGTTGGAACAATGAAAAAACTGCTCGTGGGAAGCCGGGAAAGCCGGCTGGCGGTGCTCCAGACCCGGATCGTCACCGATCTCATCCAAAAGCACCACCCGGACTATCAGGTGGAGCTGGTTACCATGAAAACCACCGGGGACAAGATCCTGGACCGCACTCTGGACAAAATCGGCGGCAAGGGCCTTTTTGTCCGTGAACTGGACCAGGCCCTTCTGGACAGGCGGGCGGACATCACCGTCCACAGCCTGAAGGATATGCCCATGGAAACAGACCCCCGCCTTCCCATCCTGGCCTATTCCCGGCGGGAAGATCCCCGGGATGCTCTGGTGCTGCCCCAGGGACAAACAGAGCTGGATCTGACCAAGCCCATCGGCTGCGCCAGCGCCCGGCGGCGCATCCAGTTGGAAAAGCTCTTCCCCGGCTGCCGTGTGGAACCGGTACGGGGCAATGTGCTCACCCGCCTGGAAAAGCTGGACCGGGGGGATTACGGCGCTTTGGTGCTGGCCTCCGCCGGACTGCACCGCCTGGGGTTGGAAGGGCGGATCAGCCGCCTGTTTTCCCCGGAGGAAATGCTGCCCGCTGCCGGCCAGGGCATCCTGGCTGTCCAGGGCCGGGAGGATTTTGACCGTTCCCTGCTCCGGGAAGTGGAGGACAAAGATGCCACCGCTTGCGCTTTGTGCGAACGGGCCTTTGTCCGGTTTTTGGACGGGGGCTGCTCTTCCCCGGTGGCGGCCTACGCCCAGGTGGATGGGGAAACCCTCCGTCTGCGGGGCCTATATTGGGACGAGCAGGGCTGGGAGATCGATGAGATCCGGGGCTCTGTGACTGACGCAGAAGAACTGGGAACCACGCTAGCCCGGACAATGGCTGCAAGGAGGGGCAAATGACAAAAGGAAAAGTGACTTTGGTGGGCGCCGGACCGGGAGATCCTGGTCTGCTCACCTGCAAGGGACGGGAAGCTCTGGAAAAAGCCGATGTGGTGGTTTATGACCGTCTGGTGGGCGAAGGGGTCCTGAACCTCATTCCCCCGGAGTGCAAAAAGATCGATGTGGGCAAGCGATCGGGAGAGCATCCCGTGCCCCAGTGGCGGATCAACCAGATTCTGGCAGAAGAAGCCAAGAAGGGACAGGATGTAGTGCGGCTCAAAGGAGGCGACTGCTTCCTCTTCGGCCGTGGCGGCGAAGAGCTGGAAGAGCTGGTGAAAGAACAAGTGCCCTTCCAGGTCATCCCCGGCATCACCTCGGCCCTGGCCGCTCCGGCCTACGGCGGCATCCCGGTGACCCACCGGGACTTCTGCTCCTCCCTGCACATCATCACCGGCCACAAAAAGAAGGACGGCGAACTGACGCTGGATTATCCCGCCCTGGTACGGCTCCAGGGCACTCTGGTTTTCCTCATGTCGGTGTCCACCGCCCCTCAGATCGCCCAGGGCCTGCTGGATGCAGGCATGGAACAAGAGATGCCGGCGGCCATCATCGAAAAGGGCACCCGGCCGGATCAGCGCACCATCCTCACCACCCTTTCCCGCCTGGGACAGACGGTGCAGAAGGAACAGGTCACTTCCCCCGCCATTTTGCTGGTGGGCAAGGTGGCGTCCCTCTCTCCCCAGTTTGACTGGTTCGATGCCCTGCCTCTCAAGGGTAAGCGGATTCTGGTGACCCGGCCCCGGCAGGAGGGCTCCCGCCTGCAAAGCCGTCTGGAAGAGCTGGGGGCCCAGGCCGACCTACTCCCGGCGATCGCACGGGAAAAGCTGCCCTTCTCTCTGCCTGACCTAAAGGATTACACCGCCCTGCTCTTCACCAGCCCCCACGGCGTGGCCTGTTTCTTTGAGGGACTGTGGGAAGCGGGCCTGGACAGCCGGGCTCTTTTTGGCAAAAAACTGGCCGCCGTGGGCAGTCAGACCGCCCGGGCTTTGCAAAAGCATGGGCTGCGGGCCGATTTTGTACCCCGGGAATATAGCGGCAAAGCTTTGGGAGCGGAAATGAAAGCCGCATCCTTCCTCACATCGGAGGACCGGGCCCTCATCCCCCGGGCCAAGAAGGCCGGGCCCCATCTGGAAGAGACCCTGAAGGAGATGCTGGTTCCCTATACCATCCTGCCGGTGTATGAGACCCTGCTCCAGAAAAGTGAGGAGCGCATCGACCCCCGGGTCTATGACGCCCTGACCTTCACCAGCGCTAGCGCAGTGGAGGGCTTCCTGCTCAGCTGCCCCGGCGCCGATCTTTCCCATCTTCCCGCCCTGTGCATCGGGCCGGAAACCGGCAAAAAGGCGGCGGAAATGGGGATGGATGTCACTCTGTCCCCGGAAGCCACCATCGATTCCATGATAGATACATTGATAGGAGGTTTTTCCCATGATTGATCGTTCCCGCCGTCTCCGCACCACTCCCCTGCTCCGGGGCATGGTGCGGGAGACCCGCATGAGTCCGCAGAGCCTGATTCTGCCTCTGTTTTTGCAGGAGGGGGAAAAGATCTGCTCCCCTATCCCCAGCCTGCCCGGCCACTTCCATTACAGCCCCGATGAAGTCTCCCGGGGCATCGAGGAAGCCCTGAGCCACGGAGTCAACAAATTCCTGCTCTTTGGCCTGCCTGCCAGCAAAGACCCGGAAGGCAGCGGCGCTTATGCAGAGGACGGCATCGTTCAGCAGGGATTGCGGACCATCCGGCAGAAATACGGCAAGGAGGTCTATCTCATCACCGATGTGTGTATGTGCGAATACACCTCTCACGGCCATTGCGGCATCCTCTGTGGGGAAACGGTGGACAACGACAAGACCCTCCCCTATCTCAGCCGCACCGCTCTGTCCCATGTGCAGGCGGGAGCCGATATGGTGGCCCCCTCTGACATGATGGACGGCCGGGTGGCCGCCATCCGTCAGGCCCTGGATGAAAACGGCTTTGAAAACACCCCCATTTTGTCCTATGCCGTCAAATACGCCTCCTCCTTCTATGGCCCCTTCCGGGATGCCGCCGGCAGCGCTCCCTCCTTCGGAGACCGGAAGAGCTATCAGATGGACTGCCACAATGTGCGGGAGGCTTTGAAGGAAGCCATGCAGGACACCCGGGAAGGGGCCGATCTGCTGATGGTCAAGCCCGCCCTTTCCTACCTGGATGTGATCCGGGCGGTAAAGGAAAACACCCATCTGCCTCTGGCGGCTTACAGCGTCAGCGGCGAATACGCCATGATCAAGGCGGCGGCCCAGGCCGGACTCATCGACGAATACGGCGTCATGTGCGAAAGCGCCGTCTCCATCTTCCGGGCCGGAGCGGATATTTTGATCACCTACTATGCCAACGAACTGGCAGATGCCATCATGAAAGGGGATATCGGCTGATATGGGACGATCGGAAGAACTGTTTGAACAGGCAAAACAAGTGATGCCCGGCGGCGTCAACAGCCCGGTACGGGCCTTCAACGCCGTGGGCGGCGCGCCCCGGTTTATCAAAAGCGGCCGCGGGGCTCGCATCACCGATGAAGACAATGTGACCTACATTGACTTTGTAGGTTCCTGGGGACCCATGATTCTGGGCCATCGGGACCCGGATGTGGAACAGGCC
Source organism: uncultured Clostridia bacterium (assembly GCA_938000015.1). Taxonomy (GTDB): domain Bacteria; phylum Bacillota; class Clostridia; order Oscillospirales; family Butyricicoccaceae; genus Pseudobutyricicoccus. The sequence goes on from CALLCY010000006.1 coordinate 9,892, forward strand.
GTCATGGAAGCGGTGCAGGAAGGGCTGAGTTTCGGCGCTGCCACCCGCCGGGAGGTGGAAATGGCTCAGCTGATCTGCCGTCTGGTGCCGGGAATGGAAATGGTGCGCATGGTCAACAGCGGCACTGAGGCCGTGATGAGCGCCCTGCGTCTGGCCCGTGGCTACACCGGTCGGGAAAAGCTCATCAAGTTCGCCGGCTGTTATCACGGCCACAGCGACAGCATGCTGGTGAAGGCCGGAAGCGGCGCTTTGACCAACGGCAAGCCGGACAGCGCCGGTGTCACCCGTGGTGCGGCCCAGGATACCCTGCTGGCCCAGTACAATGACCTTGCCTCGGTGGAGCAGCTGTTCCAGGAAAATCCCGGCGAGATCGCCGCCCTCATTGTGGAGCCGGTGGGCGCCAACATGGGTGTTGTGCCCCCTGCTCCCGGCTTTCTCCAGGGACTGCGGAAGCTGTGCGACGAAAACGGCGCACTGTTGATTTTTGACGAAGTGATCACTGGCTTCCGCCTGGCTCTGGGTGGCACTCAGGAATACTACGGCGTGCAGGCCGATCTGGTTACCTATGGCAAGATCATCGGTGCTGGGATGCCGGTGGGCGCTTACGGCGGCAAAAAGGCCATCATGAGCCAGGTGTCTCCCCTGGGCAGCGTTTACCAGGCCGGCACCCTGTCGGGCAACCCGGTGGCCATGGCAGCCGGACTTTGCAACCTGCGGAAGCTGGAAAGCGATCCCGCTCTCTATGAGCGGCTGGAAAAGATGGGCGCCCATCTGGCCGATGGCCTGCGCCAGGCCATGCCCGGATGCACCGTCAATCAGGTGGGAAGCCTGGTGTGCGCCTTCTTTACCGAAGGCCCTGTCACCGATTTTGCTTCGGCACAGACAAGCGACACCCACCGCTATGCCGCCTACTTCAGCCATATGCTGAAAAACGGCATCTACCTGGCTCCGGCCCAGTTCGAGGCCATGTTTGTCAGCGGTGCGCACACCATGGAAGATCTGGACCGGGCCATTGCAGCGGCCCGCACCTTCCAGGGCTAAGGCAAAAACAATAAAAAAAAGAGACCCGATCGGGTCTCTTTTTTTATTCGCTTTATCCCCCTAAGGGGAGGATGGCGTCACCGTGGTTCCCGGGTCCTGATTGTCATCGGGATCGGGAGGCACCTCCGGATCGGGTGTCGTTTCCCCTCCTCCCTCCGGATCAGGATTATCCGGATCGGTGGGATTATTGGGATCATCCGGGTCCGTAGGATTGTTGGGATCATCCGGATTGTTGGGATCATTGGGATCAGTGGGGTTGTTGGGATCGTTGGGATCGGGCTCCACCGACGCATTGCCGTCATTTTCCGCATTGTGCAGAGTACAGGTGTGATTGGGTGATTCCCCTCCGCTGGCGGCAGGATAGCCGCTGGAATCGCTGCCAGGAAGCACATAGCCTCCATCCGAAACCCGTACGCCGGAAACAGGGAAGCTGCGATCCACACGGAGCATACCCACTGTTTTTACATCGGCCACCGGGCAAAAATCATTGGCCAGCTGTCCGGTCTGACTGTCGATCTGAGCGGCCACATGCATATCACAGCTGGCGGTGGGCACATCTTCTGCCGCCACACGGGCCGATACCACCCGACTGCCCCGGATATCGCTGCTGCAATATTCTGTGGGTTTCAAACCGCTGTCGGCACAGACATACACCGTTTTCATGGCCGTCTTCCGCTCAAATTCGGCGTTGGGCAGATCGGCGTGCACATCCTCCATCACATCTTTCCAGATGGCCAGAGCCGGGTTGGTGCTCACGCCCTTGACCACCTGGGGCGTATCATAGCCAAACCACACAGCAGCGGTATAATAAGGGGTCATACCCACAAACCAACGGTCGTAATCATCGTCGGTGGTACCGGTCTTACCAGCAGTCTCGATGCCCTGGATCTTGGCCCGGGCACCGGTGCCCTGAGGTCCGGTGACCACATTCACCAGCAGATCCAGCATATAGTCGGCGGTTTTCTGGCTCATGGCCTCCACCGTCTCGCCGGTGTTGTCCAAAATCACATTGCCCTGAGAGTCATAGACCTTGGTATAGACCTTGGGCTCGTTGTAATAACCGTAGTTGCCAAAAGCGGCATAGGCCGCAGTCATATCCAGCACAGAAACACCGTCGGTCAGACCGCCCAGAGCCAAAGGCGCCAGGCCCTTGTCGGACACCGTTCGGGTATTTCCCTTTTTGTCGGTGACAGTGCGTCCCCCTTCCAAGGGCAGACCCAGCTTTTCTGTGGCAAAGTTAAAGGAAGCATCCACACCCATCTGTTGGACCAAATCCACAGGGATGGTATTGTTGGAAACCGCTACCGCCTTTTTCACTGTCATACGGCCTTGCCACACGCCGCCATTGGTGGAGTTTTTGGGCCAGCCAGAACTCTTGATGGAGAAATCCTGGGGCACATCGTCCAGCACAGACGCAGGGGTGATCAGCCCCATCTCCAAAGCCGGAGCATAGACGCTCACCGGCTTGATGGAAGAACCGGGAGAACGGTTGGTTCTGGTGGCTCGGTTGAGCACCAGGTTACCCTCCTTCTCTCCTCGTCCGCCATAAAGGGCCTTCACTTCGCCGGTGTGCTGGTCCATAATGACCATGGCGCACTGGGGCATAGTGCCGTCCTTGCCCAGCACGCCGGGCAGGTTGTCCTCATCCTGGAACACAGCGTCCATCTTGGCCTGAACATTGGGATCGATGGTGCTGACGATGCGCAAGCCGCCAGTGTAAACCATCTGGCGGGCCACCGCCTGGCTGTACCCCTTTTCTTCCATCAGATCCTCCACCACGCTGGTGAAGACCTCATCCACAAAGTAAGACCAGACTTCCTCGTCCTCTTCCTCCTCTGTGGGTTCATAGAGCACCAGCTCCTGGGCTTGGGCCTCGTTCTTCTCCGCTTCTGAGATATAGCCGTATTTGCACATCTGGTCCAGCACCAGGTCCCGCCGTTCCTTGTTGAATTCGGGGAAGCGCACCGGGTCATACTTATAGGGGTTCTTGGTGATGCCGGCAATGGCGGCACATTCCACCAGGGTCAGCTGAGATGGCTCCTTGCCAAAATAGGTCTGGGCCGCCGCTTTGACACCATAGGCATTCTGGCCCAGGAAAATGGTGTTGAGATAAAACTCCAGGATGTCGTCCTTTTCGTATTTATCCTCCAGCTCCAAAGCCCGCATGATCTCGGTGATTTTCCGCTTTACCGAAGTCTCATCGTCGCCGGTGATGTTTTTGATCAGCTGCTGGGTGATGGTGGAGCCGCCGCCGAAGTTGTCCCGGAAGGGCACAATGTAGTTGAGAGCCGCGCCGATGGAGCGTTTCCAGTCCACGCCGCCATGCTCATAAAAGCGGTTGTCCTCAATGGCCACAAAGGCCTGCTGAAGCTGGGGTGATATCTCATCCATATCGGCCCAGATCCGGTTTTCGCTGCCGTGCAGTTCCTCCAGCACCTGTTCGTTGCCTGCACTGTCGATATAGGTGACGAAACTGGTGAAATTCAGCCGGAAATCGTCCAGATTGATATCGATGGTGGGGTTGATATACTTGTTCACATACAGGGCGAAGGCCATGCCGCAGATGGCCACGGTGGTGATGGCAATGAGCACCGTGGACAGCAGCACAAAGGGAATGGGACGCATGCCGAACAAGCGGCGCTTTTTCCTTTTTTTCCGCTTTTTGCGCTGATTTTCCTGGGGTGCGCCTTCATTGGGAGTGAGTTGCTTATCCAAAGATCCGTTCTCCTTTCGCCGGGGTGTGGGAGAAGGGCCCTGAGGCCTTCCCGGGTATCTTCCTGATTGAGACGAATGCGCAGGGGCATTTGTTCCTTGCCCCAAGTACAATAATCGGTTTACATTATAACATAGATTCGGGAAAAAATCCAAAACTTTTGTATAAAGGCCCCCATTCATGGAAAAAATAAGCAGCAGACAAACCGGAAAGGTGGAATCACGATGACCGCTGCCAAAAGCCGTTTTTTTATCCTGGGGGGCCTGGTCTCGGTCTCCCTGGCCATGACGATGGCCGCCCTCGTTTCTTCCCGTCCCGAAGAGGCTTCCCCCCTCCAGACCGTCTCCCACCAAAGCCAAACGGTGGAGGTGCAGCCGGTGGAAAAGGCCCTGTATCAATATGTGGTACGGGATTATCAGGGAAAAATCGCTGTCTATTCTTCCATGGAGGCCCAGACGCCTCAGTATGTCACCGATTTTGACACAGCCGTTCTTCCCCAGCAGGACCGGGAAATGCTGAAAGAGGGCATCGGCCTGCGCAATGAAGAAGAACTTCAGATGCTGCTGGAGGACTACGGCAGCTGAAACCGGCATTTTTCGATAAAAGTCTCCATTTTTATCGCCCTTTTCAATAGAACCCTCCCTTTGATTGACGAGGAAAAATCCGGCTGTTATAATGAGACCAGGAGACAGGGGCTTTTCCCTGTCCGGATTTTTTGAAACTGGAGGATTCCCCAATGTATAAAGTGGATGCCCGGGGCGAAGCCTGCCCCAAGCCCGTCCTCATGACCAAGGCCGCCGTGCAGAACGGTGAAGAAGAGATCCAGACCCTGGTGGACAACCCCACCGCCGTGCAGAACCTGAGCCGTTTTGCCGCCAGCGTGGGCTATACCCATGAAAGCCAGGAGGACAACGGTGTTTACACCGTCACCCTGAAAAAGGACCCCAATGCCGATGTGCAGAAGGCCGATGCCTATGAAGACCGTTCCTGGTCCATTTTCTGCACCGAAAACCGCATCGGTTCTGCCGACAATGAGCTGGGCCACAACCTGATCAATATGTATTTCTACACCCTGACTCAGATGGACACTCCGCCCTCTGTCATTGCCTTTATGAACGAAGGTGTCATGCTGCCCTGCGAAAACGAGCAGATCGTGGACAGCCTGAAAACGCTGATGGAGAAGGGCACCCGGGTGATGGTCTGCGGCACCTGCCTGAACTTCTTCGGTATCACCGACAAGCTCCAGTGCGGCACTGTGAGCAATATGTACGAAATTCTGGAAGCCGTCACCGCTTGCGGCAAGATGATGCGCGTCTGATGGAACGGACAGAATTTTATGTGATCTCCTTTGAAAACACCCATTCGGCTATGGAGGCCCAGAAGATCCTCCGGCCCCGCTATTCCATCACCGTCATTCCCACTCTGCGGGAAGTGTCCCAAAGCTGCGGCATTTCAGTGATGCTGCCGGAAATGAGCCAGCAGGAGGCCATCGCCGCGGCCAACAGCCTGGGAATGGAAAAAGGGATGTTTCAGCTGTATTTTGCCAAAGGAGATAAAAACCACCGTCAGGTGGAAGCCATTCAGATCTGACATACGAAAGTCCTTGGGAAGCCACACTTCCCAAGGACTTTTTTGCATGCCGGAAAAGCGGCCTTTGCCACTTTTCCGAGTTTTTGCAAGGTGCTGCATGCACGCCTTCGGCGCACACTTGCCCCTTGAGAAGTGCAAAAAGCCACGCACAGGTCGCGGCTTTTTGCGGGTTGATGAAGGGAAGGGCCAGCGTCCCTCTCCAATCAAATCAGTTTTAGGACAGTTTGAAAAGCCTTAGAAATCCAGACTTTCCAAAGACTTTTTTCGTCTTTTTTCTCCGATACCTTGCCAGGGCGCCATTTTTGCTTTATGATAAATGAGGTTTGCTTTCATTTGAAAAAGAGAGGATTTTGGTTATGGATTTCAGTCTGCACGCACTACTCATCGTCTGTCCATTGGTGTTCTTGTCCGGATTTGTGGATTCGGTGGCCGGGGGAGGCGGACTGATTTCCATCCCTGCCTATGTTTTCGCCGGTCTGCCCATGATCAATGCCTATGGCTGCAACAAGTTTTCCGCCGCTTTGGGCACCTGCGTCTCCTCTTTCAAATATTTCAAAAGCGGCAATGTTCATTTGAAAACCGCCTTATACAGCGCCGTGGGCGCCCTCATCGGCGCCTGGATGGGCTCCCAGCTTGCCATGGTGCTGGAAGACCGGGTGCTGCGGATGTGCCTGATGGTGATCCTGCCGGTAGCCGGTGTCTTTATCCTCATCAATCGGAAGTTTGGTGAAAATGAGGACGAACACGATCAGGTGAAATGGCTCTACCCCAAAGCCTTTGTCATCGGCCTGTTTCTGGGGGCCTATGACGGCTTCTTCGGCCCGGGCACCGGCACTTTCCTCATCATCCTGTTCTGCATGGTGCTGCGGCTGCCCATCGTCACTTCTTCCGGCAATGCCAAGCTGACCAATCTGGCTTCCAACATCGCCTCGGCGGTGGCCTATCTCCTGGGAGGCAAGGTGCTTTTCTGGCTGGCCGTACCCGCTGCCTGCTGCACCATCGCCGGAAACTACCTTGGCGCTCATCTGGCCATCAAAAACGGCGCCAAGTTCATCCGTCCCATCATCGCTTTGGTCATCGTGCTGCTGATGATCAAAGTGGTGAGCGAGCTGTTTTAAGCCATGCTCATTTCCTATTCTCCTGAGCAGGCGGAGACCCTCTCCTCCCTGCCCTGCCTGTTCCAGCAGCCCCCTTGGAAAAACTGCCGGGGTGTTGTTTCCTGGGAGGGCAGCACTCCCAAGGCCGCAGCCCTCTTTCCCTTTGTCCCCTTTCAGAAACGAACGGCCCTCTTTCTTCTGGGGGAGGAAGGGAAGCATTTTGTCCCCCTCATCGCCGCCGCATTGGATCAGGCAAAAAGCTTGGGGCTGCGAATGGTCACCACCGACCTGCCCTATGGTTCCCATCCCTTTGCCGAACAAGGGGGACTGGTTCCTTGGTTCACCACCCGGCACATGATTTATGAAGGGGAGCCTTTACCTGACCCCCTTTCCCCCATTCCCTATGAGGACCCGTGGTACCGGGCCTATCAGGACCTGATCGCCCAGGCCTTTCTCCCTCTGCGCCGGGCCATGGATGTACCACCCCACCGGATGCTCCCTTCGGTGGAGGATCGGCTTTCCTGCGCTCAGCACCGCCGGGAGATCTTCCTCTTCCTGCAAAACCGGAAGCTTATGGGAGCGGTCTCTCTGAATGAAAGCGGTCTGCTGGACAATCTGGCGGTGTCTCCTGCCTTTCAGGGGCAAGGGCTGGGAAAAGGCATTCTGGCTTTTGCCGTAAACCGCCTTTTGGCCCAAGGCCGGACGCCCACTCTGGAGGTGTTGGACTGGAACGAAAAGGCCATCCGGCTCTATGAAAGCCAGGGATTTGTCACCCATCTCCGCCGCAGCCTGTACCGACGGGATCTGCCCTGAAAAAAGACTGATATACTGCAAAAGGCCCTGGGCATTGCCCAGGGCCTTTGTCATTATGCAAAATCAAATCCCAGATACCATTCTTCCCCTGTGGGTACCGGCAGGCCGGACACCATGGCAAAAGGCTCTTTTTCTCCACCCAGTGCCTGGCTCCAGGGAGGCAGGCGCACTTGCGCCTTTTGACAGCCCAAGGCATCCATCAGGCCGGCAAGGCAACCTTCCAGCGCCTCCTCCGGCCCCAGCAGCTCCCGCACCTGGAGCCGGCCTTCCGCGTCGATTTCCGCCGCAGCACAGCACTGAGGAGCCTGAGGAAAGGCAAACAGGCCCCCGTTCTCTTCTTGGGAGATCCGGCGCTGAAACTCCACCAGCCGTCCCTCCCAATCCATAAAGTTCCGGCCTTCCAAGGCCCTTCGCCGCAGGGAGATATAACCTTCCGCCCCAATGGGCCGGGGAGAAATATGGGCTTTGGGCAAACTCTGCCGTTCTTTTTCGGCAAAACGAATGTAAAAGGCGGTTTCCGCCCCCAAAGCCTTGGCATAAAAGGGGTACAGCTCTGGAGTATCAGGCACCACGGCCACGCAGTCCAGTTCCCCGTCTTTCAGCCGCTCCACCGCCCGCTTCAGCAAAGCGGTGGCTGCCCCCCGCCCCTGATAATGGGGCAGAGTAGCCAAGCCATAAATGCAAACGGCCCTTTTTTTCATCCCCGCCTGGGTATGTAATGTACCGGGGAGCAGGGTCATCATGGCACACAGTGTTTCTTCCCAAAAGCCCAGCTCCACTTGCTTTGGAGAAAAGGCACAGGATTCGTAGATTTCCCAAAACTCCTGGGTATCCCCAAAACACTCCTGCCACAAAGGCCGCAGACACGGCTCTTCCCCAACCCGGGCCAGGCGGAAACGGAGATCAGCCATTGTTCTTCTCCTTTTTCCGGTCCCGCAGAGTGGACAAAACAAAGAGCAGAAGCAGCACGCCCACGCCCAAGCCCAGAGTCATCACGCCTTTTTCCACTCCAAGCAGCAGCACGGCGGCAAAGATCATGGGGCCCACCGTCTGGGCGATGCTTTCCACCGCACTGTTGATGCCCATGGCTTTGCCCGAACCGTAAACCCGCACCTCCGGTAGGGCACTGAAATACACCGCCTGCATGGAAAGGCCGAAGCTGTCGGCCACCGCCAGAAGGAGGATGATGACAAAGCAAAACTCCACGGTGGGATACAGAGCAAAGAGCAGGAAAGCGGCCACATAAATCCCGGTGGCCAAAATCAAGCCGCCCCGAGCGCCCAGCTTGTCGGTGACCACTTTTGTCAGGGTGGGGCCCAAATAGATGGCCACCACACCGGAGATCAGGAAGGCCTGGGCCACAAAGGAGGCGCTGAGCCCGTTTTCATCTCCGAAAATGGGGAAGAAATAGCTGAGGAAGGAAGCGCAGATCAGATAAGGTGCGAGCATGAACAGGAAGAAGAAAAACACCCGCGGTTTGAACAGGAAAGCCCATGTGGACATTCCTTTTTCCTCCACTTCTGTTCCGCCGCCCACGGACTGCTTGTGCAGGCAGAAAATAGCCAGCAGCAGAGCCACCGCTGTGACCACCACAGCGATGTAGAACACATTCCGGTAACCGAACTGCTCGGCCGCCAGGGAGCCCACCACAGTACCGCAGTTGACACCGGAAAGATAAGCGGCGTTATAGCCAGAAAAGCCCCGGTTCCGCTGCTCCTCTTCCCCATAGTTGCTGATGAAGGTGTTGAGGGCCACAAGCACCAGACCTTCGCCCACGCCCAGCACCACGCTGGCCCCGATGAGGAAGCGCAGGTCGGGGGCGGCGCCGCACAGCCCCAAGCCGCCCATAAAGAGCACGCTGCCCACAGAGATCAAGGGTTTTGTGCCCACTCTGTCCACCAAAAATCCGCCTAAGAAGGAAAAGATGGCGGTGACCAGAACCTCGGCCGACAGAGGAATGGCCGAAGCCACCACTTTCTGGATACCCATGGAACTATCCCAAAGCCCCATGCCATACACCGGCAAAAAGGCGGTGGACATATTTCCTGCAAAGAAAATCAGGAAGGCGATGGGCCGCACAATGCCCACATCCCGCAGCAGATGCTGCCGTCTTTCCTGCCGGTTGTTGTGCAGAGCCGCGAAGAACACCGTGCTTTCGGAAAAGAGCAGCACACAGGTGACCACCACCATGAGCACGGTGAGCAATGTCTCCCGGATCAGGGCCTGATTGCTGGCAGTAAAGGCATACAAATCGGTGCCCACCTCAATGAGCCCCACCACTTTGCCATTTTCATCGGTGATGGGAGCCAGGGTAAAGGCATAGTGCCCATCGGCGCTGGAAAAGGCAGAAAACTGCTTCAGCTGGCCTGTTTCATAGATCTCCGCTTCGTGGGAACCTTCGAACACACCGCTCATGGGATAGAGCACATTGTTCAGTCCTTCGTCGGAATAGACAATGCAGACCACTCCGTCTTTTTCCCGATAGAGAGTGCAGTAAGCCCCGTCCTCATTGATATCGCTGTCCATGATCTCCTGCACCGACGCATCGATGCGCTGATAGGCGGGAGAATCATAGGCCTGGGGAGAATCCAAAGCGGCAATGTCTTTGGCGTCCAGATCCCGGGCCATAAGCACCGCCATATTGGTCATCTTGCTGATCCGCTCCTGAACATAGCGGGTATTCAGATCCCCAACCACCACCGTAGCAGTAACGGCCGCGCCTAGTACCGCCGCCACGATGACCGCCAGATGCATCCGGCTTTTGGGGGTGATCCGGCTCAACCATCCAGCCCGCAGAACATAGACCAGACACAGAACAACCAGCGCGACCAGCAACACAATGGCTCCGCAGGCTGCATATCCCCACAGCCGCACGGAAAGGGTTTTGGATACCTCTGCTGTGTTGAGCAGCACCTGCCCCTCTGCATCCTTCACATAGATGCAGTAATCATAGGTATAATCATCAATGCTTTCATCAAAATAGTACTCACAGTAAATAGAAGCCAAATTCCCTTCCGGTGTCAGGGTGACAAAGGAATAAAGAGGAAGCTCGTTGAAAGCCTCGGGCTTTTCTGCCACAGTCTCCCCTTGTCCCACTGCGGTCTCCACCTGCCCCTCCGGGGTAATACGGCGGATCTCCCGTTTTCCCAGGTCGTTGAAATAGATACTGCCATCTGCGGCACACACCAGGTTGGCCGCAATACTATCCTCTTCCCCACTGGCAACAGGATCATAGATCAGAGCGTGATCTCCATCTTCCGACCCCTGGTACAAAGCGCCATATTTATCGGTGAAATACACCATTCCCTCGGGGGAAACGGCGGCATACATCACCTTCTGCCAGGCGTCTTCACAGGGGTAAAACCCTGTTTCCGTCTTCTTCCCGGTGTCTTTGTCCAAGGTGCACAGCCGCAATCCCTTCTGCTCCACCTGGACAAACCACAGCTTTCCATCCCGCCACCGAAGGTCCTGGATGCGCACCCGGTTGTCTCCCTCGGTGCTCTCCCGGGGCAGCTCATACAGATAATCCACAAAGCTCCCCTTTTTGTCATAAACGGCAATGCGCTCGCTCTGGATGTCTTTTCCATTTTCGCCCAGGATCTTGTCGCTGATGTACAAATTCCCCTCTTCATCGGCAGCCATGCTCTGGGCATAGTAAAAGCCCTGGCTCTGCTGGCCTCCGGAAAGAGTGCGCAGATACTGGTTCTCCTCGTTGAGCACCAGGATGCTGGTGCTGCCTCCGGCGATGATGTATCTTTGCCCATCCAGGCCAAACAACACCACCGTGGGGTCGCTGATGTAAACCGAATCCTTCCGAGGATCGGTCTTAAGAGCGCTCCACCCTACCACAAGCACCAACAGGCACACAAGGGCCAGCAGTCCAAGGAAAAGCAGACGATATTTTTTCCACAATGCTTTCATGTTTTCACTCCTTCGGCGGCCTTCTCAGGGCCTTATGGTCACAGTGTATTTATCCACCAGCCTGCTGGGGCGATAGTGAAGCTTGTTTTCCCGCAGGCCCGCAAGACCCATATCCTCGCACCAGTTGAGCTGAGGCGGATGGCCGGGCAAAAGGGCGCAATGATAACTGATATAATAGGTAAGCCCCCGTAGATTGACGGCGTTTTTCTGAAAAGAATAGCAAGCGCAGTTTCCCAGAGTTTCCCCCAAGGCAAAAGCCATGGGTTTCTCTTCTATGTACACCAGTCCGCCATAATAGCGGCCCTCTTCCCAGATGCTTTCCAGCCGTGCAAAGGCCTGGCGCTCACAGCCGAAAAAGCAGTCTTTGCAGTCTCTGTCCTGACACCACCGGTCGAAAACCTGAAGCATCGGATGAAAAAGCTCCTGACGCAGCGGCTCAAACCGAACACCGGCAGTTCCTTCCACCAGTTTCAATTCCCTGCGGCGGGATTTGTTCGCTCCCCCTTCCAACAGGGTAAAGTCCGCCACATCGTACACATAATCGCTCCAATCCCGATGGGTGGATACTTCTGTGGGCACGCCCAGTCCTTTATAGAGAGACAGCCATTCCTCCGGGATATATTCGCAAATCAGGGAGTGGCCCCATCGCCCAAACAACTCACTCAGCACATGGACGGCCGCCTCCAGCCTGCGGGAAGGCCCGGGCATCAAGATAACGGCGGGCACCTGGTCCAAAGTGATATACACCACTGCCAGTGTATCGCCTACCAGTTTCCAACAGTAGTGAAACACCTCTTCCCAGGCCCAGAAGTTGGTGAAGGACAGGTCAAAAAAGACGCTCTCCCTGCTGTACTGGTCCACCATGGCCCGGTCTTCCAGCCGAAAGGAGCGGAACCCCTGTTTTTCTTTCAGCCACTGGAGAAAATCTTTTAGCTTTTGTGGCAGAAGCACCTCTGGTTTTTCCTCTTCCCATTGTTTTTTCCCGTCCCATATCCGCGCCGTTTCCAAAATATGCTCGCTCCTTACCCGATTTGTTTTTCATCCACAGGGATGAGCCGGCCTTCTTCCAACCGATAGATCCGCCGGCACCCCTGTAAATCCTCCATCCGGGCCGACAGCACCACAAAGGTGCGTCCATCCTCTTGGGAGGGCAGAGTGTTTCCCAGCACAATGTCCCGGCCTGTTTTCCAAGCCACTCGGCTGCGCAAAGCAGCGCCGTTAAATCGTCCCAATTCCACACCGCCGTAGTAGATATTTCCTCCTGTGGGCCGCTGCAATCCGGTGGCCAGACGGCAGAAGGTGGTTTTTCCCGCCCCGGTGCCGCCATAGATCCCCACCCGATCCCCAGGGTTCAGCCGCAGAGAGATCCCCTGCAACACCGGCTGCGCCGAATCCGAATAGGAAAAGGTCACATCCTTCCACTCCATCACACTGCCCAAAGAGGGAAGCGGCACCTGGCCGCCCGGTCTCTTTTTCGCCCGGGGCAGCAAAGAGCGCAGTTCGCCTGCGGCCCGTCCGGCCCCCGTGGCCGACAGCACCTGCTGTAAAGGCAGCGCAGCAAAGGGAAGATACAGCAATATATTTTGCATCAGCCGGCCAGCCGAACGGCCATCCGATACCATCCAGGCCACCACCGGCAAGGCCAGCAGCAGCGCAATCCAAAACGAGCCGCCGATGTACTTCCATCTTTCCACAGGTTTCTTTTCTCCCGGGAAAGGACGGCAAATACCCAAGCGCCGGTCATCCGCCCGGTGGAGCACCCATTGCCGCCGCTGCCGGGCTTCCTGAATTCCCTTTTTCCGGCTCCGAGCCAAGAAGAATAGAAGGACAGCCAACACAAACAGCACCGCCGTGGTCAGAAGGCTCCAGCCCCGTGTTTTCCCCTGGAAAAAGGGCAGGACCCACGCCAGTGCGCACAGGCTCCAGACTCCGGACAAAATCCAGCCCATCAAGTGCCGGCTATCCTCCTGAAAATGGGCCAAACTTTCCGCCGCATCTTCTTCGCCGTCCCCTTCGTACAGACGCCGCAGCAGGGCCGGCAGAGCCAGAATGGCTCCTTTGTCCCCCGCCCGCTCAATAATGCGGCGGCTCGTGAACACCGACAGCGCCAACAGAAGAAATACCCCTGTGAGCAAAAACCAAAATGCGCCCAAATCGCCTCCATCGGCCAACAGCATCACGCTGGACAAGGTCTGGCGGGTCAGATAGGCAAACAGCGCCCACAATGCGCCGCTCAAAAAGCCCAGCAGCATCAAAAGCACCCCAGCCCGCAGGCTGAGGCCCTGCACCAGCCGGAAAACCAGGTTGGCAAAGGACAGCTTTGCCCTGGGAAAGTCCACGGTGGCGCTATAAGCCCTTTGGAAGTTTCCCGGATTCTTTTTTCCCAGATAGATCCGCTTTCCGGTGGCTTCGTCTTTGAAATAATACCGGCCCCAGCCGTCGGAAAGCACAGCCCGGCTGATTCCCCCTTCATCCTCCACCAGAAAAGGCCCCACCGAAGTGCGGTACCAATCCCCTTCCAGCAAAGTGGGGGTTAAAAGCAGCTTTCCCTCTTGGTTCAGCTGTTCCACCGCCTGCTCCAGATCCTTCACATCCTGGGAGAGACTGGGAGACGGCAGACGGAAATAATCAAGCAAACGGCAAATGCCGGGAAAATTCTCCACAGCCGCCCGTTTTTCATCCCTTGGGTTCATTTCCATAGGCGTCTTCCTCCTCCACAAATTCTCCCCGCTCCCGCAGGGTCATCCGGCCCTTTTCAATACGGCAGGCGATGTCGCATTGCCGCAGCAATCCCCGGTCCTGTGTCAGCAGCACGATCCCGATCCCCTGCTGCCGCAGGCTGGAAAGCAGTTTTCTCTCGATCTCCCGGGAAAGCCCCCGGGTCAGGCCGGGACAGATCAAAAAGGGAGTGTCCCGCACAAAAGCCCGTGCAAACTCCAGCAGCACCCGCTCGCCCCGGGACAGATCCTGCACCGGCGTGTCGTACCCTTCCTTGTGGCGAAGGATGCTCTCATGGAGCAGGGCCTGGGAGGCCGCTTCCGCCACCGCCTGGTCGGACACATCTTCTTTTTGGGCTGCAATATTTTCCCGCACAGTTCCCTGGGGAAACGGCAAATTTTCCCCCAGCATCATCACATTCTGAAACACATCCTGGCTGTTTTCCCTGGCCATGTCCCAGCTGTCCAAATACACTTCGCCTTGCACAGGCGGCCGAAGTCCGGCTATCACCTGGGCCAGAGCCTGGCCCACCGGTTGCTGAGCCAGCACTCCCAGAGCTTCTCCCCGGCGGAGTGTGAAGGTAATTCCCCGCACCGGTGTATCCCACTCCTCCGGCTGCACCGAAACATTCTGCAAAGTGAGAGACTGAGCATGCCGGCCCTGATATGCCCCCTCCTGGGGATTTTCCTGCGGGAATGCCAAATGAATGGCTTCACCAGCGGCTTTTTCCTCCATCCGGGCCGACAGAAGCTCTGGCAGAGCGCCCATGGCGCTGGCGACTCCGGCGGCCATGGCCATGCACCCCAGCAGATCGGCTGTGCCATTGTGCCCCATGAGCATTCCCACAAGGCTGGCCCCAAAGACCAACAGCAGCAGCAAGGCGGCGCTGAAATACCATCCTTCTCCCTTGGCTGTGCCCATCTTAAGAACAGGGGAAGCAGCCGCCCGGCTCAGCCACCGGTGGCACAAGGAGATGTTTTCTCCCCCCATTTTGGCTTCTTCCAGCCGGGACAGATCTTCCTGGGCCAATGCCTGGACAGCAAATTCATGAAGGCGGCTTTTCTGCATCTCTCCATAGGCACGGCGTGCACACGCCACACACACACCGCTATACACCGCCGTCATCACAACGGCTGCTCCAAAAGCACCCACATCCTGCACGGCCATCCACAGAAGGCAAAATCCACCAGCCAGCAGCCGTGTCCAGGCCAGGATCTGCCGGGCCTGGGCCTGGGGGATGCCCTCATAGGCCTGCACTCCCTGAAGCAGCCGGAAAGGATGCACCGGGCGCAAACGGGCTGGGTTGACTTCTTCCATCTTCTCCTCCAGAATCAGACGGCTCTCTCGTCTCTTTTTCTCCCGGCCCCGATGAACAAGCCAGGTCTGAAATATCTCTGCCCCACCCAACGCCAGCAAAAGCCCGGCGATAAACAGGAACAATCCCATTCCTTGCATTTGCTGGGGTGCAGACAGACCCATGGCCAATCGACGGCACAAAATCGCCAACAGGCCATAGCCTGCGGCGATAAACAGCTGAATGACTGCCAGCAGCGCCAGCGCAGACGGGGGCAGCATCCCTTTGATACCGTTTTCCTTTTTCTCTCTCTTTTTCCGGACGGGCTTCTGAACAGCTGATGGCTTTTTTTCTCCATCGTCATCGCTACCAGACGATTCCGGCGCACCTTCCCCAGGCAGAGCAAAACACAGGGCCACGCCAGTGAAGCCCTGCTGAAATTCCTTCCGGGACAGGGTGAGGAAGCCCTCCTCTGGACTGGAGATCCATACCCTGTTCCCTTTCACTTTGGTCACCACCACAAAGGCGCGGAAACGCCAATGGGCAATGAGGGGCAAAGGAGCTTCTGCCAGCTCCTCCACCGTCATGCGCAATCCCCGGGCCGCCAGACCCTGCTCCTGAGCGGCAGACACCAATTCCGCAGCGTTGTGGATGGGGCCACCCAGCTGCTCCATGGTGACTGTTTTCCCGAAATAAGCCAGGATCATGGCCAGGGCCGCTTTTCCGTTTTCCTCTGGGGAGGTCTGAAGCACCAGCTCCTCCTGCCCTATCAGCCGGCTGTTTTTCACCACTTCACCTTCCTTCTCAGGATCTGAGGAACTGCCAGGGGCTCATCTCTTCCACCACCACATCCATCTCGCAGAGCATCCCTGTGTCGATGGCAATGCTGCCGCCTTCGGCCCGGGCCCAGGCTCCTGTGCTGCCTTCGGCCCCGCCTACCAGCGTGATGCGCACTTCCACAATGTTCTCGTTCTGAGGAATGATCTGGCTGGTGTAAAACCGGCCCAAGGTCTGGCTGATATCGGTTTCGGTGATGGGATAATCATAGATATTACTCACCATGCCCTGGACATAGCCATAGCTTTCGGTATCCGAAGTGTTGGGATAGACCCGCACTTCCATGCCCTTCTGAATGGACTGGGCCACCGTAGAGGGAACATACGCCCGGATCTCGGTTTCATTTGTGGTGGAATCGG
The DNA here is from genome assembly GCA_938000015.1 of uncultured Clostridia bacterium. GTDB lineage: Bacteria > Bacillota > Clostridia > Oscillospirales > Butyricicoccaceae > Pseudobutyricicoccus. The sequence goes on from CALLCY010000006.1 coordinate 26,275, forward strand.
CATTGGTGACCCCCACGATCAGGTCCCCCGCCTCCACAGCGCTTCCCTGCTGTACCAGATCCACCACCCGGCCAGACACCGGGGTATAGATCATGGAAGCCGTCTGATATTCTTCATACAAAGCATCCAACCGGGCCTGATTGCCCTGCTGACGGGCCTGCTCTATCTGTTCCAGCAATTCCTGCTGAGGGATGACGGCAATCAGATCCCCAGCCTCCACCTCTTCTCCCACTTCCACCTGGAGATAGGAAACAATGCCGGAAACCTGGCTGTTTACCTGCTTGATGCCATAGTGGGGAAAAACAATGCCGGTGACCTCTACACTGCGGGTGACCGTACCCAAAAAACACCAGGCTACCGCCCCCACTGCGGCAATGAGCAGGCAAAGCCCTGCCAGAAAAGCCGCCGGCGGCGCCACGGAAAAACGACCTGCCGCCGGAGCACGGTCTTCCCGGCGGGGCGAACGAATAAAAATTTGCTGACGATCCATGGCGCTCACTCCTCTATATAACTGAACATACCGTTTTTGGACACCATGATCCGGGGAGTGCGATCGGTGAGCCGCCCCTGATCATCAAAGGTGATGGTGCCGCCGATGCCTTCATAGCCATCCTTGCGCAAAGCCTGGGCAATATCCTGGGGATCGGTGCTGTCGATCCGAACAGCAGTATCCCCGATCATGCGCACCGAATCATACAGCTGGATGGCCCATTGGGTGGGCTCGGTACCGTACTTTTCCCGATAGCGGGTGTAAAAATCATCCACCTTCTCACTGGGTTCCAAGGGAATGGGCGTGGCGATGTAGATGTCATCGCTCACATCGGCATCGGCCAGCAGAAAGTCGGTATAGTCAAAGGAAAAGTCACCCAGTATGTTGATGTCGGGATTCATATGCCGCACCCGGCGGAGAATATCAAAGGCATCTTCACCGATATACTGGCTGACAAACACCGTGTCCACGCCCAGATCTTCCCACTTTTCCACCACAGCAGTCAACTCGTCCTCCACAGGAGTGGTGATGGCCACATCCACCACCTGGGTGTTGGTGCCCTCCAGGCCCCGGAGAAATCCCCGCACCATATTCCGCTCATAACTGGTGTCACTGTGATAGACCGCCACCCGGCGGATATCCTCCCGTCCGGCGGCATAGGTGGCAATGGCCTCGCCCAGATCACTTTCTCCAAAACAGTTGCGGAATACCGAGGTATAGCCATTTTCAAACAAACTGTCGGGGGCGCTGTAATAGGTGACCAACAACTTTCCGGCGCTGTCCAGCACATCGGCGGCCACATCCAGGATATTCAATGAAGAAGTGCCCACCACCGCCGTAATGGACGAATCGGCGCTGATCTGGTTCAGGGCCTCCATGCCCTTCTGGAACACCGAACCATCCTCATAAAACTCATAGCTGATGGTATAGCCCTCATCTCCATACAGCTCATTGAGATCCTCAATGGCCATGGTAATGCCGTTGATATAGCTGTCATCCGCCTCAAACACCACTTCGGTATCCAAAACGGCGATCTTGATGTTTTTGTCTCCGCCGCCCGCAGAGGCATCGGAGCTGCCGCACCCCGTCACCCCCAAAAGGGTCAGGGCGCTCATCATCAGTGCCAAAAACCGTTTCATTTCTTCACCCAATTCCTTGCGCCCTCCGGCGCGGTCTGCTATAATTTTTCTTGAAAGGAGGCATCACTATGGCCCTTCCCGATCAGGAACTCAACACGGTGTTGGACCGTTTCAACCAAAAATGCCTGGAAGACCCGGACTTTGCCCGCCTGGCCCAAGAAGATCCCATCTCAGCCTTTGACGCCTTGGCCAAGGCCCACGAAGCCCATCTTACGGCCCAGGACGAAGCCGCCTTCCCGTTGGCGGTACCCGGTCAGAAGCTCTCCATGGAGGAGCTTTCCCAGGTTCTGTGTCAGTAGTTCGCAAGCGCCCCGCAAGGGGTGCTTTTTTTCTGCCGGGGGAGAAAATTCCCCCGGCTTTTTCTTTGGATCAAAGCTCCATGGCGTCATATGTATTTTCCAGGCTCTGCTTTACAGACAAGGTATTCCCCAGAGCATCTGTACCGCCAAAGTTTCCTTTTTGGATGGCATAAAGGAAATCCACCATATTTATATTGGCCGCCTCCAGAGAGGAAAACACAGCGGCATACTGTTCGGCGGTGTTGGCCGTGTCATCGGATACATTGATCCCCGTTTTTGCCGCAGCCTGCAGCGCTCCATAGGACAAAGGCGGCAACATGGCCATCTGCCACATGGCTCCCCGGAAAACACCCATTTTTTTCATTCGCTGGTCCTGTTCCCCTTTTCCTCCGTCCTTGCTGTCACGCACAGTCTTGACCACATCCCGGACTGCACCTACTGCACCAATCGCATTGGCCACCACTCCCACAATGGCGCCGCCCAGCTTTTTCCCGGCCATACGGGTGATGCTGGCCGCCAGGCTGGTCAGATCTCCCACAGTGCCCAGCACATCAAATGCGGTGTCCCACCGGCTGTCCGAAGCAGCTTCTTTACTGTTTGCCCGGCCAATTTCCAGCATCCGCAGACTGAGTAGCAACATTCTCTGCTTTTCTTCCAGATCCGGTTTGGCGTAATCCACTGCCGGCTGGTTCGGTTGGCTCGTCTGATTCCCCTGGTTTGCCTGGCTAGACTGATTCCCCTGATTGGCCTGGTTTCCTTGATTAGCCTGATTAGCTTGGTTCCCCTGATTCCCTCCGTTTCTGGTACGGGGAGTGGAGGGATGGCGGCCATCCAGAGCCGCATCGATCAGATCCAGCATCCTGAACTTCTGCCGTTTGGCGTTGAATCTCTCTGCTTTCAGCCGGTCACATACCATTTGAAGCACTTCGCTTCGGCCGGTATTCCCATGAATGGTGCTTTGGAGCTGGTTGCCCAGGTTTTTCATATTCTGCTTGGCACGGACATCCTGTTCATGCTGCACTTTGGCCGTACGGCTGTCGGCAGCCAATCCCAGCACATCCCCTGTTACTGACAAGCTGTCTCCCACCACGCTGGCCACATTGCCCTTGGTTTCATCATAGTCCTCGCCTTTGGCAATGCCGCCGATGGAGTTGCCCGCACTGACAAAATCCGAAGCGTTGCCGATCCAGGTGCCGGCGTTGGCCGTGCGTGCCACATGGTCAGCGCTCTTCAGCTTTCCTGCCGCAGCGCTTTTCAGCTTCATTTGCTTGATTTTGTCTTCCCGGCTTTTCTCCTGATCATGGAGCTGCTTGGATTCGATCACACCGCCTACCGTTCCCACCAGAGCACTGGCTGTATCGGCGACGGCGCTTACTCCACTGGAAAAGTCAGCAGCACCCGAAGAGGCACCACTCACATTGTCCTCGCCCTTTACTGCCTCATCCAGCTCAGTACCGCTGGAAACAAAGCCATTGGCAGCTCCTATCGCGCCCAGGCCCACACTGGTTTTTTCCGCCAGGCCCCCGATTATATCCGCTGCGCTGTCACCATCGCCTGCCCGCAGTTTTTTGCCCGCTGCGCCTCCGGCCACCTGTTTATCGAAATCCTCGATACTTTGGCCGCCGGAGCTTTTGTTCACCTGAGCTACCGCTTCGATAAACAATTCTCCCGCAGAGCTGTTCAGCATATGGAGCACTGGCTGGGACAGGGCCTTCCCCTGCTGATTCTCATCTTTCATTTTGCTCTGTTCCAGGCCGAAATCCAACGCCTGAATCGCCTGATTCAAGTCGCTCCTGCTCTTTGCCAGCTGCTCCTTCACCTGATGGGCCTGTTGTACTGCAGTTTTTTGCTCTTCATTCTGTAATCCCGCAGGCTGAGAAGCGGCCAGAAAATCCTGGACCTTCTGCTGCACCTGCGTGCTTTTTTCCGCTAGCGTATTCTGAAGAGTATTCAAATTGGTTTTTTTCCGGTTGAGTTCTCCGGTATTGAGGCCCCTGGCTTTGGCCGCCAGCGCAATGCTCTGAAAAGTTCCCGCTTGTGCAATCGCACTGTTGGCCTGCTGAAAAGCAGCTGTTCCCTGGGCCGTGGCAGCCTTCATTTCCTGAAAAGCCTTGTTCCGGCGCTCCTGATCGGTATTTGCCGAGGCAGGAGGATTTTGTGCTTGATTTGTAACGCCTTCCGTAACGCTTGTCCCTACCCGGGATACATCGGCTGCTCTTGTGGCCGCCGCTCCTGCTGGAACCTGAGTACTTTGTGCAGTGTTTGTAACAATGGTCGTAGCACCTGCCCCGACACGGGTCACATCGGCTGCTCTTCTGGTTTCTGCTCCTATGGGAGCCTGCGCACTTTGCGCATCGTTTGTAACGCTGGCCGTGGCGCCTGCTCCGAACCGGGATACATCGGCTGCTCTTCTGGTTTCTGTTCCTATGGGAGCCTGCGCACTTTGCGCATCGTTTGTAACGCTGGCCGTGGCGCCTGCTCCGAACCGGGATACATCGGCTGCTCTTCTGGTTTCTGTTCCTATGGGAGCCTGCGCACTCTGTGCATCATTTGTAACGCTGGCCGTAGCTCCTGTTCCGACCCGAGACACATCGGCTGCTCTTGTGGCCTCTGCTCCTGCTGGAACCTGAGCGCTCTGTGCAGCGTTTGTGGCGCTGGCCGCAGCAGCAGTTCCATTCCCGGCCGCATTGGCCGCTGCCCGTCTTCGTTCATCATCATCGTCGGGGTCCCGGTGAATACCCCCGTCCCCCGCAGCCACATGAGCCAGCTCATGGGCGATCAGATGCTGGCCCTCCTGGCTGTGGGGGTCATAATTTCCCTGGTTAAAATACAGATCTTTCCCTCGGGTAAATGCCCGGGCCGAAATCTGTTTGCTGGCCCGGGCCGCTCCGGCGCCGGTGTGCACACGCACCTGGGAGAAATCGGCGCCCATGGCCTGCTCCATCTGCCCTTGCAGCCCTGCGGGCAGACTCTCTCCTGCTCCAGCCAGATCCAGATTGGACAGCTGTGCCTCACCGCCCGGAGAAAAACTGCCATCCCCTTCCCGGAAAATGCCGCCGCCCATCACGCTGTCGGCCGTCTGCCGGGCATTTACTTCCGCCCCGTCCCGGCTGTCGGACACCTGAAACAAGGTGGTTCCTCCTTGGGGATTCTGGGGCGCAGGGAATGTGTTCCTTTCTTTCCGCTCGTCCTGTGCGAACATGGCTGTCACCTCCTGTTACTGGGCGCTTTCACCCAGAGCCTGCTCCAAAGTGATCTCTCCCCGGCACAGAGCCTGGGCTTTTTTGCCGATCTCTTCTGCCTGCTGCAAGAAGGCGAACACCGCCGCCTGGAAATGGGCGCCTTCCAGAGCAATGGTGGGCTCCAAAGCGGTGACATATTTCATGCTCAGGCAATCCTGGTACACGAAAATGGTTCCCAGCAAAAACCGGCTGTTGCATTCTTTGGCAAACTTCTCCATCTCCTCCAGCTTTTCCGGGCAAGGCTCTGTGAGAGGGAGAAAGAGCTGAACAAAGGTGGTAGACACTTGATCTTTGTGAGTGGGCAACACATGACAGGTAACAGAGAAAGAAGGGTTTTCCCCTGAGGGGACGATCAATCCCGCAGGCAGTCCCTGGGTCTCCTCTGCATCCAGTTTGCGCACAGTGAGGCCAATGGGCTCCAAAGCCTCGCTGATTTCATCCAACACATCCATGCCGTACATCAAAGAATCCTTATCCATAAAAGGTGCTCCTTTCCCATTCTTGTCTCTCCGTGCAACGCTCTACGGCAGGAGATAGCCATATTCGCCATAATCCTCCCGGAGCATGATCTTTCCCTGTTTGGCCATTTCAAATTGGGTGGCCCTGAGAATGTGTTCCATCCCCACCGGCACATCCTTCCGGGCGGCCATAAAGGCGGCTACCAAAGCGATGTTTTTGATGCTGCCGCCGGTGATGGAAAACTGCCGGGCCAGATAATCCAGATCCACATCCTCCCCCAAAGGAGTCTCCTGGGGAAAGATTCCCTTCCAGATGGCCCGGCGGGCCTTTTCATCGGGAAAGGAAAAATGGATCACATAGCTGATGCGCCGGAAAAAGGCGCTGTCGATGTTTTCCTTGTAGTTCGTGGTCATGACGGTGATGCCGTCGTATTCCTCCATTTTCTGGAGCAGATAAGCGGTTTCCAGGTTGGCGTTTTTATCGTGGGAATCCTTCACCTCGGTGCGCTTGCCCAGGATGGCGTCGGTCTCATCGAAAAACAAAATCACATTAGATTTCTTGGCTTCGTTGAACACCTGGTTCAGATTCTTTTCGGTCTCGCCGATGTATTTGCTCACCACCTGGGACAGATCCACCTTGTACATCTCGATGCCCAGATCGCTGGCCACCACCTGGGCTGCCATGGTCTTGCCGGTGCCCGGCGGTCCGGCAAAGAGCATACTCACCCCTTTACCATAGGCCAGACGCTTGTCAAATCCCCATTTGTCATAGACCACATGCTGGTACCGCACCTGGTCGCAGGCCATGCGCAGCATTTCCTTTTCCTGCTGCCCCAACACCAGCTGATCCCAGGTATGGCGGGCATAGATCAGGGTGGCGTGTTCCCCCAGCTTGTGGCTCACCTGGTGGTAAGCGGCCCGGGTCACATCCTGCCGCCCCAGTGGGCCATGAAGCTGGGCCTCCCCAGCCGCCCGTTGACCGGTACCCACGATCTGGGCCGGAGTGAAGGTGAATTTGTTGGCCATCTCCGCCCCGTCCACCGGCTCTTTCAGCGGCAAGGCAGAAAGCTCTTTTTGCCACAGGGCGATGCTGGCCTTTTTGTCCGGCAGGGCAATGGGCACTTCCAGCCATCTCCGCCCCTGGGACAGCTCCAGAAGATTTCCCTCCTCTCCGCAGAGAAGAAGCACCGCACCGGAGAACATCCCCGCCATATCCAGCACCTGACGGGCGGTGTCCGGCTCTTCTAGCAAAGCGTCTAGCTGGCGCAGCACCAGCAGCCCCTGTACCAGAATGGTCTCCCGTCCGGCGGTGCGCAGAGCGTCGAAGAAATCCTCCCGGCGCATCTGGGGAGACGGAACACAGGAAAAGATCACCGCCGGGATGCCCAGCAGCTGAGCCACCCGTTTGGCCCTGGTGGTGCGTCCCACGCCGCTGGGGCCGCGGAGACACAGAAACAACGGCTCTTTTTCCTCCCCGTCTCCGGCGATGGTCTCCGCCAGGTGCCGGGCCTCTTCCTCGCCCCACAAAAGGGCCTGCCCATTCTGGGGAAGAAAGGTTTCCGCCACTTCCCTCTCCAAAGGCTCCCGGCCATTCTGGAGCAAAAAGTCTGCCATGCGTTTGTCCAATGTGCCGTCCTTTTGCAAAAAAGCATAGAAGGCTTTTTTCTCCAGCTGATGCCGCTGCCGGTGATAGCCCGGTACATCCTCCGGCCCCCGGGCCAGGTGGAACAACTTGAGAGTCATATCCAGGCTGGGGCCGGTTTGTCTGCCCTCGCCCCGCCATTTTCCCAGCAGAGGGCCAAAGGTCTCTTCGTACCGGGGCAGCAGATAAAGGATCAAAGTAAAAAGTTCCAGATCGGTCAGGCGAAACAGCTCTCTCACATACTGGACAGCCAGAAAATCCCCCCGCTTCACGCTGGCGGAAACCCGGGCATCCATATGAAACAGGCTTTTGTCCAGATCCTGCACCCATTTTTCCCGAGCCGCTTCCGGCATGGGCTGGTTTTCCCTCTGCCCATAGAGCCTGTTCCAGCCGTCCAGCGCTTCCCGGACCCAGTACACCAGGTCCAGAAGATGCTCTTCCGGCTCTTCATAGGGTGCAGCAAAACAATCCGGGTCAAAATACCGGCGAAAAAGGGATTCCATAACCATGCCTCCTTTCGGGAAAAATCAGGGATTCTGCCATCAGGGCACCTGGTGCTTCATCTGCCCTGGCATATTGATGCTGATGACGCCCCCCCAGGCACAGGTGAGCTTGGAGGAGTCATTGAGAGCGGGCTTGTTGGCGATGAGCACCGTGGGACAGCCCGGAGCCCAGGGAGCCGGGATCACCGGCACACAGGGCATGGGAGTGAGCACACCCATGGCCGCTGCTGTGGCCGAGGCCACTGTGGGGTTTGACATGGAGGTACACATGCCAAAGGGCATGATGTTCTTCATGGGCACATTGTCCATGATGGTGGCCGCCGGCATATTGGAAGTCAGGGTCTTATTTTCCGGTGTGACCACCAGGCTGGAAGGAGCCATGCCGAAGGAACACTGGCACATAGCGCCCATGCACACTTGATTTCCCATGCTACTCTTCCTCCTTCAAATGGATGGTACAGGACAGGCTGGGAGAGGGGGCTGCCGTTTGCAGCGTGGCCTTTTTACTCCCCAGCGCAAAGTAAAGCTCCCCATCCTCCTTGGGAAGAAAGGCTCCGATGGCCGGCAAAATGGCCTTGCCGTCTCCATCGGTCCGGAGCCGCCACAAGGGACAAAGCAGCTCGCCCTTGTCCAGCTCCTGCTCCAACGGTTTCCACAGCTGAAAAAGCTCTTCCCCTTCGTCGTAACCGGTGAACAGCACTTCTTCTCCAGTTTTCTTTCCCCGGTAGTGCTGAAACAGCAATCCTTTCCCTTTGGCGGCCACCTTCACCTGCCAGGCTCCCCGAGGGGCCTTTTCCAAAAGCCGCAGGCCGCCTGCGGGATTGCCCAGCGTCACTTCCACGGTTTCCCGCTGCACCGGCTGTTCTTCTGCCAGAAACCGCAAATGAAAACAGGCGATTCTTTGCAGCAAAGGCCCTTCCGGGCTGTGCTGCAGGATAACCACTTCGGGGAAAAATTCCGGCCGGGCGGGAAGGGTACGCTGTACCGGCAGATACCCGGGTACAGTCATCTGATAGGTATGGGGCAAAATGGGCAGATTGGAAAACACATAGGTGCCGTCGGGCTTTGCCACAAAAGGAACCGGAACCCCATCCACCAAAAAGGAAGCCCCTTTCACTCCCTCTTTGCTGTAACCGTCCACCAGCTGAAAAGCCGCCGACAGCCGGGCAATGGTCCTCATTTCCGTTCCTCCTTCTGTCGGGTACCCAGACGCACTTCCCGTACTCTGGGCGCGGGCATGGTGGTCACAGCCGATTCCAGCTGCACCGGGCCCACTTTATAAAAGACACTCAGCTTGTAGGATTCATTGAACATGGTCCAGATCTTGGTCTTTTCCTCCAGCTGCATGGGCACATTGCTGATGCGGATGGCCTCTCCAGCAGCCCGGAGAGCCGGGGGCATATACTCTTCCGGCAGGCGTTTGTTGTCCTCCAGTACCTGGATCACCCGGCCCATGATCATCTGCTCGTCCATGGTGCGGGTCTCTTTTTCCGCCTTGCTGGCCACCGAGATCATCATGGACAGATTGAGGGACACCGGGGGATTGGTCATGGTGCCGTCGGGGCGCATCACCGGCCCCACGCCCCGGGCCTCCCCCGATTCCGAAATGTCATACAAATGGACTCCCACCACAAAATTTCCCCGGTCGTGGGGGTCGCACACTCCGATCTGCTCCCGCTGCTGCACCAGCTCGGGCACCAGCTCAGCCTGAAGCAATTCCACAATGGTGCGGCTCACATCGGAGATCACCGAATATTTCGCCATGCGTTTCTTCCTTTCCCTCGATTCACTAGGCTGCGTAGATCAGCTGAACAGATCCCACCTGCATCCGGGTCATGCCCCGGCAGGACAGCAGCGCATCCAAGGGGATGTACTGCTCATTGTCAAAGACGATGGCCGGCACTTCCAGCTTCAAAAGCCGGTCGTTCCAATAGGCATTCCCCAGCCCCAGGGTCACTTCCAGCACCCCATAGGGGCTTTGGATTGCCATAGTGCAGCCGTCGGCCATCTTCACCACCTGTCCTCCCAGGAAGGAGGCGGCGTCTGTCAAAGAAACCATAATACAGCCGTTATAAGTGAATACCGGCTTTGTCAAAGCCAGCGTTCCCCCAGCCACCACCAGCGCTCCCGGGTCCATGGCCTGGGCCAGATTGGCCTTCTGGGCAATGGCCTGGGACTGAGTTTGCAGGGTTTCCCGGCTTTGGGAAGAAAGGCCCTGATAGCTTCCGGCGATGGAGGATGCATGGGAAGAGATGGCCTTCTGGGCCTGTTCTATACCCTCTTCCTCCAGAAATTCTCCATCGATCAATCCCTGGTACAAAAGAATGGCCGCCATGTGACCGCTCTGGGTCCCAGCCTTCCCCTCATCCAGGTAGGTGATGGCGGCGTTGGCCAGCTCAAACAGCTCTCCGGTACCGTCATAGCCCAAGTCTTTCAGCATCTGGACCGCACCGGCGTCCACCTCGCTCTCCAGGCGACGGAGGACTTCATCCGGATTCATGCCGCTTTCCACCGCTTCTCCCAAGGCACTGAGCCCTTCGTTCATCCCTTCCAGCTGGGTGAGGGAGTTTTCCAGCTCCTGCTGCTCGCTTTGCAGCTGATACAGGCGGATGGTCTGCTCCAGATAAGTGCGCAATGTGCCCTCCGGGTCACCCAGGGCAATGAGCCGGTCAATGGAGGTTTTGACGCTTTCCCGGTTTTCCGCCTCGCCCAGGATGGCCAGCAGCTCATCCCGCAGCTCTTCCAAAGTGGGCTCCGGCTCCTGAGAGGATGCAGGGTCTCCATTCAAGCCCTCCTGGGCGCTTGTGTTCTCGTCCGGACTGGTTTCCTCCCCTTCCAAAGCAAAGACCAGGGCGGGAAAGAGCAGCCCGCTGAACAGCACGCCCGAAAGGAGCAGACTGCCGAACCGGGCCAAAAGCCCCTGTGCTTTTTTTCCGTTCATCCCCGCACCTCCTTTAATAGCCGCCGCATTCCACAGCGGCGATCTGGTCCTGGGCGTTGTAGTACACTTTGATGTAATAATTGCTCATCAGGTATTTGTCCACCCGTCCCTTCTCCGGCACAGAGAGGGACAGCTGGGATACGGCCTGGATGCGCTCTTGGGTCAGATTCCCCGTCAGGGTGGTAAACCGTGTCCCCAGCAGTTCTTCCAGCTCTTCCTCTGTGGAAGCTGGGGTAATGCCCAAAAATCCCTGGTTTGCGTCCATGAGCACGAACCGGCAGACCAATGTACCGTCTCCGCCATCGGCACAGAGGAAGCTGGCCCCTAGATTCAAATAAGACAGCAGGGTATATCCTCCGGCCTGGGTCTGATACCCCGGCGCCCCAAAGGCAGCGGTGATCTCTTCGGTCCCTTTGCCCAGGTAGCTCATATAGTTGACCCCGTCGTCCACAAACTCCCCGGAGTACACCGCAGAACCCACCTGGTCATAAACGGTACCCGCTCCCTGGCGGGAACCCTGGACAAACTGGCCCTGATAGAGAACGCTGCCGTTTTCGTCATACAAGGTGCCTTCTCCCTCGTAAAATCCCTGGGAGAAATTCCCCTGGTAGACCAGCACGCCCTCTTCATAGGCGCTGCCCTGGCCCTCAAAGACCCCGGCGGCAAACTGACCCCGGTAGGCCACCGTCTCTCCATCTTCTTCATAGAGAACGCCGTTGCCTTCCCGGACACCTCCGGCAAAATCCCCCTGATAGACCATTTTGTGGGTTTCCGGACTATATTCCATGCCGGTGCCTTCAAAAAGGCCCTGGAGAAAATCCCCTTGATAGATCAGGTTTCCCGCCTCGTCATACAGCCGCCCTTCCCCTTCATAGAGGTTTTGGGCAAAGCCCCCTTCGTAGCGGAGGACGCCATCCACATAGAGTTTGCCGGAGCCTTCATAGGCCCCCGACTGGAAATCCCCTTCATAGACCAGCTGGCCCTGGTTGTCATACTGGAGGGCGTAGCCGGTGAGCTGGCCCTGCTCCACATCCCCCTGATAGATCAACTGACCCACCTGGTTTTCGATCTTGGCCTTGCCGGTATAACCGGCCATTTTGTTGCTGTTCAGCGTCATCGTAGGCGTCCACAGCCGCCCTTCCATCCAGGGATACACAAAGGCGGTAAACACCGTGCAGATGGCCACGATGCCCATGACGCTCAGCCCCAAAAACCGCTTGGAGAGGTAGATGCTGCCAAAGCGCACATAGTCGGCTTTGCTGGCCGGCGGGCGGGTCATGGCCTTCACCTGGGCCCGCACATAGGTATTGAGATAGACCATGGGCTTGGAAGCCAGCTTCAGAAGCCGGGTGATCTTTTTGGAGATGTTGTTGATCTGCCGGCCCACGATCTTGGATATTTGGCTGAAAAAGTTGAAGTTCATCTGCCGTCTCCTCTTGTGTCACACCCCTGGTCAATTTTGCCGGGCAGCGCCCTCCCGGCTGTGGGTGTCGCAAAGCATCAGGTAATACATGGCCACCTGATCCCGCTGGTTTGTCTGCAAAACACTGGCAAAGTGTTTCCGTGCTTCAAAATACCGCTTCTGCTGGTAATCGTGGATGCCTTTTTCAAACTCCTCTCTGGTGATGAGATGGAGTTTCTTTTCATAGGTATCCATGCCGTCCAGAAACTCATACAGGCTCTCCCGGCCCCAGTCTCCGGCGCCGATCTCCCGGCAGCTGAAATAGGAATCTTCTCCGATGCCCTCCACGCCCCGGCGGGTGATAATATACCGGGTGCCGATCTCGTCCATCAGGCTGTTGAGGGCGTAGATATCCATAATGGTTTTGGAAATGGCGGTGATGGTCTGGCGCTTTTGGTTGCCGGCCACGCCCACCAGGGTCTTGTCCCGGGAAATGAGGATCTTCAGCTCCACCGGCCGCTCCTCCCGGGCCATGATCTCCTTGAGGGAAATGGCGGTGTTGAGAGCGTCCCGCGTCTGGCCGGGGAACAGGGCCAGCATCCCCGCCCCGTCAAACCGCTGGATGATGCCGTGGTTGATGTCCACCACATCAAAGATCCGGTCGTAATTTTCATTCATCAGGGCAAAGTAATCCTCATTGCCCATCTGCTCCCCCGGTGTGCCGAAGGTGACATAGAGCAGACTCATGTCCTGCACCTGCTGGTCCCGCAGCTGCAAGTCGGTGACCTTGGTCTTGCCCAGCAGCTGGAACAGCTCCCGAGGGGTAAACTTGATGTATTCGTTGTTGAGCAGCACCATGTTGGAAATGTACTGACTCAGCTTTTCGGTCATCTGGTTGAAGCTGATGCCGATCTGGGCCAGCTCGTCCCGGGAGGTGATCTTGGCCTTGACCCTCCAGTTGCCCCCGCCGATGGCGGCAATGCACCGGCTCAGTTCCTGAAGAGGCCGGAAAGCCCCGATGAGCACCGCCAGCAGCCACAGCAGACAGCAGAGCACATCCCCAGCCAACACGAGAATAGCCGGCAGATTGCCTCTGGCCCACAGAGGAAGTGCGGAATCCTTTTCCGCCCGGGCCTCCACCAAGCCCCAGACCTCCCCGTCGTCCCCCCGCAGAGGAACGACATAGCTTTCATAGCTTTGAGCGCCCTGGGTGGTCTCCGTAGAACCGCCCTCTTTTTCTGCCAGCTTTTCCACCTGCTTCAAATCCGATCCGGTCAGTTCCTTGTCCAAAGGAGCCAGGTAACTGGCCGAGGAAAAGCCATCTGTTCCCAAGGAGAACAGGCCATAAAAACTGCCGTCCTCCAGGCCGTAAAGCCGCAGGCCCATGTTTTGGAGGCCGGAAACAATTTGTGCTCCCTGAAATGCCTCTTCCAGGCTTTCTTCCAAAGAAGCTCTTTGAAGGGTATTCAAGCGGGAAGGCAAAGTCCCGGGTTCCTGCCCCTCCAGACTTTGGACGGCAAAGCGGGCCGCCGCTCCCAGGCTGTTTTGCAGGTTTTCCCGGCATTGCTGCCGGTAAAGGGTGAGCATCCCACCCAAAAGCAAGGCGGTGACCAGCACCAGCGCCGGAAGGAACTGAAGCAGAATCCGGCTCACCAGCCGGGAAGCTCCCAGCAGCCGGGAAACGCCCCACCAAAGCGCTGCGGCCAAGGCCCCGGCGGCAAGTGCGCACAGCAGGGTCTTTCCAACCCGCAGCAGATCCCAGCCCTGGTGGATGCCCTCCACCGCCACCGCTTCTTTGCCAAAACGCAGCCACACCGGATCTTTTCCATCGATGGTGACGCCGCAGAAATCCCCTGCTCCCACATACCGGGTTTGCTGGAGCTGGTCAAAAGTGATGTCCAGCCGGGCGTTCACCGTGTCCTCGCCGCTGTAAAGCCGCTGCGCAGTAAGGGACTGAGGGTCCAGCTGATAGAGAACGCCGGTGCTGCGGCTGACATAGTAGACCATGTCCTCCTCATCAGCCGACACCTGGCCGGCCAGAAGAGTGCTTTCCGCCAAGACCCGGGGCTCTTCTTCCTGGGGAGCGATGGCATAAAGCCCGCCCTCCTGAGTGGTATAGACCAGCGTACCGTCGGAAAGGGCGGCAAAATCCTCCGGTACCAAAGCCTGCTCCTCTTCCCCGTCTTCCTCTGTCTCCAAAAAGAAGCTGGACAGGGTCTCCGGGGATGCATCCCCATAGGGCTGGACTTTCAGGATGTCATAGCGGCCCTGATCTTCGCAGATGGCCAGAAGGGTGTCCCCCTGCATCTGGAGTTTGCGGAAATAACTCTGGGTGCTCAGGCCGGAGAGGGCGGTTTTGTCCACCGTCACCACCGCAGCCTGGATGGTTCCATCGCTTCCGCAGGAAACCACCTCTTCCAAAGAGATCACTTCCTGCCGCTTCCCTTCGCCATCCACCAGCACCTCATAGTGTTCTCTTGTGAGATACAGGGTGCCGCTGTCGTCTGCCACCATATCCCCATAGCGGATGGAACGGCCCTCCTCATCCTGTTGGGGCAACTGGGTCTCTCCCAGCAGTTCCCCGGAAGAGGAAATCCGCCACAGCTTGCCGTCCTCCCCCAGCAGGGAGAGCTGGCCCTTGCCATCGATGGCATAAGCATCCCAGGATATTTGAGGAGCTTTGCCGCTTTCCAGGGCAAACAGAACCCCGGCCAGAATGGCCAAAACCAGGATTACACTTCTTTTCATCCATTTCATAACGCTCTTCTCCTACCGCCGGGCCGTCAATCTTCCAAATACTGGGCCAGCTGATCCTTCATGGGCAACCGCAGAACGGTGCCAGCCTGGGGCTCCCTTCCAGTGTCCAGGCCGTTATAACTGGCGGCTGCGGGGGCATATCCGGCAGCGCCATAATAGCTTTCACAGATGGAGTCCCATGTGTCCCCAGGCACTACAATATAATCCTCCGAAGTCAACAGATCCTCCGGCTGGGGCAAAGAAGCAAACACCACCTCTTCCTGCTCCGATGGCCGGGTGGGGTCCTGAAGCTGAATGCTCCCCTCTTCCTCCTGGCCCTCTCCATAGGAGACCAGACCGATCTGGGTGATGGGTTCCCCGGCCGCTTTCTCTCCTCCTGTGAGGGAGGTGATAAGGTAGACCACAAGGCAGAAAAACAGCACCACGATCCCCAGCCAGGAAACCTGGGCCAGCCGTTTTTTGTTCTCCTGGAAAAAGGCCTTGGCCTTGGGGATAAATCCGCTTTGCCCCAAGCTGTCCCGGGCCTTCTCCAAATCCCGGATCAGAGGGGGCAGGCCGTCATACAGCCCGGCCTGGCACATTTTGTAGATGTCCCGCAGCGCCTTGTGATAGGGGTTTTTCAGCTCCCGGCGGAGCATGAATTCCATCAGGGCCGCCGTCTCCTTCCAGCAGGAGCACCCCACATTCCCGGTGAAAAACTCCGGGTGAAACTGGTAGAGCAAGCGCACATTCTCCTCCTGATCCAGCAGAATGTTCTCCGGCTGGAGCAAGGCGCACTGCACGCTTTCCGGCAAACCAGTGCCGCCGGTGTGAACCCGAAACAGCGCCCTGATCAAAATACCCAACCGCTTTTCGGTGTTTCCCGGGCAGTCCCGGAAACTCTCGGCCAGGGACCGACCCTCATAATAGCGGAAAATGGCATAAAAGTCCTGTCCCGCACTGAACAGATCCACAAAATCCGATCGTTCCTCCCGGCGGGTGAAGGCGGCATAAAGCTGGCTGAAAAAGGCTCGGGTCTCCTCCCCATGGGGCACCCGGTTGGAGAGCAAAAGCTCCTTTTCCCCCGGGCGGCTGACCACCTGGGCCGTCAGATACAGGGTATCGGTGAGCGTGCCCAGTGTCTGATACAAGGTAGACTGGATATTTGTTTGTTTTTCCTCTGCCATTGTGCCGCCTCCTCATTCCGAAGCCTTCTTCAGCCTCTCAGTCCCCCTTCCGGGGGTTGGGCTTTTTACAGTTTGCGCACCACCACATAGGCGCTGGCCTGGTGCTGGCCGTACTTGGCGCTCTGGGCCCGGATCTCAAAGACCCCTTCGGTGGCCGGTGCAGTATAAAGGCCGTTGCGGTCGATGCTGCCGCCGTTCTTCTCGGCCACCGACCAGGTCACCTCCTGGCTGGCGCTGCCTTCCACCATGGCGGTAAAGCGCACCTGCTGCAAAGGCTCCACATCCACCGTATTGGGTGTGATGCTCACCTGCACATCGCCCACCAGATCTTCCTTCTCCTGGTTTTCTTCTTCGTCTTTCCAGGCCCACCAACGCAGGCGGATGTTCTGCTGGCTGGTCTTTTCCATCAGCCGCAGCCCCAGCTGCAAGGTGCCCTTTTTCACATTGACCATGGCCCCCAGAGCACAGGCCGGGGCTCCCAGGGAAAATTCCTCCCCGCCGAAGACCCCATCGCCAAAGACCAGGTTGTCTCCTTTGCTTCCCTGGCTGCCGGTCTCCACAGCCACCATGGCCCGCACCCGTCCGGCTCCCAGGCCGTGGATGAACTCATGGGAATAATAGGTGCGTCCCGCCTTGGGCGCTACGCCCAAAGCCACATTTTCCACACCCTGGGCCATTTTTTGGGCAGGCGCCTGAGGCTTTTCGGTCTTTTCCCCGGCAGAATCCTGCTGGGCCTTTCTCTCGCCATGATGGTCTTCCCGATGACCTCCCAGCTTTTGCAAAAGGCTCATCAGCTGAGTGTTGGGCAGATGCTGGGAGAAGGGGTTCTGCACCACTTTCTCGATGAAGAAGGCGTTTTGACCTGCCACGATATGGAACTTGGCCAGATAGATCTCCTGATCCTCCCGGGGGGTGAGCAGCTCGTCAAAATGGCGGGTGTAGTAATTTTCCATCACCACTTCCCCCAGATCCCGGCGGGTAACTTCCACCGGCTGGCTCAGGTCCTGAGAAAGCCCCGGCGCTTCCTTGCTGCCCAGACGGAGAGAAAAGCTCTCCTTCAGCACCTTCACCGAAGTGTAATCGTCTTTCACCGGGCCGCAATCCATGATATAGGGCAGGGTCACTTCCTTGTGGGTGGTCACCTCGGTCTCGGTGTATTCCACCCGCACCCGATTCTCTCCCTTGGGAGAGCGGAATAGGTCGCTTTCAATGTCAAAGGAAAAATGCACCGGCGCCGATACATCCCGCTTTTCAAAGAGCACCCGCAAACCAAACTGATGGTCAGTGTTGGCATAGCGGGGCACCTCCAACCGGATGCGCACGCCGTCCTCGTCATACAGGGTAATCAAGTCATAGAGCACACTGTCCACACCCAGCATCTGCCGATTGGGTTCCTTTGTGGTGAGGAACAGCTCATAGCCCTCCCGCACCCGGTTGTACTGCCGGCCGGCCTCTGCGTTTTCCCCGCTGCCCGCCACCGAGAAGGGGCCTTCGCACTCTTCCTCCTGGTAGCGGATACCCAGGTACACATCTCCGCTTTGCTGGATCTGATCAAAGCCCTGAATGGCGCTGATGCGCTTGACACAGGGGTCCTGCACCAGGATCTCCCGGCCCAGATAGTCCAGAGCCATGCCCGCCTCCAGGGAAAAGGTCTGGTTGTCCACCAGCAGCACCCCCAGCCCGGCCACGATACCGGCCCCATGGAGCAGGCGGTTGCCCAGGCGGCGCTTGTCGTTCATATAGGTCTGCTCGTCCTGAAAATCCCGGACGGTCATCAGCTTGCCGTAAAAGTAATGATTGCGCTCGCCGGAGCTATATTGCAGATTGTTCATTCGTCCTTCCTCCCGTTGCCGATTGAGCCAGATAAGGTGCGCTGGGCACAGCGCCGCCGTCCAACACCAGATTTTTGCTTCTGCCCAGGATGGAATTCATCCCCAGATAGCAGTGCTGGCCAAGAATCAATTCATCGTTCATAAACACCAGGTTGCACACAGCATCCACCGGTTTGAAGCTCTGGATGATCTGATAGAGCCTGGCATATTCCTCCGGGCCGCCGGCCTTGCCGGGCATGAGCACCGTGAAGGTCTGCCGCCTTTTGCCGTAAAGCCGCTCCAAAGCCTCCTGATCCTGCCGCCAGATGGGCTGGGAGGCCGGTTCAAACTGTTCCACGATCCGGGGAGTATAGCCGGTATAAAGCTCCACCACCTGCTCCAACGCCCGCCGGGTGCCCTTGATCCGGTAGAGCCCCGCCGCCTGTTTGAGAAGGCTGCGCAGCTTCTCCTCCGGCCACAGTCCCTGCTGAGGTACCGCCAGCATCTCCCCTAAAAACCGAAGGAACTCCGGTGAAGTGACCGCCGGGTCGCATCGGGCGGGCATCTGGTCGATATCCTCTTCCAAATCCACATAGATGGACTGGAACAGGCTGAGAAACCGGGCCAAAAAGGAATCCCGGCTGTCCGCTCCCCGGTAGACCTGGGGCAGATAGTCGATAAAGGCAATGCGGGGAAACTCCAGCTTGATGCTATGCACCTGCATGGCCTCTCCATCGTAACTGTGGAAAAAAAGGCAGAACCACAGATAACGGCCTTGCAGTCCATAGAGTGTCAGATCCATGGGATCGTCCCAGCTTTTTTGCCCATAGCGGCGGAAAAACTCTTCCCGGGCCTTTCCATCCGCCTTTTCCAGCCAGTCATCCAACTTTTGACGGCTCTCGCCCAGGAAAGGGACGGTATCCTCATCGCTGCAATAGACAAAAAGCTCCAGCCGGGCGTTGTCCGGCAATGTGCTTTCCAGCCGCAGCCGGTGCCACACCGTGCCTTTTTCCAGGGTGTCCAGGCTGCGGGATATGTAGATCCCTTCCCTTGCCTTTTCCAGACACAAACCTCCATCTCCGGCAGAAAGGCCCTGAATAAGGCCCATGTCCTCCCAGTCCTCCCGACGGTTATAGAGAAAATGTTTGGTTCCCGATGCCACGGTCCCACCTCCTTTTCCCCTTACAAGCTGCCGGTGAAGCTCAGCTCGAAGCGGGTGATATGATAAATGCTGTTGGGGGGCGCCAGAATATCGTCGGCGGTGGTCTTTTGGATGTATTCTCCCACCGGCTCCACGCTCAGGCTTTCGATCCGCTCCACGCAGTCCAGCAGATCGATTGCACAATAAAACTCCCCAAAGCTGAATACGCTGCCAAAATTCTGATTGAGATCCTGGACAAATTGCTCCATCCGGCGGCGCACCTGTCCGGGAGCGTCCTGGCCATAGGGGGCGGCAGCCAGACGGCCCCGCACCACCAATTCCACCCGCCGGGGCCACACCACATGGATCTGGGTGGTGAGCAGCCGGTGCCGGTCCATCACCCGGCGGATGTTCTCTTCGTAGGAGGGAAGGGCTTGCTCTCTGGCACGGCCCGCTCCCTGTACCACCAAAGTGATCCGCCGGTCCTCCGGCCCTGCAAAACCGGTGAGCACCCGGCTGTTTTCCACGATCAGACCAGGGATCTTGCGGAGAAGGGCCTGGTAGTCTGCCGCCGTCACCGCCCGCTCTCCTGAGCGGAGAGCTTCCTCGGCCCGCGCCAGAGTCTCTTCCAGTTTTTCTCCGTCCTCTCCCCCGGAAGCGGGGAGAATCTGACGCACCGTCAGCGCCGCCAGCGCAGAAGAAAGGGCATCCAGCTTCCGGATCTGCCCGGCCTTGATGTTTCCTTCCTTGCCCCGGCTCACCCGACACTGTCCCAGCAAAATGTTTCCCTCGCCTTTTGGGGGCATGACCCCTTGGACATGGTCGCCAAACTGAAGAATCCCTTCTTCTGCATCCATGACGAAATGCCGGTCCCGGGGGCCGGAGGAATAAAAGTCCTCCCGCTTTTCCCACTGGGTAAAGGTGGTTTTTTCTCCCCTTCCCCGGCCGATGAGCAGATTTAAGTCCAAAATTCCCTTTTTCACCAGGGGAAACTCCAGCCGCTGATGGGAAAAACCGGTGCCGCTTCCCAGCGTCACCCCTTGGGCCTCATCCAGGCCGTAGGAGATCACCATGGTCTCCCCGCCGCTTTCCTGCTGAGGCAAAATCACTTGCTTTCCATCCTGCTCCTCCAAAGAGAAGCCGGTTTCCTGCCAGCCTTCTTCCCCTTTGACAAAGACCCGATGACGGCCAAACAGCCCCAAATGGCTCTCCATCACCGCCGGGCCATGGAACACATCCTGGCGCACCAGAGTGTCCTGCTGAAAAACCTCCACCACATTGAAGCGGATATCCCGCACCTGGGGCGGCAGATCGTAGCCGTCCTGCAAAAGTCGCACCCGCACAGCAAAGCCCTGGTTTTCCAGGGGAGCCATCTCCCCCTCATAGCGCAGGCTCAGAAGGCCGGAAAAGAGGAAGCCACGGGTATCGTCCCGCACCACTTCCGCCTCTTTCCACCCGTCCCGGGTATAAACCTCCCAGGAGAGCCGGGCCAGAGGCACAAAGTCGTCCCCTTCCCGTACCGGTGTGCGGCGGGGGTCCTCCTGAAGGGAAACATACAGGGAAAACACCCAGCCCGAAGGAATGGGATCTGTGAAACAAAGCTCCATTTCCTCCCGTGGTTCCCGGGCCGGTTCGGCCCCCAGGCCGGGGAAAATGGGAAACAGTCTCCCCTGCCCCAGCTGTCCGGCTTCCACTTGCTCCGCCCGCTCTCCGCTGCGGAAAACCACGCTTTTCAGCCGGGTCGCCAACGCGGCGGCAGGGGTTCTGTTTTCAAACACCAGCTCTCCGGCCCGCCACTTGCTTTCCTCCGGGATACGGAGGTCGGCTTCGGCCCCGGAGACCTCCACCAGTGTGCGGGCGCATCGGACCGGGCGGGACTCCATGCCCAAAAGCTCCAGAAAACGCCGTTTGCTTTCAGGGAAGATCACCGACATATACTGGTGCTGCATGGCCTTGAGCCAGGCCAGCAGATCCACCAGGGTCATGCCCGGGTCGGCAGCCTGGAGATTGTTCCAGGAGGTGTCGTGACGGGCGATCTCTTTGACGGCGGCCTCCACAATGTCCTCAAAGGTCTCACTGTTGAGTT
Source organism: uncultured Clostridia bacterium (assembly GCA_938000015.1). GTDB lineage: Bacteria > Bacillota > Clostridia > Oscillospirales > Butyricicoccaceae > Pseudobutyricicoccus. The sequence goes on from CALLCY010000006.1 coordinate 47,352, forward strand.
TTTCCAGTTTGAGCACGCCCTCACCTCCCCTGTTCTGCGGTCAGATTGATTTCCGGTTCACCGCACACCGGCACAGTAAAGCCATCCCGGCGCAGGCGGTCAAATTCCACCGCCTGCCGCCCGTCCTGGGTGACCATATAAGTAAACAGATGCAATCCACGAATCCATTTGATATTGGGAATGGTCTTGATGCTGTTATAGATCAGCTCCCGGCTGGGGATCTGGCCGATCTCCCAGCCCTGGCCCCCGAAATTGCCGGTGATAGGATCGAGAAATTCCTCCAGCCTGCGGCGGATGGCCTGATGGGTCTCATGGTAGCAGTCGTAATTGGGGATGACGGCGTCCACCGTCACATAAACCTCCACATACCGCACTTCGAAGAAATCCACCTGACCGCCTCCAGCCAGCAGCAAGGAGGCTTTTTCCTCCAGCATCTGCCGGGCCCGGCGCACCAGGGCATCGAAGAACTCCCCGCCCCGGCCAAAGGTCCGGGGCAGTACTGCCACCGCCAGCTTTCCTTCTGCCGGACGGCCATACCGGTCCACATGAGCGGCACATTTCACCCGGAAAATATTCCGGTTGCTGGCCAGCACGGCCCGCTCCAGATCTTCCAGCGTCACCAGCCGGTCCATTTCCAGCACTTCGCCGGTGCGGCGATGGGCGGCTTGACCGATGGTCTCCATGGGGGAGCCGCCGCTGATGGGCTTGTGGTTGGTCACCCCAGCCACTCCCGCCGGGCGGGACAAAAAGCCAAGAATCGCCCCTTGCGGGATGTTGCCATGGTGGCCATCGCAGCGGGTGTGCTCCACCAGAATGCTCTCCTCCGGGCTTTCCGGCGGAATCCGGCCATGGCGTCCGTCCCCAAAGACCACATCCCCCTGGGAATAATCCACCATGTAGACCCGCTCTTCCCCGGTGCACCCTTCCAGACGGTCCACTTCCCGCCAGGGCACCCAGATCTGTTCCACTGTCCCTTCGGCGCTGCGCTGCACCAGCACATCCGGGTTTTGCAGAAGCTGTTCTTCTTCCTTCACCGAAAGGGAACCGTGCTCATTGACCCAAACTTTGGTTTCCCACAGATTGGGCACATTCAAAGAACACCGCTTGTTTTTTTCTCCCCGGCCGATGTAGAAATAGGCCCGGTTGCCCCGCTCCCGCTGGATCACCGGCACGGGGTTGGGCCACACGGCCCGCAACACCGGATTTTTCCCTTTTTTCTTTTCATCGTAACGGCCATCCACATCCACAAGGCGGACAAAATACCCTTCCCGTCCGAAAAACCGGGCTTTGGCAAAGTCCTTTTTGCCCACCAGAGTCACCATGCCGCTGCGGGTGAGGTTTTCGGTCTGATCCATCACTTCGATGCTCTTCCATCCCGGCTCCCCGTTGACGGTGATGCCGTAATACTCCCACCGCAGAGGGGGCGGGGCGGGAAAGACCCCTTCGGCCACATCCCAGAAGATCCGCAAAGGCCCACCGGTGAGGGGATTGGTAAAGCACACATACATGGCCGGATCGGGACAAAGGCCCGCCGTCACCAAAGGTGTCTGGCCGCTGTGGGGCAGCTCGACCAGATTGCGCTCCACATTGCTCTCCACCAGCACCTCTTTCCCTTCCTGCCAATCCTGGTACCGGTAGCCGATCTCCATATGGCGCACAAAGGGAACGATGTAATGGCCCTTGGTGGAAAACAGATAAGAGAGTTTATCAATACGGGCCCGGATGAACAGTCCCTCCGCAGCCCCTACCAGCAGATTTTCCATGTCCGCAGGACAGCGGAAGGTGAGCCGCTTGACCCGCACGCCGGTCTGATCCGGAGTGAAGAAATCCTCTTCCTCCCCCAGGGGGAAGAGCCTGGCCCAGCCCAAACCGTTCCAATATTCCCACACCACCCGCTCGATGCGCACATCCCGTTCCCGGGAGCCTTCAAAGTCCTCCCGAGTCATAACGCTGCGGTAGCGGATGGGGTCTGGCTCATAGGCCTGCTCAATGGGCACTTTGTAATATTCCAGAGTAAAGTCCACCGTGATGACGGCCCCGGCCTTGGAAAAAGCCTCCCGGCTGGAAAACTGAAATGCGGTGAAGATGCTCAGTCCATCGCCAAAGGGGGAGAAATTCTCCTCTGGCAGCTGGTTGCCCTCCCAGGACAGCGCGTCGGGAGCCAGTCCCTCTCCCCAGCCCTTCCAGGCACTGTGGGTAAAGGAGACCCCTCCATCGGGGATCTGTTTCAGGCGGCAGCGAAGCAGCCCCATGGCCTGCTCCCCCTCCACCTCCACCGGATGGCTTCCCTGGCTGCCTTCCAGCCCGATGCCCTCTTCTGTGAGCAAAACCCGGTCAAAGGGTTTCCAGCCGGTTTCGGTATGGTATTCCCATTGGGCCATATCCTCATTGGAAAACACCTCCGCCAACTGGCGGCGCTGCTTTTCCGAAAGGGCGTGATCCAGGCGCATGATAAAGTGGGTACGGTCTTTGGTATAAAAGGCCCGGTCATCCCGGAACACCAGGATGTGCTGCTGAAGCTGGGGATACCCTTCCAGATCAAAAAGCCGCACCGGCTCTCCCGGCCCATTCCGGTCATAGGCCATGACGATGGTGTCCTTCTCCGCACTGGTGAAAAAGATGCTGTCCACCTGGGTGTCCAGGGCGGTCATGCCCTGGGTGGTCTCATAAAAGACCCGGCCTGCATCGGTATCGGCGGCGGCATACACCACTGTGCCCTGGGGCAAATAGACCTCTCCTCCGTCCGGGAGCACTTCCACCGTCACCATGCCCTCCGCCGGGGCCGGAGGCAAAAGCCGGGTGCCCAGCAAGTTGAGGAAGGACAGAAAATGATTGTACATGGTCCGATTGTATTTGCTGACGGTATTTTCCATCATGGCGGCATAGACATGGGCCAGAACTATGCCGGCATCCGGGTGTTCCTCATCCCATCGCCACTCAGGCACATAACTCCGGGCCAGAGCTTTCAGCTGGTCCATGATATCCCGGCGATCCCGCCCATCCAGCTTGGGTGTCTGCATTGTCCTTCCTCCTTCCTGTGTGTTCTAAAGTCATCTGTCCCCTTGGTTCAGCTCCATCTCCTGCCGCATCTGCTGGGGACGGATAGGGTCGATGTCGGAGACATACTGAATGTCCACTGTCACCGCCGTCCGGTTTTCCGGCGACTGCATGACCCCCACATTGATTCCCTTGATGTGCTCTTCCCACCGCTTGATGCTCTGGGCCAGAGTCTGGGACATCTGATTGACCAGCACCAGATCCACATTCTGGAACATGAACTGGTTGAGCCCGGCGCCGAAGGCGGAACGCATTTTCCGCTCGCCCTGGTCGGTTTTCACAATGAGCCGGACATCCTGGCGGACGCATTCCTCGTCCTCCACCATCCGGATACGGCCTGTGGTTTCATCCACTTCCACCGGAAAAGCCCATCCTTGCAGCTGTGCCATCCTCTTTCCCTCCCTATCAGTTGACTTTCACCATGGCGCCCTTCACATTGGTGACGCCGCTGGCCTCCAGATTCAGCTGGCCGCTGGCCTTCACATTGACGGCGCTCTTGCCGCTGACATCCACCTGCTGACCATCCAGCTTGATGTTTCCCGAGGCCTTGATGGTGATCTGGTTGCCGCTGCCGTCCAGCTCGATGGAAGCGCCGCCGCATTTGAGCACCAGTTTGGTTTTGGCCTCCAATGTCACGGTGCCGCCTCCGATATCGATCTTCAGCAGATTGGTTCCATCTTTATCGGTGAGGGCAATGGTCTTTTCCTTGTCGTTCATGGAAAGGGCGCTTTCCCCCGCGGTTTTCAGCGTCAGACCAGGGGTTTCCTCTCCATCGTTCCACTCCATCAGATGACCTGTTTTGGATTTGATGGTGCGCAGCTGGTTTTTGCCTTCCTCCACCTTACCCGGGCCAGGGGCTTTGGTGTTGTACAGGCTGCCCAGCACATAGGGAGAAGTGAAATCTCCGTCTACAAACCCCACCAACACCTCATCCCCCACTTCCGGCAGGAAAAAGGCGCCGTAGTCCTTACCGGCCATGGGGGTCATCACCCGGATGTAATCGGTCTCCTGGAGGGAATCGGTGCGGTTGAGCAGCCGGACTTTTACCCGGTTCTTTTTCTCCGGGTCCTTGATGTCGCTGACAATGCCCACCGTGATACCGCAGAAGGACTGGTCCTCATGCTCCTGGGCCAGCATTTCGAAGATGCTCATGTTCTTCCTCCTCTGCTACATCTTGTTTCCCGCAATGTGGACGATGGTATCAAATCCATCCCGATCCAGATGATGCACCACTTTGGTGATGAAATAATCCCGGTTCAGATCCTCGTTGAAGCCCTTGAGGGTAATCATATGGCCGGGGAACAAAATGGGGATTCCCGAAAGTTCGATGGTGCCTGTGAGAAACCCCATGGACATCTGATCCAGCAAAGCCTGGGCCCGGGCCTTGGACTCGGCCTCGGAACGCACCGAGCCATCGGCCACCACCTTTTCCATGGTGGCGGTGATCAGCTTGGTGGCGTCGGCCCCCGCCTTTTTGCCGCCTCCCACTCCGGTGACGGCGGTGGCTTTGGCTTCAAAAGGCTTGCTTTCGTCTTCCGGGTTGTGGTTGCGCACCGTCACCGATTTCACCTGATTGGCCAAAGTGACCTCCCGGCGAAACCGGCGCAGATTTTCTCCCGGCTCCACCGTCAACAGACTGTCGGTGAATTTCTTATAGCTGACGAAATACACCGTATCCTGCACCACATAAAAAAGGTAATTCAGCCGTTTGGCCAAGGAGACCACAAAATCATAATCACTTTGGTTGTGCTGCTCGATAGGGGCCAGCACCTCTGCGCTCACTTCCACCTGCTTGCTTTTATAAAGAGAGGTGTAGTTTTTCAGCACATCGTTCACCGCTTCGGAGTATTTGGTGATGCCCTTTTTCTGCAAGGAGCGATAGCTGCTCATCATAAATTGCTTGCAGTCCATGGCGGTGACGATCACGGCCACCCGATCTCCCTGGATATCGATTTCCTGGGAGGAGATATAGCCCACAAACACCGATTGGGCGTTTTTGCTCTCTCCATAGCCCAGAAAAACCTCCAGTTTGGCCCCCAGCACCAGCTTATCCAAAGAGGTATCCATCTGGAGTTTCCCATCTTCAAAACGGGAATACTGGCCCACCACTTCCAGTGTGCAGTCACTGGCCTCCATGCCGGTGGACATATTCACCTGAATGCTGGTATAGATCAGCTGCTCTCCTGGAAGAAGAGAACCGTTGACATGGAAATAAGCCACCGGCCGCTGAAAATTATTGAATTGTTGGGCCGCATCGTTGAGGGTCACGCTCTCTCCTCCCTTCGCTTTTCATCAAACCGGTCAAATGGGCAGAGACCGGAGAAATTTCCCCGCCTTTTCCACCATTTTCAGCATATCCGAGGTGGAATCGCTTTGATCCAAAGGGTCCGCATTGGTTTTGGTCACCATGGACAAAGAGACTTCGGCCCCCAGCGGCGCACCCTGGTTGGAAAAATAATTAAAAGTCGTCTGAATTTTGGTGATGATCCCTTTATAGGCCATATTGCCCCAGGTAAATATCACCGGCACCTGCTTGTGAGCAGCTTTCATCAAGGGGGTATAGCAGCACAGATCTTCGTTGAACAAGCTCAGACTGGTAAAGTCAGTCTTTTTGATCAAATCACTCAAAGCGCTTTCCGCCTGGCCGATCTTGTCGCCGCTGCCGATCAGGCTGGTGACAATACTGGTGGCCGCTGTGGCCAAAGCCTTGAACTCCACTCCATCGGTTTTGGCGTTGTATTCTTCCACAATGTTGAAAATCAAGGTGATATCCACCTGTTGTTCCCCAATGCCCCGGGGCAGAATCTTGCCGTCGGCGGCTGCGGTCTCCGGGGTTTTTTCATTGGCGACCCCTTCTTCCCGCTTCACCTGCGTGGTGGCGCTCACCTTCAGACTGGATGGGTTGAACAGCACAGGATAAGGCCCTTCGGATTCCCATTTTCCATTGCTTTTTTGTTTGGTGGCGATAGTGAATGTGGCTTTATCCACCGCACCGAACCGTCCGCCCAGCGCACACATGGGCCATACCCCCTTTTTGTCATTTCACTTCTCTTACCGGCCGATTTTCCGCCGTTCTGTCCGCAGCCGCCGCTCGACCCGATCCAGCACCTGAGCGGCCATGCGGTTATAATTGAGATCCTGCAACACCTGCTGGATGATGCGCTCTTCGGTCTCCTGGCTGATGGCTCCGGGAGCTTCCGGCCTGGGACGGCTCTCCGGCGCCTGATAGGAATAGGCCGCGTTCATGGCCGACACATATCCTGCGTCCACCGATTGAGCCCGCAGCACTTCTTCCCCGCTCTCTTCCTTCTCCTGGGGTGCACTCTGCGGCCGGGGCGGCAGACGATAGACCACGCTCTGTCCTGTCCCTTTCACTGCATCCTGGGAGGAAGCTGCCGGTCTGCCCGGCTGTGAAACCGGTGTTCCTTCGGAAAACTCCGGGAAAAAGGCGGTGTGCACCATGGGCTGAGATGTTTCATCCTGCCCGGCAGGAGACGGAGCATTCTCCAAAGACAGCAGAGACGAAAGTCCCTGGCCTCGCCGAACCACCGGTGCCCCTTCTTTCTGCAATGGTGCAGGCTCCTGAGGTTTTCCCTGGCCCCGCGCAAGGGCAAGATGTCCCATCATGGGTTTCATACCCATGGAAGAAGTCTCCATTTCCCTTTGCTCTTCCCCTTGTTCCGGCTGGGCATCCAGAGAAGTGCGGAACACCATGTCCCATGGCCCCTCCTCCTCCCAGGCTGTGGGAGGAGTTCCATTGGGATGGGAAAGGGGTCTTTGACCTTCTGGCGAAGGCATGAAGCTCTTTCCACCGTTCCAGGCCCCACCCCGCCAAGGGCGGGAAAAGGGAAGCGTCCTCTTTCCCGCCGGGGCTGCAGTCCTCCTGACCCCCATGGGAGCCAGAGACGAAGTTCGTCCGATGGCAACCATGTTTTCTATGGCAGGAACAGCGGAAGAAAGAAACGAAAGAGAGAATGGAACAGAAAAGAAGGATTTCCCCCATTCTGTTTCCGACCGAATAGCAGAATTCTCCTCGCTCCACCGTATCGGCTCCCCATCCCAAGCCCAAGGCCGCGGGAGAGGGGAAAGCGAAGGAGCTTCCAGTTTCCAGGAAGGTTCTGGAATGGAAGAAGGAGACCATGCCGCCCGCCCTGGCCGGAAAGAAGATACTTTGTTCCCCCGATCTACCTGATTGGGCTGAAAAGCGCCCAAAGCTGCACGGTATATTGTCTCATGTCTTTCACCGCTCACCGGCTGCATCTGCGCCAACACACCGGATCGGGACAATACCACAGCGGGCAGCGCTGTGCGGTATACCGGCTCTTGAACTCCGCCGCTGACTGGCTGCATCCGTGCCAATGCACTGGAGCGGGACAATGCCTCAACAGGCAGCGCCGTGCGATATACCGGCTCTTGGACTCCTCCGCCCTCCGGCTGCATTCTCGCCAATGTACCGGATCGGGACAATGCCACAGCGGGCAGCGCTGTGCGGTATACCGGCTCTTGAACTCCGCCGCTGACTGGCTGCATCCGTGCCAATGCACTGGAGCGGGACAATGCCGCAGCGGGCAGCGCTGTGCGGTACACCGGCTCTTGGGCTTCTCCGCTCACCGGCTGCATTCTAGCCAATGCACCGGATCGGGACAATGCCGCAGCGGGCAGCGCCGTGCGGTACACCGGATCTTGAACTTCTCCGCTCACCGGCTGCATTCTAGCCAATGCACCGGATCGGGACAATGCCGCAGCGGGCAGCGCCGTGCGGTACACCGGATCTTGAGCTTCTCCGCTGACCGGCCGCATCCTTGCCAACGCACTGGATCGGGACAATGCCGCAGCAGGCAGCGCCGTACGATATACCCGCTCTTGAGCTTCTCTGCTCACCAGCTGCATCCGCGCCAATGCACCAGATCGGGACAATGCCGCAGTAGGCAATACCGTACGATACACCCGCTCTTGAGCTTCTCCACTAACCGGCTGCATCCTCGCCAATGCACTGGATCGGGACAATGCCTCAGCGGACAGCGCTGTGCGATATACCGGCTCTTGGGCTCCGCCGCTCACCGGCTGCATTCTCGCCAATGCACTGGATCGGGACAATGCCTCAGTAGGCAGCGCTGTGCGATACACCCGCTCTTGAGCTCCACCGCTTACCGGCTGCATCTGCGCCAACACACCGGATCGGGTCAATGCCTCAGTAGGCAATGCCGTGCGATACACCGGCTCTTGGGTTCTGCCGCTCACCGATGCAATCGTGGTTTCCTGCTCAGCCTGTGACGCAGTCCGATGGACCAAAGAAGAAGGCCACCCGGCTCGTCTCTGCGGAAAAAGAGGACTGGGCCAAAAGACCCTCGAGCCCAGCATTCGGCTGCTGGCCCGCTGGAATACCGAAGCATTTTTTGCCTTTTCTCCCAGCGTCAAAGCCGTCTTTGGCCAAACTACATCTCCTTGGCTTGGCCTTTCCCAGGCTGCTCCCCGTTGGTTTTCCCCAGCTGAGAATACCGTTTGGGCACTTCCTGCCCTTTCCACAGACCATGCCGTGTGAGGATCATTGGAACGAACAGGAAGCCGGGCTTCATCGTTTGGAGCCGGTGCTTCACTGGAACCAATTTCTCGGAAGAGTAGTGGCTCTGTATTCCAGCTCTGGCTCTTTGGCCCGGGCAACATTCCCTTCGCAGACAAAGGAGAATCGATCCAAGGCATCCCTTGGACCCCAGTAGAACGAAGAAGAGACTGCTCTTGCTTTCGTCCCCAAGCCGCCCCTTTAGAAGTCAAGGTCAGTGGCCCAATGGACAGCGCTCCGGCCTTTGTAATTCCTCCATGAGGGAACAGGACATAAGAAGATGGGAAAACCGAAAGAATATTTGACATTCCCAAAGCCCTGGGCGCAAGCGCTGGAAGATTTCCCATTGGCTGAGACATTCCAGCCTCTGTATGAGGAATTTTGGACTGAAAAACGGAGGCAACATGAGAAATCGCCGAAAAAGTCCGAAGGACCGGCAGGTTTTTTTCCCCCGGTCTCTCTGTTTCTTCCCCATGTACTTCCCGGGCTCCAGCAGAAACTGGCCGGGTTGCGCTCCCACGCTCTACTCCAGAAACAGTGCTTGCAGAACCTTGGGATACACTTTCCGGTGTCCCTTGAATGGGAAGTGGGGCGCGCAGCCCCCGGGAGTTTTCCCCAGTTTTTTCTTCACCTCGGCGGCTCGTTTCTTCTGTCTGGGCCACAGCAGACTCCCGGATCACTTCCTTATGAGGAAGCGAAGAGCTGCTTTCCTCTGGTTTCTCCCCCTTTTTCTGGCTGCGCTTCTTTTTCCCCTTGCTGGGGAAAGCAGCATCCCCTTGTTCAGGGAGATCATAACGGTTTTTTTGCTGCCGCAAACGGTGAGGCACTGGGGCCTGCTCTCGTACCATTTCCCCCTGCTCTGGTTTTTGCACTATGGTCAAAGGGGGGGTATGCAAAGACTGCGGCTTTCTTTCGGCCTCCGTCCGACTAGGGCCAGAGGTCTCCGGCTTCAAAGAAGGAGCTGGGCGAACAGAAGAAAGCTGTTTTTCATGCGCCGGGACAGATTTCCCCGGCAGCACGGCCCGTGTCAGCCGTTCTTCACCGAATTTGCCGTTTTTTTTTAACTGTTGGGTCAGTTCCGAAAGAGCCTTCTGAAACTGGCCAGCCTGGATCAACTCCCCTTCCACAGCCCGCCGGATCTGCTGGGCCTGGGAGCTTACCGAGCCCCGAGCGGTGGAAAGCGCCTGATCCAGCTGACGGGTCAGCTGAAGCTGTAAGTTGTGCTGCTGGCGGAGAAAGGTGTTACTTTCATCACAATAAGCCCGCAGCTGCATCAAAAGATTGACCACCACCGGCTGTTGAGGTGCCGGAGTCAGTTCTGCCCCCTGTCCCTCCCGTGGGAGTACATAGGACAAAGATTCCAGACGCAACGCCTCTCCCGTGATCCCCTTTTGTAGGATGGACTGACAGAAGGCGGCATTGCTGCCAGGCAGGGTGAACTCCCCCAGCCCCCGGCCGATGGTACCGGTTATTGGTTTGAATCCTCCCATGCCCATGCCTTTCCTCCTCTCCGGCCCTCCCCCCTGCTAAAACAGAGAAGGAATAGGAATATTTTTCAGCCCCTTATGGGTGATGGTGAATGTTTCGATCAAAGGCTCGGAGCGAGTGGCGTCCAGATTGCTGACCTCCCACTCCACAACGCCCTGGGAAATAAAGGAATAGATCGCCTTGATGCTCTGGCTTTCGTCCAGCACCAGGATCAGGCCCAGGGCATCCTTGGCCTCAATGGCCTGACTGCCCACATATCCAGCCAAAAGACCGGCGATGCTCAGCTTGCGCATCTGGTATCCCCGCTTAAAAACGAGCCGGTGAGGTTCGGTCTGGGGTTTGGGAATGCGGATGGGATAGTAGTTACGGCCCCCTTCGCTGATGAAATCCACCGACTGGCTCCGCCCAATGCCTGAAACACTCTGAAATCCCAGTGTCACTGCATTGAACAGCACAATAAACCGCACCGCCACAATGGGATCATAATGGCTGCTGCGGGTGATGAAAAAGGGTACCTTCATGCGCTTCCTCCTTTCCCCAAGGGTCCCGTTTTTTTGTTAAAACACATCAAAGATGTTTTTGCCCCGGGTCTCCTGGTTCATTTTGTCATTGATCCGGGAAACCTCCCGGCAAAACCGGAGCCGCTCCCTGTGTTCCATGTCCATCAGTTCGCCGTAACTCCAGTGCAGATAGTAGCCCAAAAAAGCTATCTCCTCATAGATCCGGTCCAGGGGATAGCTTTTTGCTATTCCCCCAGCAGGGATACCTCCACCTTGAACTTTTCACCGCAGTGGGGGCAGGTTGCTTCCACCCGAATGGGCTCCACCGCGTTGATCTGCTGGTAGAGGTTCTGGAGATAGGCCATATCGGAAGAGGGCAGCTTTTCCACGATCCGGTTGTCGATGGCCGGCAGCGTGCCCAGTTTGGTGATGACCCGTGTCATCAGCACCACGCTGAGATAGGCCGGGTTCTGCTGGACCCTAGGGTCCTTGAGAGGCAAAATCTCATCCGCCGCCGTGGCAAAACGCATGGTGCCCTCCCGATGCACCGTGCCGTTTTCATCCATATAGCCCCGGGGCAATGTGAAGGGATATTCTGTTTGGTAAGCCATGTATGGCACCTCATTTCTTCGCTATGGTGACCTTGCCGAAAAAGAGAACATGCCGCCGTGTCCCTGCCCAAAAGGACAAGGACACGGCAGCGATGACGCATCACTCGGTGCGAGTCAGGCCTTCGTGGGCCAGCTCGATGGTTTCGATGGCCACCTCAGAGGAGGTGCCGTTGAAGTCCGGAGCGGTGTATTTCACCGGCCAGGCGTTGATGCACCGCCAGGAAGCGGCAGGGGAACCCTCTTCGTCCAGAGCGGTAAGGGTCACTGTCTTTTTCTCGATGGTGCCTTCGGTGATGTCGATGAGCCAATCATAAAGCACCATGGTCTCAGAAGAGCCCCATTTCAAGGTGATGTTGCCATATTTGATCAAGCCGGGCAGCTTTGTGGGGGTGATGGCAGGATCGTCCCCGGCCCGGTATTCCACCACATCGATGGTGGCGTCGAAACCGCTGACTTCGCTGAAGCTGCCGGCGTCCAGGCCGTCGATCTCCAGGCGGAATCGGAAATTACGATAGGGAAGCACTTGCTGTTCAACTCCTTATATAAAAATCGTGAGAGCCTTTTTCTTATTCGCCGGTCTTCTGGGTCAGGCGGAAGATGACAAATTCCGCAGGCTTGACAGGAGCCACGCCGATGACGCACACCAGGCGGCCGTTGTCGATGTCATCCTGGGTCATGGTGTTGGTGCCGATGTTTACAAAGAAGGCGTCGGCGGCAGTGGAGCCAGCCAGAGCGCCGCTCTTCCACATACCCTCCAGAAAGACCTCGATGGTGCGGCGGACACGAATCCACAGCAGCTCGTCGTTGGGCTCAAAGACCGCCCAGTTGGTGTTGGCTTTGATGGACTCCTC
>CALLCY010000007.1:0-2277 GCA_938000015.1 uncultured Clostridia bacterium
AACAGGTCTTACTCTCTTTTCCTCATCTGTAACACATCATTGACAAACCTACATTCTTTCGATTTCTTTGTCGAAAAAACGCTTAAAAAGAATCGCAAACGGCCGATTATTTCAAAAACATGAACAAATAGCTGGATCAGCCTGAAAAAACCATCATGATTTTCCGTTTTTCTTTCCCGGACGCTTCGCAAAGGTGCGTGCAAAAGCAGCCCCGTACACTTCTTTCGCCCCAGCCTCACGGAGCACCCGGGCGCATTCCGACAAAGTGCTGCCGGTGGTGAGCACATCGTCCACCACAAGCACCCGCTGGGCGCGAACAAGCGCTTCCTTCCCTGTCACCACGCCAAAGGCCCCCAGCACATTGGCCCGCCGCTGAGCCGCTTTCAGCCGGTACATGGGCTTTGTATTCCGCCGCTTCTCCAGCAGCGGCACCAGAGGAAGTCCCAACTCTCTGGCCAACGGCTTGGCCAGTTTTTGCGCCTGCTCATAGCCCCGTTTCCGCTTGACTTTCCTGTGACAGGGCACATAACACACCAGGTCGATCTGTTCCGAAAGACCGGTTTCCCGCACCCGGTTGGCCAGCAGCACACCGAAGATCTCTCCGTTTTGAGCCGCACCCCGGAACTTGAACCGGTGCACACCCCGGCGCACATCCCCTTCATAAGGGTAAACGCACACCGAGCCTGCCACAAAAGGGAGTTTTCCCATTTTCCAGCCCTCTTTCAGCTTTTCCCGCGCGGCACAGGCCGGGCAAAGCTGAGCTATCTTTTCCTGCCCCCAAAGAAAGCGTCCGCACAAAGCACACCGGGGCGGAAACAGCCAATCAAACAAGGCCCATGGCTTCATAATAGCTCCTCAGCCGGTACTTTAGGGCACTGTACCGGCGGTTCTTCTGGTTGCTTTCCACCATCTGCTCCACCACACTCTTCCGCCCCACCAGCACCAGCAGCCGTTTGGCCCGGGTGACGGCAGTATAAAGAATGCTGCGGTTGAGCAGCCGGGCCGGAGCCTGGAACACCGGCACGATCACCGCTTCGTATTCGCTGCCCTGAGCCTTATGGGCGGTGATGGCATAGGCCGGTTCCAACTGATACAGATCGTCAAAAGAATAGGCCGCTTCCCGATCATCAAAGCGCACCACCATCACCCGTTCGGAGCGGTCGATGTAGGTGATGATCCCGGTATCTCCATTGAACACCCCGGCACCTACCTCGGCGGTGGCGGCGCTCTGCCACAGGATGTCGTAATTATTCCGCACCTGCATCACCCGATCCCCCAAACGGAACACATAAGGACCATGGCGCACTTCTGTCTTGCCCTCTCCCGGCGGGTTGAGCCGCTGCTGCAAAATACGGTTGAGGGAGACCGTGCCGCACATCTGCTGTCGGGTGGGGCAGACCACCTGAATGTTCTCCGGATCGATGCCAAAATGCCCGGGGATACGAGAAGAGACCAGGCTGGCCACCGTCTCCACCGCCTGCTCCGGTGCCGAGGCGGCGGAAAAATAGAAATCCCCCTGGGTCAGACGGAGTTCCGGCATCTCTCCCCGGTTGATCCGGTGGGCATTCATGACGATCTGGCTGTTCTGCGCCTGGCGGAAAATCTCAGTCAAGTGAACCTTGGGCACAAAATCACAGGCCAGCAAATCGGAGAAAACGCTGCCCGCCCACACCGGCGGCAGCTGATCGGCATCCCCGATGAGCACCAGACGGGTATGGGGTTTCATGGCTTCCAGCAAAGAGGAGGTGAGGGAAATGTCCAACATAGATGCCTCGTCCACCACGATCACATCGGCGGGCAGAGGGTTGTCCTTGTTCCGCTTGAAGCGCATGACCCCTTCTTCCGGAGAAAAGGCGGCTTCCAGCATCCGGTGCAGGGTCTTGGCCTCCCGGTGACACACCTCACTGAGTTTTTTGGCCGCCCGGCCGGTGGGGGCGCAGAGAAAGACCGTCAGACCGTTCTGATCCAGCAAGGACAAAAGTCCCTGTACCGCTGTGGTTTTCCCAGTACCCGGCCCGCCGGTAATCAAAGACAAAGCCCCATGGAAGCACAGGCCCATGGCTTCCTTTTGCTTTTCCGCATAGGCCATCCCCTGTTCTTTCTCGGTGCGGGCGATCATCTTTTCCAGGTTCCGCGGCGCTTCCAGGTGCATACTCAGCAGCCGCACCACCTCTCGGGCCACGGTGTTCTCCTGGCGGAACAGGGTAGCCAGATACACCATGGGCTGGCTCCGGATATCCTCTTCCACCACCTGCTGCCGCTGCAACAGCTCCTCCA
>CALLCY010000008.1:0-6811 GCA_938000015.1 uncultured Clostridia bacterium
GTATGTGATGGATGCCCGCTTCACCGCCTACTACGACAAAGGCCTGCCCGGCTGCGCCCGCTTCCTGCGGGATGCCGTGGTTTATTGGGTGAAATAAAGACAGGCCGCCAATTTTTATAAAGTGATCAGACCAGATCGGATACTTCCCTTTGGCCATATCAGACAGTCCAAAGCAGCTCAAAAAGACTGGTCTTTCCTTTTCCTCATTCTCCCTCTCGAAAAGCTTGCAACTGGAAATACAAGAGTATATATACTTGAAATAATTTCTTGAAAAAAAATCAATTTTTTCCTTGACAAATTTTTCGAAATAAAGGAAACTATTATCAAGAAATTATTTTGTGAAACAGCAGCTCGCCCACTGTCCGTTCTTGTTTTCCAATCCATATCGCTATTTTGCCTTGTACTTTTCAGCGATGCATCTTTTATTTTGCAAAGCTTTATTGTTGAGAGGTGATGCAAACGATGGAAGCTCGTGCCGGATGGAAAAAGAGATTAGGTGTTTTTTTGTATATTGGCATCTTTTTGGTGCTTGAATTGGTGTTTGGCTATTTCATTCTGGAATCCAGAAATATCTTCATGGAAAACTCCATCAAGGACGGCAGCTATCTGGCCCAGGCGCAGACGGAAAAGATCCAAACCCGGATGGATGAATATGCTTTCTCTGTGGAACTGGCTGGAAAATATCTGGATGAGATGGTGGACCAGAATGTGCCCGAAGAGCAAATTCAGCAATGGATGAAGTCTTATTGCGAAAAGATCACCGATCGGTTTGGCAATAATGTTCTGGACCTCTATGCCGTTTTGAATGGCCGCATTGTGGCTGCAAATCCGTGGGAAGGCGACGATGATTACGATTTTGCATCCACACTCTGGTATGCCGATGCATTGCAGGCCACTCCAGGGACCATTGTGTTTTCCGATCTATATCAGGATGCCATCACCGGCCAGAATGTATTCACCATGTCTCTTGCTCTTTCGGATACGGGAAATGTGGTTGCCATGGATGTCTATCTCACCAGCGAAAACTGGATGGGTTTTTCCCAGTTGGCCGATGGCTATGGACTGCTGGTCTATGATCCCAATCAAACATTGGCATATTCTGTTGGATATGCAGAGCTGGGCACATTCCGGAAAGATATCCTCAGTCATCTCTCCAATAAAATCTCTCATTATGCAGGTTCTGTCAAAGAAGACTACAATCTTTATGTGTGTCAGATGAGCAGCGGGTGGAGCGTGGTTGTTGCCATTCCCAGGGAAAACTTGCTCTCGCAGAACCATATGCTCCTCATGGACATTGGCCTTGGCCTGAATGTGCTGAACATGGTCATCACCACGGTATTCCTCCTTCGGCACCTTCGCAACAGACAACACCTTCACCACGATGCCCTGACCGGCCTTTTGAACAAATTCTATCTGATGAAGCAGATACGCAGGCGGCTGAAGCGCTCCGGCGGCACACTGCTGGTGGCCGATCTGGACAATTTCAAAAAACTCAATGACAGCTATGGTCACGATCGTGGAGATCTGGTCATCATCCAGGTGGCAAAAGTGTTGCAGACCTGTTTCCGGAAAACCGACTGCATTGGCCGGTTCGGCGGCGATGAATTCGTCATCTATGTAGATGAACCCCTTTCCGATAACATTCTGAACGACAAAGCTCAGGAGGTTCTCCGCCAGGTATCAGCACTGGCCCAGCAGTATCCCCTCAGTGGCCTAACCATCAGCATCGGCGGCTGCCGCTGCGAAAAAGGCGCCAAGTACACCGAAGTGTTCAAACAAGCAGATCAGGCGCTGTATCAAGTGAAAAACAGCGGCAAATGCGGTTTTGCCATGAGTTATCAGATATAATCAGACGAAATGCTGCACACAGCTCTTCTACAAACCAAGACCCCCCTTTGCTATTTCTAGCAAAGAGGGGTCTTTTAAAGTCTTTGCCCGGCTTTCCCTGCTCACATTTGTCCGGTGACATTCTAATAAAGCATTTTATACCTTATACTTTTTTCCTTGTCAGAAAAACGCCAACAATTGCCGCAATCAGAATAATGGGGGCCGCCCTGACAAAGAGCCACTCAAACCCGTGAAAAGCCGCTCCTGCAACAGCAATTTCCGGTTCCCCATAATCCCATCCCAAATAAGGGCTGCTGGCTTTGAGAAGAACCACAGAAACCGCCACGATAACCACACAGAGTGAAATCAACAGCCAATGAAGAATTTTTCTTCTCATTGTCTGCCTCTGTGCAAGCTGCAAATTGATAATCTCCAGCTTTTCGGAGATGGCTTTGATGGCATCGGCCTCTGGTTCCATCACCGTTTCCCCCAGCAATGTGCTCACCGGTGTTTCCAGCGCTTCTGACAGGGCAATCAGCATATCAGCATCTGGAACCGACAACCCGGTTTCCCATTTGGAGATGGTTTGCCGCACCACATTCAGTTTAACGGCAAGCTCCTGTTGGGAAAGGCCCTTGGATTTTCGGATTGTCTTGATGTTTTCCCTTAACATACAGTCTCACTCCTTTCGCTCATATTGTACGAGGAAGGACCCGTGGCCGCAAGCAATGCCTATTAACATGGCTTATTTCAGCAGTTCTTTCCGCAAATCCTCCAGGTACCGCTTCTGCTGCCGCTTCAAATAGCCAGGCACAAAGGGACGCATCCACCAGTGCTTGCCCTCAACCGTTTCTGTGCAGGTCAACTGTGTGCCGCCCTCCACCTCCTGAAAGATGCCCTCCCAGGAACCGGACATATTGTCATTCTCCATGGCAAAGGCCCAGGAGTGAAACGGCTCACAAACCATAACGGTAAAATTCGTGGCATAGCCGCTTTTGGTGTGCTCCACAAAGTGGGTCTCGTCCAGCACCTCCACCCGTTTCAGATCACTGCGCCATGTGGTGTGGGAAAGATCGGTCACCGTATACTATACCTGCTCCACTGAACAGGGAAACAAAACACTCACCTGGGAAGTCGCCATGGGATCACCCCTTTTTCGTTTTTTTCTTGCTCTTCAGACTGAGGCCCCGGCGATCTGCCGCTTCCTGCAACAGTTTCACCGCAGCCAAAGCCCGCGCCTTGACTTCCTGCTCCATTTGCACCGGCTGACCATCCAAAGCAGCCAGCACCCCTTGCAAATCTTCCAGAGACAGCAAGTAAACCGCCAGATTGAAAAAAGTCTTGCGGCGGCCATCGTTGTAATGGGTCAACAGCTTGTCCAGAATCTCCCGCTTTTCCTCCAGCTGAGCCAAATAGGTTTCCAAACCCATCTCCCGGGCCTGGGCAATATCCCGCTGCCGGTTCCGATGGGGAACAAAAGAATCCTCATCGTCAAACCCCTCATAGCGAGAACAGGGGTATTCCGGGCATTCCCAGCAAAACCGGATGCCGCCATGCTCCAAGGAGCATTTGGCCCGGAGGCAACTCTGATTGCCTGCCCCACCGCCACAACCAGGGCAATAACCGCCCAGGTGCATACTGCACAGCAGGCAGTTCAGGCCGCACAAAGAAAAGCGGGTCTCCTCACGGGAAAATCCTTTCATAGCATTCTCCTCACCGGATGGCGGATGACGGTTTTCAGGTTTTCCGGTTTGCACCGGCGCACATCATTTAAATAGATTTCATGGTGGAATCGGTTCTCTCCGAAATCTTCCGCATACCCCTGGTTCTTCGCATATTCTTCCATAGCGGCCACGGTGGCAGGCTCGTCGTCATAGGGGCCGATGTGCATACACTGAACGCACAAGCCCTCCTCCCAAGGGAAAAACTCCACTTTGGAAAAGTCCCGCTGCTTCTTTTCCGTGGCCTCCTGGATGGCCCAGTGAAAGACTTCCTTTGTCACAAACTCCGGCAAACGGATCAGGGAGATCCACTGAAAGTCCTTTTTATGGGCGTAATCCACTCCACAAACACCTTCCTGCCACCAAAGCCCCTCCAAGGGCGGCACCACATAATCGAAGTAGCCCTCCAGCTGATGTTTTCCCTTCTTGCTCATTTTAATGGTGAAGGCCACCCCATAGAGCATTTCCAAGGCTTGCTTGTAAGCACCGCTTTCCTCATTGGGGTCCCCCTGCCCCCGCACCGCCAGAAAGTTCATAGCCGGTACTGTGACGATGCCCGGGGTTTGGGGCGGCAGATAAAATTCCTTGTATTCTTTCTTGTAGTCAAAAGCCATCGTCATCTTCTTCCTTTCTTTTGCTGTTTGCTCCGCAGCGCCTGGCAGGTGATATGGGTCAACGCAGTCAGGCACTCCCGATTCTCCACATCCTCCACCAAAAAGGATTCCTTGGCCCCTTCATAGGACGAAGCCTTGGTCAAGTCCGGGAAAGCCACCTCCCCCTCCGGTGTGACCTTCACAAAAAGCTGATCATCGCAAATGACGGCGAAAAACACATCATCGCAGTAAAGACCATATTCCCCAAACATCTTCCGGCTGCGGATGGCTCCGGCCTCCCTCAACTGTTCGGCCACATAGTCTACAAAATCTCTATGAGATGCCATGCTACTTCCCCCTTTGATAACGGCGGGCCAGCGTTTCCGCCAGTTTCCCCAACTGCACCCGCAATTCTTCCGGCTCCATCAGTTCTGCCTTGTCTCCAAAGGTCAGAACCCAGCTGAGCACACTATCGCCATCAGGAAAACTTCCGGTGAAACGCAGCCGGCCGTCCGGCTCCTCCGTAAAATGGTCAGCCCCGTATTCCTCCATCAGCCTCCAGCGGCAAACCGGATCAAAAAGAACCGTAACCTGATATTTTGCCGGAAAAATCCTCTCCGGCGTAAAATCCGGCAGGGGTGCGCTGCGGGGAGAAAAGGGCTGGCCGTGGACGGGATCTGTCATGCGATTCAGCTTAAAAAGACGAAAATCCTTCCGCATCTGGCACCAGCCCCACACATACCAGGTGGACCAATGAAACACCAGATAATAAGGCTCAATGGTGCGCACCGATTCCCCCTTGGGGGAGAAATAGGTAAACTGTATGGTGCGATGCTGCTCTATGGCTCCCTGGATGCACTCAATTTTAGGCGGCAGACTGGTTTTGTACCAGGAAGAAAGGTCGATGAGCATATGAGCATCCCCTGGCACCAGTCCGCCTGTTCCGGCGGACAGCTTCTCCATCAGCTGGGCATAGCGCCGGGTGCCACTGACGCTGTCCAGGCTCCTGAGACCTGCCAGGATAGCCTGCATCTCCGGGGCGGTGAGCACCGTGCGGTCCACCCGGTATCCCTCCATGATGGAGATACCGCCTCCCGAACCTTGGGCGGTGGAAATGGGGATGCCCGCCCGGCCCAGAGACTCGATATCCCGCTGAATGGTCCGGCGGGATACCTCGAACTGCTGGGCCAGTTCCGGCGCCGTGACCTTTTCCCGCTGGAGCAGGATAGACAAAATCCCGATGAGCCGCTCCATCTTCATGGAAACCACCGCCTTTCCTGTTTTTTTGTATTATAGCACAGGAGGCGGACAACAGTCTGTCATGTTTCCCTTTTCATTGTGTTTTCTTCCACAATTTGATACTATAAAATCCAAGCAGAACAGCCGGCTGAGACAAAAATAGACCCATCCGGGGCAAACTCCCTGGTGGGTCTATTTTTTACTATTTGTGAGCAGCGATGTGATCCGGGACAAAGCGATGACCGGGCCGGATATTACGAAGCTATATCACCAATCTCATGTGAAACCAACCGTTTGTCAGGCCAAATTGACAGACCGCTCCATTTTTACGGCAAAAGGCAGAGATGGACTGCACCCCAAGGCCATGCCCCTCTCTTTGGGCCACCGGCAAGCCGTTGCTGTCAAAAATAACGGCGGAGGCGCAGGGATTGGAAATCTCCAACATAACGCTGGGTGTGCCCACCATTTTGCACCGAATCTTCCGCTGCTGCGGGGGCAGCTCCAGATTGGCGTGGATGGCATTTTCCAGGGCGTTGGCAAGGACAATGGCCAGTTCGCCTTCATTCACAGAAAGGGTATCAGAAAGGGAGATCTTTGTCTCCACGGAGATGTTCTGATTCTGGGCCTGGTCAAAATAGGAAGAAAAGACCGCATCCAGCACCGGTGGACGGCACCAGCGGATCTCCTTCTGATCATCCAGCCGCTTTTGAGCGGCATCCAAAAAATCCAATGCAGCTTCTTTGTCTCCTCGTGACACCAGTTCTGCCACAGTCTGGAGCCGGTGACGCAAGTCATGGCGCTCGGTGCGGATGGCGTTCTCCGCCGCTTTCACTGCCTCCATACGGCTCTGAAGGGCCGACAACTGCAAGGTGGACAACTGTGCGTCTTGCCGGGCCTTCATCTCATTTTTGATGCTGGTAAAGAAGAACATCAAAATGGAATAAACACCCAATATCAACAGGCCGATGGCCGGTTTGATGATGGTGCTTCTTGGATCGAAGCCTGCATATCCGGGGATCAGATAGACGGCAATGATGTAATAGGACGGCATTACCAGGCAGATCAGCCACCAGCCCCGGTGCAGTTCCAGCAGTATTTGAAAAAACAGCGGCCGCAAAAAGCGGATGAGAAACCAGATGATCCCGGTGCTGAGAACGACGCAGGACAGCACCAGAACCCAAAAACGACTGCCGGACAGATAGTAGATCAGACTGGAGCCATGGTGGATCAGCGTACAAAATAAAACGACGGAAAGCTGCTGAAAAATCAGCCGCCATCCCCGGAATCGGCTAAGGGTGAAAAGGAGCAGGATCAATGGGATATGGATGGTGATGGCAAAGGTCCAAAAGGCGACATCTATACTGGCCACCCGAAACAGTGCAGCCACTGCCGCCATCAGCAGGATCGTGACGCCGGAAACAATCAAAAGGG
>CALLCY010000009.1:0-12982 GCA_938000015.1 uncultured Clostridia bacterium
CAGGTGGAGCTGTGCGGCGCCGTTTGCGGCCTTTTGTGCGCTCTGCCCCTGGTGGAACAGGCCCTGGGGCTGTTGGGAGCCATTTGAAAAAGAAGGGAGGAGCCATGGAAAAACTGTGCCTTTTGCTGCTTCTTTTGCCCTTACTGATTCTGCCAGTGCGCGCCGGAGGGCTGGAAGAGGTGCGGGATCAGATGCCGGAAAGCGTGCAGGAAGTTACCACCGATCTGGGGGATTCCATGGTGTCTTCCTCCAGCCGCTCCTTGCTGGAAAAAGGGGTGGGGCTGTGGCGGCAGCATTTGCGGGAGTCCTGCAAGGCATCGCTGTCCATTTTGGCGGTGTGTGTACTTCTGGGATTGGGGCAGAGCTTTGCAGGGGCCTCGGGCATCACCTTGCCGGGAAATCTTTTGTCTATGGTAGGGGTGTGCGCCGTGGCCCTCATCGCCCTGGCGGGCACAGGGAGCCTGCTCACCGCCTGCCAGGAAGCATTGGAGGAAATGGATGCCTTGCTCAAAGGGATGATGCCCGCTTTTGTGTCGGCCATGGCGGCTTCGGGCAATCCGGTGTCCTCGGTGATGGCCTCCAGCGCCACGCTGATGGGGGCGGGAGTGCTGCTCTCTCTGGGAAAGAACCTGGTGTTTCCCGCCATTCGGCTGTTCATCATTTTGTGGGCCGCAGGGCTGATGAGCGAAAACCCCACCTTGCAAAAGGCGGCGGGTTTTCTCCGGTGGCTGTGTTTTGCCTCCTTCAAAATTCTGCTTATCGGCTTTACCATGTATATCACCATGTCCGGCGTCATGTCCTCCGGGGCCGACGCCGCAGCGGTGAAAGCGGCCCGGGTGACCATTTCCGGGGTAGTGCCGGTGCTGGGTTCCATTTTGTCCGACGCCTCCGACACCCTGCTCACCGGCGCACGGGTACTGAAAAACGGGGTAGGGGTCTTTGGCATGATTGCGGCTGTGGCCGTTTGCCTGTCTCCCTTTATCCGCTGTCTGTGCTTTTCCCTGGTTTATAAAGTGATGGCCGCTTTGGGCCATTCCTTTTCTGGCGGCACGGTCTCCCGGATGCTGGACGGCGTGGGGGACGCCTATGCCATGGCCCTGGGGCTGCTGGGCAGCTGCTGCGCTTTGGTATTCATTTCCATGGTGGTGTGTACAGCGGTGGTGAATGGCACATGATGGAGAATATTCTGTTTCTGGCCCGACGGCTTTTTCTCTGCGGAATGCTTTCGGCCCTGGGCATGACCCTGGTGAAGGGAAGCAGCCAGGAAAACACCATGCGCCTGTGCTGCGCCTGCCTGATGGTCATCACCATTTTCGGCGCGCTGCCCCGGATGAAAACAGGGATGGATTGGTCCTTGCCTCAGAAGGAAACCATGGAGCAGGCCGCCCAAAGAGGTCTGGAAGAGGGGTGGGAGAGCCAGAAGGAGCTGATCTGCACCCAGGCAGAGGAATATCTGGAGAGCTGTGCTCTGGATCAAGGAATCTCGTGCCGGGCCGTGGTGGAAGGGGAGATCGACGAAGAGGGCGTTTTTTCGGTAAAGAAGGCAGAAATTCTCCCGGCGGCTTCCCTCAGTGCCCAGGAAAAGGAGACCCTGCGCCGCCTGGCAGAGGAAAGCCTGGGGCTTGCAGGAGAGCAGGTCATCATCGGAGAAGGAGAGGGACATGGAGAAGAAATGGACGATGCCGGAATATATCCGGAAGGCCTTTGATAGATATAAGTATGTCCTGCTGGTGTGTTGCATAGGGTTGGTGCTGGCCCTGTGGCCTTCCGGCGGGGATGAAACGGCGAAGCAGGCGGCGGAAGAAGAGTCAGGCGTCCTTTGGGAAGAAGCCGCCCCCGATGCTTTGGAAGCGCAGTTGGCCCGTCTCCTGGGCAAGATGGAGGGAGTGGGCCGAGTGGAGGTGCTTCTCACCCTTCGCCAGGGAAGCCAGCAAAACTATGTCTATAACAGCAGCACCAGGGAAGATGGAGGTGAGGCCCAGTTCGGGAGAGAAGAGCAGAAAGAGCTGGTGGTCATCAGTCAGGGTGGGGAAGAAAGCCCGGTGGTGTCTAGTGTCAGCGGTCCGGAATACCAGGGAGCGGTGGTCCTGTGCGACGGGGCCGACGATCCCAGGGTGTGCCTGGAGATCACCCAGGCCATTCGCTCGCTGACGGGGATCACCTCCGATCACATCAAAATTTCCAAAATGAAACAGTAGGAGGAAACACGGTATGGTCATCAAAAGAAAAAGCGCGATTTATTCGGTGATTGCCCTCATGCTCTGCGTGGCGGTCTATCTCAACTGGAGCTATCAGCGGGGCGGAGAAGAAGGGGAGGCAATGCAAACCAGCCAGACCGACGACAATAAGATCCTGGGAGAGAGCCAGCTGGTGGATAAGACCGAAAGCGGTGAGGAGCCTCTGGAAACCGCTTCGGGAGAGGAAGAGCAGCTAGAGGGCGAGCCCACGGCCGCTTCCGACTATTTCTCTCAGGCCCGGCTTTCCCGGCAGCAGGCCAGAGACGAGGCCGTGAGCATCTTCAAGCAGACCAGTGAGAATCCTTCTGCTGATGCCCAGTCCAAGGAACAGGCCGAGGCCTCCATTGCCACCATGGCGGAAAACGCTGTGAAAGAGGCCCGCATCGAAAACCTAGTGGTGGCCAAAGGGTTTGCCGACTGCGTCACCTTCATCAATGAAGAAGGGGTCAATGTAATCGTGCAGAAAACCGAAAACGGCCTGGGGGAAGAGGATGTGGCCAAGATCCGGGACATCGTCATGAGCGAAACCGATTTTGCCGCCGAT
This sequence comes from uncultured Clostridia bacterium, assembly GCA_938000015.1. Classification (GTDB taxonomy): domain Bacteria; phylum Bacillota; class Clostridia; order Oscillospirales; family Butyricicoccaceae; genus Pseudobutyricicoccus. The sequence continues at coordinate 2,782 of CALLCY010000009.1, forward strand.
GTGATCAAAATTATCGAAACTGCCTGATTTCTCTTGCATGAAGGCCCCGGATAGGGTACAATATATTGTACATATTCATCCGAGGAGGAATGAGACATGAGCGATGTAAAGGAGTACTGGCCCTGCGCCGGAGAGATCGCCGATGGCAATATAAAGATTTCTGAGGATGTGTTGGCTTCCATCGCCACCATTGCCGTCACCGAGACCGAAGGCGTGGCGGCGGCCGCTTCCACCGTGGGGGCGGAGATCACCGAGATGTTCAGCGGCCGCAAGGGCAGTACGCCTCGGGGCGTCAAGATCCGTTTTGACGAGGAAGTTCAGGGTTGTGTGGTGGAATGCAGCGTCATTCTCAAATATGGCAGCTCGGTCACCGAAACCGCGGGGAATCTGCAGAAAAATGTGAAGACCGCCATCGAATCCATGGCCGGCATCAAAGTGGCCCGGGTGGATGTGCAGGTCTGCGGCATCCAGCTGCCCAAAAAACAGTAAAAGCCCCATCGCCTTCCGCGCCACAAGAGCCGGCCGCCCAAGCGGTCGGCTCTTTCTTTTTTCTCAGGCTCTTTCTTTTTCTTTGGGGATTGTGTATAATAATCGCAGAGCAATTTTGACAAAGCAAGATAGAAACCGCCGCCCTGTGCGGCAGATTGGATGAGATTATGAGCAGAAGAAATGCCCGGGAGCTGGCGCTCCATATGATCTATTCCGGGGAATACTCCCAGAAGGAGCCGGAACAATTCGTCAAAGACTGTCTTTCCCCCGAACGGTTTTCCTCTTTGGCCGGGGAATATGAGCTGTATCAGCAGGCCCCGCCGGAAAACCAGCTGGATTACATTTGCCGTGCAGCCACTGGGGTGCTGACCCACGGCCCGGAACTGGACGGCTACATCGAAAAATATGCCGTGGGCTGGTCGGTGTCCCGCATTTCCCGCATGGCCAAGTGCATTCTCCGCCTGTCCATGTATGAGATGCTGTACATGCAGATCCCGGTGGGGGCCTCGGTGAACGAAGCACTGGAACTGTGCAAGCGCTATGAATCGCCGGAAACCGCCTCTTTCCTCAATGGAGTGCTGGCTTCCTTTGTGCAGAAGGAGCTGACTGCCTGATGGCTATTTATCTGGGGTTCGATACCAGCAATTACAAGACTTCGGCTGCTCTTTTCGACAGCCAGAACGGCAAGGCCTGGGGGGAGAGCCGCTTCCTCCAGGTGCCAGAAGGGTCTTTGGGCCTGCGTCAGAGCGAGGCCCTGTTTCAGCATGTGCGTTCCCTGGGACAGATCACCGAGAGCCTTTTTGAAAAAACCGGCCGGCTCCCTCTGGCCGCTGTGGGATATTCCGCCCGCCCCCGCAACCAGGAGGGGTCCTATATGCCCTGTTTCCTGGCGGGAGAGATGGCGGCCCGTACCGCAGCTGCCGCTGGAGGGATGCCGGCTTTTGCCTTCTCCCATCAGCAGGGGCACATCGCCTCGGCTCTTTGGTCGGCAAATTGCCTTCATTGGATGAAGGGGCCCTTTTTGTCCTGGCATCTTTCCGGGGGCACCACCGAGCTTCTGCGGGTGGAATCCCGCCCGGGAGAGCTGCTGGAAGTGCAAGTAATCGGCGGCACCCAGGATGCCTCGGCCGGGCAGATCATCGATCGGGCCGGGGTGGCTATGGGTCTGCCGTTCCCTTGCGGCGCTCATCTGGACAAGCTGGCCGGTGAGGAAAAACCGGCGGAAAAACCTTTTGCCGCCAAAATGCAGGGCCTGTTTTTCTCCCTGTCCGGGCTGGAAAACAAGTTCAAGGCGCTTCTTGACAAGGGATGCCCGAAAGCGCAGGTGGCTGCTTTTGTCACCCAGTCCATTGCGGAAACGGTGTATCGGGTGACCAAAAAGGCCCAGAAGGAAGAAGGGCTGCCGGTGCTTTTTTCCGGCGGGGTTTCGGCGTCCTCCCAGCTGCAGCGGCGCTTTGAGGGCAAAGACCAGGTGGCCTTTGCCCAAAATGGCTGGGGCGGGGACAATGCCCTGGGGGCTGCATTGCTGGCCGCCATGTGGAAGGAGGGGGTACTGTGAACGGACAGCCCATCACGGTATCCCAGCTGACCAATTACATCAAGGCCCTGTTGGAGCGGGCCACACCCTTGCAGTCCCTTTGTCTGCGGGGAGAGATCTCCAATTACAAAATGCACCATTCCGGCCATCACTATTTCACTTTGAAGGATGAAAATGCCGTCATCAACGCGGTGATGTTTGCCGGGAATGCTTCCAAGCTGCGCTTTCGGCCGGAATCGGGGATGAAGGTCATCGTCTACGGCAAGGTGGGCGTGTTCCCCAAAAGCGGCCAGTACCAGATCTATGTGAGCCAGATGGTCCTCGATGGGGTGGGAGCGCTGTACATCGCTTTTGAACAGCTGAAACAGCGGCTTTATCAGGAAGGGCTTTTTGATAAGGAAAAGAAAAAGCACCTACCCGCTTACCCCGGCACCATCGCCCTCGTCACTTCTCCCACCGGCGCTGCCGTGCGGGATATGCTGCGGATTCTGAAAAAGCGCTGGCCCCTCAGCCGGGTGCTGGTGTGTCCGGTGAAAGTTCAGGGAGAAGGGGCTGCCCAGGAAGTAGCGGAAATGCTCCGTTATGTAGACCAGCATCAGCTGGCCGATCTCATCATTACAGGCCGGGGCGGCGGTTCCATTGAAGACCTGTGGGCCTTCAACGAAGAGCCGGTGGCCCGGGCCATTGCCCGGTGCAGCATTCCGGTGATCTCTGCTGTGGGCCATGAGCCCGATGTGACCATATCGGATTATGTGGCCGATCTGCGGGCGGCTACCCCTTCCAACGCCGCCGAGTTGGCCGTGCCTGACAAGGGGGAGCTGTGGCTGCGTTTGCAGGATTGGGACAGGCACATCAAAATGCTGGAAACGAAGCGCCTCCAGCTTCTCGGTCAGAAAATAGAAGAAAGCCACCGGCGCATGATTCTGGTGGAAAAACGGCGGGTGCAGCTGTTGCGCCAGCAGCTTTCCGCCCTTTCCCAGAAGAAGATCATGAGCAGCCCCAAAGAGTATTTCAACGAGCGGCGGCTGAGCCTGTCTTTCTCCCAGGAGCGGATGATTGCCGCAGCCCGGGAAAATGTGGGCAGGAAGCGGCGGGACTTCATCGGCAAGGCGGCCACATTGGACGCCATCAGTCCGCTGAAGGTGCTCAGCCGGGGCTATGGTTTTGTGACAAAAGAAGAAAAGATCATCAAGACGGCGGCAGACATCGCCCCAGGAGATCGGATCGACCTGCGTTTGCAGGGGGGCAACGCCAGCTGTCTGGTGGAACAAGTGGACAAAGCATAGGGGAGAGGAGGAAGCGTTTTGTCGGAGAAATTTGTGTTTGAAAGCGCCATGAAGCGCATTGAGGAAATCGTCCGGCTGCTGGAGCAGGGGGATGCGCCCTTGGATCAGAGTCTGGCCTTGTTTGAGGAGGGTACAGGGCTGATCAAAAAATGCTCAGCGGCGCTGGACAAAGCGGAGCAGAAGGTGGAAATGCTGGTCAAAACGCCAGAAGGCCCGGAGACCGAGCCTTTCCAAGTGCCGGAGGAATAACGATATGGATATGACAGAGAAACTGAAAGAATATGCCAGCCTGACCCAGAAGGGGCTGGAAACCTATCTGCCGGAGCAGGCGGGGGCTTTGGAAAAGATCTTCCAGGCCGCCCGGTATAGCGCCCTGGCCGGAGGGAAGCGGCTGCGCCCGGCTCTTTTGATGGAGTTTTACGCCCTCCACGGAGGAAAGGCAGAACAGGCTTTGCCTTTTGCCTGCGCCTTGGAAATGGTGCACACCTATTCCCTGATCCACGACGATCTGCCCTGCATGGACAACGACGATCTGCGCCGGGGCAAACCCACAAACCACAAAGTGTTCGGGGAGGCCACCGCTCTTCTGGCGGGGGACAGCTTGCTCACCCGGGCATTTGAGACCATGCTTTGCCACTGTCCGCCGGAGATTCCGGCAGAAAACGCCTTGAAAGCCGCTGGGATTCTGGCCGCTCGGGCGGGCATGGAAGGGATGATCGGCGGGCAGGTGATGGATCTGGACTTTGAAACGCGGCGTCCAGAGAAAGAAGAGCTTTCCCAAATGGTTCATCTGAAAACCGGATGTCTGCTGATGGCGGCCTGCGAGATGGGCTGTGCGTTGGCTGGCGGGGGAGAAGATGAAATGAAAAAGGCCCGCCTGTATGGAGAAAAGCTGGGACTGGCCTTCCAGATCCAGGACGATATTCTGGATGTGACAGGCAGTACCGAAAAGCTGGGCAAGCCGGTGGGTAGCGATGCCGAAAATCACAAAAATACCTTTGTCAGTTATTATGGATTGGAAGAATGCCATCGTCTGGTGGAGGAAAACACCCGGCAGGCCGTGGAAGCGGTGGCCCTTTTGCCGGGGAGCGATTTCCTCACAGAGCTGGCTCGGAGCCTGCAAAAGCGGGATCATTAGGAGAAAATATTATGCTGCAAGATCTTTTGTCCAATCGAGTGCTCTGGACAGCCATTGTGGGCTGGTTTGCCGCCCAGGCCCTGAAAGTGGTCAGCGGTTTTGTAGTCAATCACAAGCTGGATTGGAAGCTCTTTTTCGCCTCTGGTGGAATGCCTTCCAGCCATACCTCCACAGTGGTGGGCCTGACCACGGCGGTGGCCTTTGCCGAGGGGCTGAATTCGGCGGCCTTTGCCATTGCCTTCGTCTTTTCCACCGTTGTGATGTACGATGCCACCGGCGTGCGGTGGGAGACGGGCAAACAGGCCCGGGTGCTCAATTATATGATGCAAAACTGGCACCACAGCAAAACCCCGGAAATGTTTCAGGAAAATCTGAAAATTTTTGTGGGCCACACTCCCTTTCAGGTGTGGGCCGGAGCGCTTTTAGGCCTTTGCATCGGTATTTTGATGCAGCTGTAAGGGCGTTTGCATTTATTATGCAAAATTGGTATAATACTATCTGCTGCATCAACCGATTCTCGGTTTTTTGCGTGCGGCGATAGCGGTACGATTTTAAGAAAATAGCTCATTTGTATGCATTATAATAACTCTATGCGCGGCTTTGTGTCCTGTTGTGGGCGGCCTTTGTTCTGGGCCTGATCGATGCCGCAGGGAAGGATGGAACGATGGAGGAATATCCGCTGCTCTCTCACATTATGTCACCTCATGATGTGGGAAAGCTCACCGAGGAACAACTAAAAAATCTTTGCGGGGAAATCCGGTTTTTCCTTATCCGAAGCCTGTCCCTCACAGGGGGGCATCTGGCCTCCAATTTGGGGATCGTGGAGATCGCCACAGCTATTGACAGCGTGTTTCAGTCGCCGAAAGACAAGATCATCTACGATGTGGGCCACCAATGTTATGTGCATAAGCTGCTCACCGGTCGGATGGATCAGTTTGCTTCGTTGCGTCAGCTGGATGGGCTCAGTGGTTTCCCCCGGCCTTGGGAAAGCCCTCACGATGCCTTTATCGGCGGCCATGCTTCCATGTCTATCTCGGCAGCGCTGGGCATGGCCCGGGCTCGTACATTGCAGGGAGAGGATCACAGCGTGGTCTGCGTCATCGGCGATGGCGCTCTCACCGGCGGTATGGCCTATGAAGCCCTCAACGACGCAGGTCAGTCGGGCGAGCCGATTATCGTGGTATACAACGACAACGAAATGTCCATCAGTCCCAATGTGGGAGCGGTAGCCAAGCGCCTGAGCAAAATTCGCCTCAAGCCCCAGTATATCGATCTGAAGCGGCAGATGAAATCCCTTTTCCGCCGGTATAGCTGGGGTGAAGAGGCCATTGCCAAGGTTTCGGCAGTGAAGCGGCGGGTGCGCTCTATGCTGCTCCGCCAGACCATCTTTGACCTGATGGGATTCACTTATCTGGGCCCTGCCGATGGCAACGACATCAAAACAGTGAAGTATCTGCTCACCGAGGCACGGAAGCTGCAAAGGCCGGTGGTGCTCCATTTCAAAACGGTGAAGGGAAAGGGCTATGCCCCTTCTGAGCAGAATCCAGGTTATTTCCATGGAGTGGCTCCTTTTGACATCGATACCGGCCTGCCCAAAAAGCAGGGTGGGCAGAACTTTTCCTTGGTGATGGGCGCTGAACTCACCCGATTGGGGGAGGAAGATCCTTCGGTCTGTGCAATTACCGCTGCCATGAAAAACGGCACCGGGCTGAATCTGTTCGCCCAGACATTCCCTCAGCGCTTTTATGATGTGGGCATCGCAGAAGAGCACGCCATCACCATGAGCGGCGGTTTGGCCGCCGGAGGGATGAAGCCGGTGTGCTGCATTTATTCCACCTTCTTGCAGCGGGGCTATGACCAGCTGATCCATGATCTGGCCATCAGCCGTCTGCCGGTGGTCATCGGGGTGGATCGGGCCGGTTTGGTGGGAGAAGATGGGGAGACTCATCAGGGCCTGTTTGATGTGCCTTTTCTCCGTACCATCCCCCATTTGCAGGTGCTTTCTCCCGCTTCCTTTTCTGAGCTTCGTCGGGCTCTCCGCTGGGCCTTGGAGCAGCGGGAAGGGCCGGTGGCCATTCGCTATCCCAAGGGCAGTGAGCAGGAGTTTAAGGAGGATACCTTTGACCATCCCCAGGCGGTGCTTCAGGAGGGAAAAGACATTACCCTGGTGTCCTATGGCATCATGATCAATCAGGTTCTGGAGGCTCACCGTCTGCTTTGTCAGGCGGGAATCCAGGGCGAAGTAGTAAAGCTCAATAGCTTGACAGCCTTTGATAAAGAAGTGCTCATTCAGTCTGTCAAGAAAACCAGACGCCTGGCTGTGGTGGAGGACTGCGGCAACAAAGGCTGTGTGGGCCAGGAGATTGAGGCTCTTTTGCAAGAGGCGGGGGTTTCCCTTGAGTACAGCCGCCTGTATAACTGCGGCGATGATTTTGTGCCCGCCGGGAAGGTTTCCCAGCTTTATGAGAGGTGCGGCATTACAGGGGCGCAGGTGGCCCATTCCATACAGGAGGCGATGAGAAATGTCTGAAAAACAGCGGCTGGATATGCTTTTGGTCCAGCGGGGGCTGGAAAGCTCCCGGGAGCGGGCCAAGGCGGTGATCATGAGCGGCATCGTCTATGTGAACAATCAGAAAGTGGACAAGGCGGGGTTTTTCTGCTCTCCTGAAGATCAGGTGGAGGTGCGGGGAGCATCCTTGCAATATGTAAGCCGGGGCGGCCTCAAAATCGAGAAGGCCCTGAATTATTTTGGTTACGATCCTGCGGGAAAGACCGCCATTGATGTGGGCGCTTCCACCGGCGGCTTTACCGATTGTCTGTTGGGCCGGGGGGCCGCAAAGGTCTTTGCGGTGGATGTGGGCTATGGTCAGCTGGCTTGGTCGGTGCGTACCGATCCCCGGGTGGTGGTGATGGAGCGTACCAACATCCGCCATGTGACCCCGGAACAGATCGGGGAAGAGCTGGATCTGGCGGTGTGCGATGTGTCCTTCATCTCTTTGCGCCTGGTGCTGCCGGTGGTCTATCAGCTGCTGGGGCCCCAGGGGGAGATGCTCACCCTTATCAAGCCCCAGTTCGAAGCCGGACGGGAAAAGGTGGGCAAAAAGGGCGTGGTGCGGGAAAAGAACACCCACATCGAGGTGCTGGAAAACACCTTGGACATGGCCCGCAAAGCCGGTTTCCATGTGGCCGGGCTGACCTATTCGCCCATCACCGGACCTGAGGGCAACATTGAATTTCTGGCTTATCTGAAAAAAGAGGGGGAAGATGTCCCCATTGACATCGCCGCCATCGTGGAAGAGGCCCACGGGGAGATGAAAGGCGGAGAACAATGAAGCAGATCTTTCTCTTCCCCAATTTCACCAAAGAGGGCACCCAGGACGCCGCCCAGCAGATCGTCCGGCGATTGCGGGAACTGGAGTTTCAGGTGTGCTGCGATGAAACCATCCGGGGCCAGCTGGGCGGGGAGACCGAGGAGATGTGCCGGTGGGCCTCGTATGAGGATTGTCTGGCGGGGAGCCATATGGTTCTGGTTGTAGGCGGTGACGGCAGCATTCTCCGCATCGCCCCGGACGCGGCCCGGCACGATCTGCCCATTTTGGGGGTCAACACCGGGAAATTGGGGTTTATGAGCGAACTGGATACCCATGAACTGCGGTATCTGCGTCAGCTGCAGCAGGGGCAGTATACCATCGACACCCGGATGATGCTGGATGTAACCGTGCAGCGCCAGGGAGAAAAGGTCTATTCGGCCTGTATTCTCAACGATGTGGTCATCACCAAGTGGCCCCTGGTGCGGCTGATCAACATTTCCCTCAGCATCAACGGCACGCTGACCACTTCCATGCGGGGAGACGGAATCATTGTCTCCACACCCACCGGCTCCACGGCCTACACCCTGTCGGCCGGCGGGCCCATCATCGAACCCAATGCCAACTGCATGGCAGTCACTCCCATTTGTGCCCATGAGCTGGGAGTGCGGCCCTTTGTGCTTTCCGATGAGCGGGTGGTCACCATCACGGCGGGGGCCGAGGACAACAAGGCCTATCTGTCCTCTGATGGGGGAGCTCCTCTGGAGCTGGAACCCTCGGACACCGTGACCATCCGCCGTTCCCAGTGGCAGACCCGGCTGGTGCGCCTGAAGAGCATCGGCTTTTATCAGCTTATTTATAAAAAATTGTCTATCTGATCAAGAGGAGGGATGCGCTTATGAAATTCCAACGGCAAGCAGCCATCATCGATCTGATCTCGAGCCATGAGATCGACACCCAGGAAGAGCTCACCGCCAGATTGCGGGAGATGGGTTTTCACTCCACCCAGGCCACCATTTCCCGGGACATCAAAGAACTGCGGCTGATCAAAATCGCCTCTTCCAACGGCGGTTATAAATATTCCATTGCCGAAAGCGAGCAGGATTCCGGTTTTGTGCCAAGAGTGCGGAATATTTTCCGGGAATGCGTCATCAAGGTGGATGTGGCCCAGAACCTGGTGGTCATCAAGACCATCACCGGCATGGCCAATGCGGCCGCTTTTGCCCTGGACACCATGAAGATCAGTGAGATCGTGGGAACCATCGCCGGGGACGACAATGTGCTCATCATCCTCCGGGACAATGAGAGCGCCGAAAACTTTTTTGAGCAAACCAAGGAAATGCTCCGCTGATGAAAGAGCCCAGTTGGAGGAAGGGATATGCTGAAAACGCTGCACATCGAAAATGTGGCCGTCATTGAAAAGGCCGATATCCAGTTTATGGCCGGTTTCAATGTGCTCACCGGTGAGACGGGAGCGGGCAAATCCATCATCATCGACTCCCTGTGGGCCATTCTGGGGGCCCGCACCAGCCGGGAGCTGATCCGGCATGGACAGAATAAAGCGGTGGTGAGCGCCCTGTTTTCCCCCTTGTCTCCCGCGGCGGCGGCCAAGGCCGAGGAGCTGGGGTTCCCTCCTGAGGACGATACCCTGCTCATCAGCCGGGAGATCGTGCAGGATGGCCGGAACACTTGCCGCATCAATGGCCGGCCGGCTTCGGTGTCCATCCTCCGGCAACTGGGGGAGACCCTGGTGAACATCCATGGGCAAAACGCCGGCATCGCCTTGCTGGACGAAAATTCCCATATGGATTATCTGGATTCCTTCGGGGGCTACCAGGAAGTTCTGGAGGAATATTATACCCAGTACCGCAAGCTTCTGGAGCTGCGCCGCTCCATCAAGGAAAAAATGAAGCAGAACGCTCTGCTGCAGCAGCGGGAAGATCTGCTGCGTTTTCGCTGGGAAGAGATTAAAAGCGCCGCTTTGCAGCCGGGGGAATACGAGCGCCTGCGCCAGCGGCGTCTTTTGCTGGGAAACCAGGAAAAGATCTCCCGCAGTCTGCTGGCGGCGGTGACGGCTTTGTCGGGAAACGACGAGGAAACGGGAGCCATCGGCCTTGTGAGCCAGGCGGAAGAGCGTTTCCGCGCCTGTGCAAAATGGTCGTCGGAGATTGAGGGCTTCCGCAGCCGCAGCCAGGAGATTCTGGCTTTGTGCCAGGAGCTGGAGCGGGACGCCGGGAGCTTTCTGGGAACGGTGGACTATTCCCAGGAGGAGCTGGCTCAGACTGAAGAGCGGCTGGAAGTGCTGGAGCGGCTGATGAAAAAATACGCCGTGGACGAAGAGGGACTGCTGCGGCTGGAAGAGGAAAGCCGTCGGGAAGTGGAACAGCTGGAGCATATGGGGGAGGACCTGTCTCAGCTCAATGAAAAATATGCTTCCTTGCGG
>CALLCY010000010.1:0-2887 GCA_938000015.1 uncultured Clostridia bacterium
GCCAGGGCTCTGGCCAGCACCACCCGCTGCTTTTCTCCGCCGCTGAAAGTGGCCGGATACATATCCCACAGCTGGGGAGCGATGCCCACCGCTTCCAGATACCGCTGGGCTTTCCGGCGAGCCTGCTGACGATCCGCCCCCCGTCCGGTTTGGGTGCTGGTGAGAATATCCAGTGCCGACACCCGAGGAATGACGCTGAAAAACTGAGATACATACCCGATCTCCCGGTTGCGCAGCCGAATGATCTCCCAGGGTTCTGCGCTGGCCAGGTCGATCTTCTCCCCCTGTGCATCCTGGTAGATCACTTTTCCACCAGTGGGAGTGTATGTGCGGTAAATGCACTTGAGCAGGGAGGATTTCCCCGATCCGCTGGGGCCGGTGATGGCCACCAGTTTGCCCGGCTCCACGGAAAAAGAGATGTCCTCAAACCCCTGGATCTGGGCATCGTTGCGAATGTGCATGACGAACTCTTTGGACAAATGTTCAATCTTTAACACAGAAAATACCTCCTCTGTTTCGTTCCATCTCTTCCAGCAGCCGCGGCGGCAGCCATACCTGACACTGCTCCCACAAGGCCCGCGTGGGATAGGCCGCTACAAAATAGCTTTCTTCCCCCATGGGAAACACCGTAGCTCCCCAGCCCCGGCTGTGAAGCACCGACACAGCCGCAGCAAAATCCCAGGGTTTCAAATGGGTGTGAAGATAGAGGGCGCTTTCTTCTTCCGGCAGGGAACACATTTCCAGAGAAGCGCACCCAAAATACCGCACACCCCGAAACTGACGGGGAAGGGCCAGAGGATCGCTGCCCATCGCCGTCAGATGTTCCATGGTCTTATACCCCAAATGAAGCAGGCTCCGGCGACATTGGCCTGCTTCACCCCTGGGCAAGGATACCGGTTTTTCCAGTCCCTCATAGATCCGGCCCTGCTCCACATCCAGCACCAAGCCTCCATAGGGCTTCCCGCCATAGTAAAGGCCCAGGGAGATGGCGTACAGTTTGCCCAAGTGAATAAAATTGGTCGTTCCGTCAATGGGGTCCAGCACCCATAGCCAAGGGCTCTCCCCCTTTTTCTGCGCCCCTTCTTCCCCCAGGATACCGTGGGATGGAAAGCGTTCCAGCAAGCGCCCGCAAATAAAATCCTGAGCCCATCGATCATTGGGTGTGACCACATCGTCATACCCGGTTTTTTCTTCCACCTCTCCCAGGCTTTCCAACCGGCGGCGCATCAGTTCCCGTCCACACTCCAGCAAAATCCCCCGGGCAAACAGAAGAGCCTTTCTCCCATCAGTCATAACGGGTGCCATCCTCCCGGATAAAATCGTTGCGGTAACACAGGTTGGATACCATCTGGCCATTGATGAACACCTGCAAAATCACCGGCAGGCCGTCCTTTTTCCCCACCACCAGCAGATCGCCGCATTTGCCTTCCTCGATGCTGCCGGTCCACTGGCCGATGCCCACGGCCCGGGCCGGATTGCGGGAAGTCATGTTCACCGCCTGAGGAAGGGTGAGCATCCCTTCTTCCCACAGACGGAACACTGCATGAAGCAGCGCCGGCGGGAAATAATCGGAAACCAGGATATCGGCACAGCCCTCCCGGATGGCCTCCTTAGCCGAGAGGTTATTGGAATGGGAGCGACCCATGAGCACATTGGTGGCCCCCACGACCACCTGCATCCCTTTTTCTCTGGCGGCCCGGGCCACATCCAGCTCCACAGGGAACTCGCAGATCCTGGCATGCAGGGACGAAGTGACATATTCCAGCTTTTCCAGGCTGTCGTCGTCGTGGGATGCAATGGCAATTCCCTTTTCTACCGCCAGATCGGCGGCTTCTTCCAGCTGCTGGGCTGTGAGCTTGGCCCGCTCCATTCTCTGGCGAAGAATCCGCTCCTTTTCCTCATCGCTTTGATCCTGGGCCATCACCCGCTGCTTGAAAAATTCCAGATCCCGGTACTGTCCCTGGCCCGGGGTGTGATCGGTAAAGGAGAGCAGCTGCATATCCCCTCGGCGGATAAACTCCAGCAGCAAGGGGTAGCAGTCCAGATTGGTGATATCATACCGGCAATGGAACCGGTGCCGAATCAGATGGTCCCCTTCGTGGAAACGACGAATGAGTCCGGCCAGCTTGGTGAGATTTTCCGGTGTGCGCAGACTGGAACGGTTGACTAGCACATTGCCGTTTGTCATGCTGAGAGAATGAAACATGGTGGTAATGCCCTGATTCACCAGTTGTTTTTCCTGCTCCCGCATGGCCAGTTCAAAATCAATCATGCTCTGGGGGCGGGGCTGGATCACCGTTTCGATGTTGTCCGAGTGGATATCAATGAAGCCGGGGAAAATATAATTTCCCTGAACATCCAGCGTTCTGACTCCGGGATACCGGTCCTCCCACTGCCCTTTGGGGCAGATTTCCCGAATCAGGTTTCCTTCCAACACAACGGCACCCTGGGAAAGCACTTTGTCCGGCAAAACCACTTCCCCATTGTGTATAATAAAAATCTCTTCCATGGTTCCTCCTTAGCCCGTTAAAGCAGCGAGCTGACCAATGTCTGTGTATATTCGTGAATGGGATCTTCCAGGATCTGATCGGTGAGGCCTTCTTCCACCACCCGTCCGCCCAGCATGACCATGGTCCGGTCGGCCATCATGCGGATCACCGCCAGATCGTGGCTGACCACCATCATGGCAATGCCCAGTTCTTTTTGAATGGAGCGGATCAGGTCCAGCACCTTGGCCTGCACACTGAGATCCAGCCCGGTGGTCACTTCATCCAGAAAGAGAATGGGTGGATTGTTGGCCGTGGCCTTGGAGATCTGCACTCTTTGCTGCATTCCGCCGGAAAAAACGGCGGGAGCCTCTTTCATCCGCTCCACCGGAATCTCCACA
>CALLCY010000011.1:0-6604 GCA_938000015.1 uncultured Clostridia bacterium
TTCGCTTCAGAGAGGCCGTGGTTGGTGAAAACGGTTGCAAGGATCTTGTGAAATACCTCCGTGAGCGGGACCCCAAAACCCGGAAGGGGAGTAGGCGGTCACAGGTGCGCCTGTTACAGCGCAGGAGTGTGTTTGCACTCATGGAGGCGTCCTTTCCGCAAGGGGGACGCAAATAGAGGTGGTACCGCGGATTTTTCGCCCTCTGCTGATTTTGGCAGAGGGCGTTTTTGCGTTCCTGCCCCCATAGGAGGAATGAATCAATGACAGTGTATGAAGAACTGAAAGCCCGTGGCCTTGTGGCCCAGGTGACAAACGAAGAAGAGATCTCCAAGATGATCAACGAAGGCAAAGCGGTGTTTTACATCGGCTTTGACTGCACAGCCGACAGCCTGACCGCCGGTCATTTCATGGCCCTGACCCTGATGAAGCGGCTGCAGATGGCGGGCAACCGGCCCATCGCCCTGATCGGCGGCGGCACCACCATGATCGGCGACCCCTCCGGCCGCACCGATATGCGGAAGATGCTCACCAAGGAAGATATCGATTACAACGCCCAGTGCTTCAAGCGCCAGATGGAGAAATTCATCGAGTTCGGCGAAGGCAAAGCCAAGATGCTCAACAACGCCGATTGGCTGCTGAAACTGAACTATGTGGAGCTTCTGCGGGAAGTGGGCGCCTGCTTCTCGGTGAACAATATGCTCCGGGCCAAGTGCTATGAGCAGCGGATGGAAAAAGGTCTGTCCTTCCTGGAATTCAACTACATGATCATGCAGTCTTATGACTTTTATCATCTGTTCCAGCACGAAGGCTGCAATATGCAGTTTGGCGGCGACGACCAGTGGAGCAATATGCTGGGCGGCACCGAGTTGATCCGCAAAAAGCTGGGCAAGGATGCTCATGCCATGACCATCACTCTGCTCACTGATTCTCAAGGAAACAAGATGGGCAAAACCGCAGGCAACGCCGTGTGGCTGGACCCCAACAAGACATCGCCCTACGAGTTCTACCAGTACTGGCGGAATGTGGGGGATGCCGATGTGCTCAAGTGCATCCGGATGCTCACCTTCCTGCCCCTGGAGCAGATCCAGGAGATGGACAGCTGGGAAGGCGCTCAGCTGAACCAGGCCAAGGAGATTCTGGCCTTCGAACTGACCCGCATGGTTCATGGGGAAGAGGAAGCCCAGAAGGCCCAGGAAGCCTCCCGCGGTCTCTTTGCCGGTGGCGGCGACACCAGCAATATGCCTTCTACCACACTGACATCTGCTGATTTGACCGATGGTGCCATCGGCCTGCTGGATCTGATGGTCAAGTGTGGCCTGACTCCTTCCAAGGGCGAGGCCCGGCGTCTGATTACCCAGGGCGGTGTGCTGGTGAAAGGGGAAAAGGCCACCGATCCCACCGTGCGCTTTACCGCCGAGGATTTTGCTCAGGAATTTATCATCAAGAAGGGCAAAAAGGTCTTCCATCTGGTGCAGATGGGAGAATAACAAGTGAAAAAACCAAAGGACGGCATCCGCTGGGATGCCGTCCTTTTTCATGGGAAAAATCATTGACTCAAATTATTTATTATGATACATTGATAATAGAATAAAGAAAAAGGAGGGGGATCGTATGAGCAGAACAACGGTTGAGAAAATCCGTACAGTAGGGCGGGTGGGATACATTGTGTGCCGCATCTTGCTGGTGCTCCTGGCTATTGTGATGGTGGGAGTACTTGTGAGCATGGGGGTCATCGCCAAGCTGCCGGATGGTTTTGCCTTTTCTATGGAAGGGGATGCTGCCGTGCGGCTAACCTTGCCGGAAACGCAGGATCCCTTTATCGGCCAGCAAGTGGAGGGGGAGTGGCAATTCACCTTCTCCGGCCTGACCGTTCTTCTGGATCACCAGGTGCGGGATGAAGAGGGGATTTTGTTCACCGGCCAGATGGGTTTAGATCCCATCGATAAGGGAGAGCTTCTGCGGTTTATACTCCTGGGAGGTTTGATCCTTGCCGCCACCGGCTTTTTGGTGTGGGAACTGGGACGCCTGTGCCGGGATTTCCGGGATTGTTCCTCCCCCTTCTGTCCGGAGATCACAGACAGACTGGGAAAGGTGCTCCGTGTTTTTGTGGGCTGGTTCCTTCTGGAAAAGATCTGCGCGACCTTGATAGGAGGCATGTTGCTGGGGGAGGGGATTTCTTTCACCGGTGAGGATATAGCCATTCTGCTGGTGGCAGCCCTGCTGTTTCTGCTCCGCCTTGTGCTTTTCCATGGCATATCCCTAGAGGAGAATAACAAAGAGAGAGAAGAAAACGCATAAAAAAAGAAGCCCTCTTGGGCTTCTTTTTTGTGTTTTCAGCAGATAAACATGGCGTCGCCAAAGCTGAAGAACCGGTATTTTTCCTCCACCGCCTGGCGGTAGGCATTGAGAATGTTTTCCCGACCAGCCAGAGCGGAGACCAGCATCACCAGAGTGCTCTCCGGCAGATGGAAATTGGTGATGAGAGCATCCAGCCCTTTGAAGGTGTAGCCGGGATAGATGAAGATATCGGTATTGCCTGTGCCTGGGTGGGTCACATGGTTTTCATCGGTGACGGTTTCCAGAGTGCGGCAGGAAGTGGTGCCCACAGCGATGACCCGGTGTCCCGATTGCCGGGCATGGTTGATGATTTCCGCCGACTGGGGGGTGATGAAATACTGTTCCGAGTGCATCACATGATCGGTGATCTCCTCTTCTTTCACCGGGCGGAAGGTGCCCAGGCCCACATGGAGGGTGACGGGGGCAAAGACCACACCTTTTTCCCGGATGCGCTCCATCAGCTCCGGGGTAAAGTGGAGCCCGGCCGTGGGAGCGGCAGCGGAACCAGGTTCCCGGCAATAGACCGTCTGGTACCGGTCGGGGTCGGAAAGGTGCTCTTTGATGTAGTGGGGCAGGGGCATTTCCCCTAGTTCCTCCAGAATCTCCAGGAAGATGCCTTCATAGTGGAAGGAGATGATCCGGTTACCCGTTTCCAGCACTTTGTCGATGGTGGCGGTGAGCCGGCCGTCCCCAAAAGTGATGTTGGCTCCTTCTTTCAGCCGGCGGCCGGGATAGACGATGCACTCCCAGCGGCCCTCTCCCAGGTCCTTCAAAAGCAGCACTTCCACCGCGCCGCCGGTGCCGGTCTTTTGCCCATAGAGCCGGGCCGGGATGACTTTGGTGTCGTTGATCACCAGGCAGTCGCCCTCCTGGAGGTAATCGATGATGTCATAAAAATGTTTGTGCTGCACCTGGCCGGTCTTTTTGTCCAGCACCATCAGCCGGGAGGTGTCCCGCTTCTCCAGGGGAGTCTGGGCGATCAGTTCTTCGGGAAGGTCGTAGTAAAAATCACTTTTTTTCATAATTCTTATGTAGCAGGTCCTACCTGCACTCCTGTAAAATAAAATTTGATGATGTCCTCATAGGAAAATCCCGCATTGGCCATGCCGTTGGCGCCCCACTGACTCAGGCCGATGTGGTGGCCGTTGCCTGTGCCGGTGACGGTATAGGTGCCGCTGCTGGCCTTGGCCTTCTGGGAGGAGGGGATGGAGACCGTGCCGGAACCGGTGATGGCGGACAGACTGCCGGAGGACACCGAACCGATGATCCCGCCGGAGCCGATGGCGTACATTCCCGAGAGGGAAGAGAAGGGCTGGCCGTTGATGGTGAAGCCGTCCACATTGCCGCCGCCAGAGCCAGAACCGGAGCCGCCGGAAATGGTATAGCGGTGACTGAGGATGGAAACGCCATAGGCCGAGCTATTGAGAATGGAGCGGGCACTGGATTTGGAAAAGACCAGGTCTTCGCCGCTGTCCTGCTCCACTGTTAAAGAGTCCACATTGCCGTGGGAGGTGGTGTGGCCCACATACACATTGGTCACATTGCCCACCGAATATCCCTTGCTGCGCAGAATGGCGGCCACCGTTTCATTGGTGAAAGTGGCGCTCCAGTTGACGGGGTTTTTGAGATAGGTATCCTCCACGCCCCGGAGATAGGGAACATAGGAAGTCCAGATGTTTTCCACATCCTCGGTGGCCCCGCCGCTGGAAGCGTGGTAATAGGCCTGGGCGATCTGGCCGTCATAGAGGATATACTGGCCATAGACGGCGTCCACGGCACTGTCCGAAGTGGCGTTGGCGGCATTGGTGCCCTGGTAGACCTGGCAGTCGGTGGAATTGCACAGGTCAAAGCCTTGGGAAGAATGCTTGCCCAGGCTGTTCATGGAGTAGGACTTGGTGCACAGGGCCTGGGCCTTCAGGGCTTCCGCAGGCCAGGAGGCACTCATTTCATAAGGAATGACCCCTTTGACATAATCGGTCAGTCCCACCACATTGATGACCGTCAGGTCATTGCCCTGCATCCGCTTGTATTCAAATGCGCCGTAGTATTTGAATCCCTTGAACCAGGTCTGGGTCTTGGCGGCTCCCATGGGTTGGATGCCCAGATAATTTCCGCCGCTGTCCAGCTCAAACAGGATGGTATTGGTGCCGGTTTTTGTGACAGTATAACAGCTTTCGCTGTATCCACACACCGATACCGTTCCAGCCTGGGCCGAAACAGCGCTTTGGGCCGCCTGGGCCTCCGAAGTGGAGGAATACTGGCCGATGCGCACCACATAGCTGCCGTTTACATAGGCAGGGAAGGCGCCCAGGGAGGAAAGGCTCTGGGCAAAATTCTGGGCTTCTAATGCCGAAGAGAAGGTGCGGCTGGTTTGCAGGTGGTAGGGCCGGATGATGGTATGATAGGAGGCCGGGGCCACATCATAATAGTCCTTTTCTCCATTGATATAAAGCTGCTTGTCCTTGACCACAGTGATCTCCACTGTGGAGGTCTCCAGCAAGGAGGTGAATTGATCCCCGGAAAAATACCCCAACCGGTAGCCGCTTCCATAGCCGGTCACATTCTGCAAATTGGCGGCGGGCAGGCCATTGGAACCATAATAAAGGCCGATGCGCAAAGTGGGGTCGGCGGCTGCGGCCCGGACAGGCGGGGAAGGTCCCCAGGAAACCAGCAAAAGGGCTGCCAAAAAGAAGGAAAGAATGGATTTTTTTCGTTTGTTCATGTGTTTTTCTCCCTATGCGCTAGCGAAACATACAAAGAAATTATACAGCAAATCCTTTTTCGATTCAACCATTGCCAGCACTTGCTGGAAAGTGGCTTATTTTGTATAATAAAAGAAAGGAACGCAGACCGATTTGCTCTTTGAATCAAAACAGGAGAAATGATATGAAATTGACTTTTATCGGCGCCGCTCATGAAGTCACCGGCAGTTGTAGTCTGCTGGAGGTGAGTGGGCAGAATGTGCTCATCGACTATGGCATGGAACAGGGGCAGGATACCTATGTGAACATCGGTCTGCCCATCGCTCCCAGCCAGGTGGATATGGTGATCCTCACCCATGCCCACATCGATCATGCCGGGCTTTTGCCCCTGTTGTACCGACAGGGCTTCCGGGGAAAAGTCCACGCCACCACGGCCACTTGCCAGCTGTGCGATATCATGCTGCGGGACAGCGCCCACATTCAGATGTTCGAAGCGGAATGGCGCAACCGGAAAGCCCGCCGCTCCGGCGGGGAAGGGTATGTGCCTTTGTATGAAATGGAGGACGCCGAAGGGGTGCTGGAGCTGTTTTGCCCTCATCCCTATGGCAGCCGGTTCACCGCGGCCCCGGGGGGGGATGTGCGCTTTGTGGACGCCGGGCACCTGCTGGGTTCTTCCAGCATTGAGCTGTGGCTCACCGAAGAGGAACAGGAGCGGAAAATCGTCTTTTCCGGGGACATTGGCAACACCGGCAAACCCATTCTCAACGATCCCCAGTACATTCTCCAGGCCGATTATGTGGTGATGGAATCCACCTATGGCGATCGGAGCCACGGGGAAAAGCCCGATTATATCACCGCCCTGACCCAAGTGCTCCAGGAGACCTTTGACCGGGGCGGCAGCGTGGTCATTCCCTCCTTTGCGGTGGGGCGCACCCAGGAGCTTTTATATTTCCTCCACAAGATCCGCCGGGATGGGTTGATTCAGGGCCACGATGATTTCCCCGTCTATCTGGACAGCCCCCTGGCCATCGAGGCCACCCACATCTACCGGGAGAATATGCTGGGCAATTTTGACGAAGAAGCCATGGAAATGGTGCATCGGGGAGAAAACCCCCTGACTTTTCCCGGCCTGATCACCACGGTGACGGCGGAAGAATCCAAAGCCATCAATTTTGATGAGCGGTGCAAGGTGATTCTGTCAGCCAGCGGAATGTGTGAAGCCGGGCGCATCCGCCACCATCTGAAGCACAACCTGTGGCGGCGGGAAAACACCATCCTGTTCGTGGGCTATCAGGCCAAAAACACCCTGGGCCGGGCGCTGTTTGACGGAGCCAAACGGGTGCGGCTGTTCGGGGAGGACATCCAGGTGAACGCCCACATCAAAAGCTTGGCGGGCATCAGCGGCCATGCCGATGTGGACGGCCTGATCCGCTGGCTCCAGTATTTTTCTCCCAAGCCCCGGCTGGTGTTTGTCCAGCACGGGGAAGCCCAGGTGTGTGAGCAGTTTGCCGAGCGGCTGCGCACCCAGCTGCACTATGCCGCCGAAGCGCCATACAGCGGTTCCA
>CALLCY010000012.1:0-5737 GCA_938000015.1 uncultured Clostridia bacterium
TGGGCACCGGCAACATCGCCGGTGTGGCAGGTGCCATTGCCATCGGCGGCCCGGGCGCCCTTTTCGATTTGTTCCATGGAAAGATTCCGCCCCAGACGGATGTTTTCCCCTATGGTGTCTTCAAACAAAGCGTCGTTTTGGAACACCACGCCGAATTTCTGCCGCAGAGCGTGGAGGGAATAGCTGCGAACATCCCGACCATCCACCAGGATACGGCCCTGATCCGGGTCATACAGGCGAAGCAGCAGGGAAACCAGAGTGGATTTGCCCGCACCAGTGGGGCCGATGACGCCCAGAGTCTCTCCCGGGCGGAGGGCAAAGGAAATGTGGGACAGATTGTCTTCCTTCTTATTATAGGAGAAGGACACATCCTCAAAAACCACCCGGAAGCTGTTATCCCCTGCAGGGGCCTCTTCCATCTGGAGCAGATCCGGGGGAGTGTCCAGCACTTCCACGATCCGCTGGGCCGAGGCGCTGGCTTTGGAATACATGGTGATGACCCGGGTGATGGACATCATGGCATTGAGAATGATGGTAAAGTAGGAGAGAAAGGCCACAATGGTGCCCACTTCCGAAGTGCCGGCATTGACCCGGAATGCGCCGGTGAGGATGACCAGCACCAGTCCCAAGTTCATAATCAGGTTGGAGGAGGGATTGATCACGGCCATATTCCGGGCGGCCCGCTGTTCCCGCTCCATCATCTGGCGGTTGACCCCTTCAAAGTGCTCTTTTTCGTAATTTTCCTTGGACAGGGCCTTGATGACCCGGACACCGGCGATGTTTTCCCGCACCACCCGTACCAGCCGGTCGGCCGACTGCTGCACCTGGGTGAAAAGGCCGGTGCCCCGCCGGGAGATCAGAAAGACCAGCAGGCCCATGAAGGGAAGGAGGGACAACAGCACCAGTGTGAGCACCGGGTCCAGGGTGAGGGTGATGAGAATGCCGCCCAAAAGCAAAATGGGTGCCCGGAAGCCGATGCGCTGCATCATGCCGATGACCTGATGGATGTTATAGGTGTCCGAGGTCATGCGGGAGATGAGGGAGGGGATGGTAAAGCGGTCGATCTGTGCGCTGGAGAGCCGGGCGATGCGGGCGAACAGATCGTGGCGGAGGCGTCGGGTGGTTTCTTTGGCCACTCGGGAAGCCATGCGGTTGGCCAGGATGCTGGTACACCATCCCACAATGGAAAACACCAGCATGGCCGCCCCCCACCGGAGCACCAGGGACAGATCCTGCTGCGGAATCACCACATCG
The DNA here is from genome assembly GCA_938000015.1 of uncultured Clostridia bacterium. Lineage (GTDB taxonomy): Bacteria > Bacillota > Clostridia > Oscillospirales > Butyricicoccaceae > Pseudobutyricicoccus. The sequence goes on from CALLCY010000012.1 coordinate 1,255, forward strand.
ATCATGTGGGCCAGTACCCAGGGCAGAAGCAGGTCCATGATGGTGCCGGTGAACTTGAAGCTGAGCCCCAAGGCGATGCGGCCCGCCTGGGGCCGCAGGTAGTGAAAGACGCGTCTCAAAGCGCATCCCCCCTTTTCAGATATGAAGTTGTTTCTTATGATTTATTTTAATTCCATAAAGAAAACTTGTCAATCAAAGGGCGTCTGCTGGTATATCGCCTTGCGTCAGAGCAGCATCAACAGAGTTCCGGCTGTGATCTGCGCCAGGCCCCAGCCGGAACGGGCCGTCAGCTTTTCCCCAAAGACCAGCCGGGAGAAGGCGATGGTGACCAGAATGCTCAGTTTGTCAATGGGAACCACTGCACTGGCCGGACCCATCTGTAAGGCACGGTAATAACACAGCCAGGATGCGCCGGTACAAAGCCCGGAAATACAGATGAATGCCAGTTCTTTTCCGGCAACCTCTTTCACGGCACCCGTTTTGCCGGTGACCAGCACCATGACCCAGGCCATCACCAGCACCACAGCGGTGCGGATGGCGGTACCCAGGTTGGACTCCACACCTGCGATGCCCACTTTGCCCAGGATGGAGGTGAGGCTGGCGAAAATGGCTGAGCCCAAGGCATAAAGCAGCCAGCTTTTGCCCTGGGCCGGGGTGTTTCCCGCCGCTTTTCTCTCGATCATCAAAAAGGTGCCTGCGCCGATCAGCAGGGCGCCCATCCCTTGGAACAGCCCGATGGGCTCTCCCAGAAACAGAAAGGCCAGCAGGATGGTGAGCACCACGCTGGATTTGTCGATGGGAACCACCTTATTCACATCGCCCAGCTGCAACGCTTTGAAATAGCACAGCCAGGAGGCCCCGGTGCAAAGACCGGACAGAATCAGGAAGAGCAGCGTTCTCCCGCCGATGGAGCTCATTTGATCCTGGGAACCCACGATGAACACCATGAGCCAGGAAAAGAGAAGCACCAGGGTGGTGCGGATGGCCGTGGCCACGGTGGAATCGGTTTTCCGAATGCCGCATTTGGCCAGGATCGAAGTGACGCCTGCAAAAAAAGCAGAGCCAAAAGCAAAGATCGTCCACATAAAATGTTACCTCCCAAAGCCGGTCTGGCTTTTTACAGATCAATCACGGGACGCCAAAAGGCGTTCCATACGGGGAAAACCTGCTCTGCTTTCCTCTTTGCATTTTGTGTAGAGCACATCCAGTAAGCGTGTAAATTCCTGCTGCTCCTGTTCATCCAAAGAGGAAAGCAGCCATTCATAGAATACAGACTCAATGTGTGCTTTGGAGTTTTTCAGATTTTGGGCCTGTTCTGTGGGGTAGAGGAGCTGGCTGCGGCCATCTGCGGGGTTTTTCTCCCGCCGCAGGTACCCTTTGGATTCCAGGTTGGCCGTCTGCTTGGCTATGGCCCCTTTGTCCGCACCCAGGATGCGGCAGATTTCCGATTGTGTGATGCCGGGATGCTTCCTGACCACATGGATCAGGTCAAATTCCGCCGGGCCCACCCCATCTGCTTTCATGGTACGGGCTGTAAAGGTCCCAACCTCCCGGGCAATTTTCGTGATTTTCCGCTGAGAGATGTCCATCGTGTCACCACCAATTAAAAAGATGTACTATCAACTAATTGGATGATAGTACATCTTTTTCTCTTTGTCAACCCGATACAGAGAGAGCGAACAAACCTGCCTGGAGGGCATAGACAAAGGACGCCTCCTTGGGGTATGATAGGGGTATCAATGCGGATGAATTGCAGCAAGGAAAGGAGAAGGGGAAGATGAAAGTATGCGCCATCAACGGCAGTCCCAAACCAGAAGGGAACACGGCCTACGCCCTGTCTTTGGTGCTGGAGGAGCTGGAGAAAGAGGGAATTGAGACCCAGGTCATCCAGGTGGGCGGCAAGGCCATCCATGGCTGCGTGGGATGCGGCGGCTGCGCCCAGACCGGCCGGTGTGTTTTTGACGACGGCGTCAATGAATGGGTGGATCTACTGGAGCAGGCCGACGGCATCCTGGTGGGTACGCCGGTGTATTATGCCGGGATGAACGGCACGCTGAAGTGCTTTCTGGACCGGGCCTTTTACAGCCGGGGACGGAAGATGCGCCACAAAGTGGCGGCGGCCGTGGCCGCTGTGCGCCGCACCGGCGGCATGACCGCTCTGGAGGACATCAACCGGTTTTTCACCATTTCCGAAATGCTGGTGGTTTCCTCCAACTACTGGAATGTGATCCACGGTTCCAAGCCGGGTGAGGCCCAGCAGGACCTGGAAGGACAGCAGATCATGCGCCTTCTGGGAAAGAACATGGCCTGGATGCTGAAAATGCGTGAGCTGGCCGGACAGCAGGCGGGAGAACCGGAAAAAGAGAAAAAGATCGGCATGAACTTTATCCGCTGAAAAAAGAAGGGAGAACACTGGAATGGACGAGAAAATGATCGCAGAGACCATCGCCAAGAATCGGGATTTTATGAAGAGCAACTTCGGCCATGTGGAATATGTGTCCGACCAGCAGAAATTGCTGCCTCAGCCGCCTCTGGTGAAAGCGGCCAAAAGTGAGGAGCGCATTCCTCTGACCATGGAGTTCGGGGAAGTGGTGAAAGAGCACGATTATGTGGCCCTGCTGCGGGATCGGGTGAGCAACCGGTTTTATGCCGAGGACCCCATGACCCTGGATCAGCTGGCCTTCCTGCTGTGGTCCACCCAGGGTGTGCGGGCCATCCGTGGCAAGAACTACGCCGCTTTGCGTCCGGTGCCCTCGGCAGGAGCACGGCACGCCTTTGAAACCTATCTGCTGGTCAGCCGGGTGGAAGGGCTGAAAGAAGGGGTCTATCACTATCTGCCTATGGAGCACGCGTTGGAGCCCATCTCCCTGGAAGGGGATATGGCGGAAAAGGCCATCCACTGTGCCTGCGACCAGAAGTGGGCGGGCAAGGCCGCGGTGACCTTTGTCTATACCGCTGTTTCCTATCGAGGCGAGTGGCGGTATAACATCAATGCCCATCGGGTGATGCTCATCGACGCCGGTCATGTGGTGCAGAATCTGTATCTCAGCGCTCAGGCCATTGGCTGTGGCACCTGCGCCATTGCCGCTTTTCGTCAGGAAGACACCGACAAGCTGCTGCAAGTGGGCGGCAAGGAGGAATTTGCCGTGTACATGGCGCCGGTGGGTGTGCGGGACGAAAGCAAAAACGAACAGAACACCAAGAAACTCTATGCCAATGTATAAAGAAGAAATTCATATTGATGCTTCCCGTCTGCGGGAGAGCCTGGAGGGGCTGGCCGATTTGGCCCGTACGCCGGAGGGCATCTGCCGCCTGACCTTTACCCCGGCCTACGCCCGCTCCTGCGATTATGTGCAGGAGAAGATGGAGCAGGCGGGAATGACCGTCCAGCGGGGAAAGCTGGGCAATGTGGTGGGGATCTATCCCGGAGAGACCGACCGGCGCATTGTGCTGGGCTCCCACATCGATTCGGTGCCAAACGGCGGAATGTTCGATGGCTGCCTGGGTGTGATGGGGGCCATTGAAGCGGTGCGGGCCCTTCATGAAAAGGGCATCCGCCTACGGCACACGGTGGAGGTGGTGGCCTTTGCCGAAGAGGAGGGCGCCACCATCAGCAGTCTGGTGGGAAGCCGGGCCTTCTGTGGCCTGCCCCTGGAGCCGCTGCAGCAGGAAAAGATCGCCCAGTTCGGGGTGACAAGCCAGGATGTGGAAGGCTGCCGGGAGACAAACCCCATCGATTTCTCCCTGGAGCTGCACATTGAGCAGGGCGGTGTGCTGGACACCCAGGGTATTTCCATCGGCGTGGTCACCGGTATCGTGTCCCAGAAGCTGTACGAGTTGGAGTTTTCCGGAAAAGCCAACCATGCAGGAACCACCCCCATGGATCTGCGGGATGATGCCTTGGTGAAGGCCGCCCGGCTGATCTCCCTTTGCGGTCCTGTGGCAAAGCTGATCAGCGAGGATATGGTCATCACTGTGGGACGGCTGGAGGTGTTCCCCGGGGCCACCAATGTGGTGCCGGAAAAGGTGCGCCTCAGCCTGGAGATCCGGGCCCGGGAGGACTGGATGGTGGACAAAGCTTATGAACGGCTGATGGAGCAGTGTGGGGAGGATGTTTCTTCCTTCCGGCTCCTTTGGCAGGAAGAGGCCCACCCCATGGATTCCGGTGTGATGGATGCCATTTCAGAAGCGGCCCGGATGCTGGGGCTTTCCCACAAGCGGATGGTCAGCGGTGCCGGACACGATTCTATGACTTTGTCCCAGGTGACCCGGTCAGGTATGATCTTTGTGCCCAGCGTGGGTGGTTTGAGCCATTGCAAAGAGGAATACACCCGGTGGGAGGATTGCGCCGCCGGGTGTGATGTGCTATTGCACACCCTTTTCCAGTTGGATAATATGGAATGATAAAAAGAAAAGCCATTTCCGCATTCTGAACTGGACCAGTAAAAACGGACAATAGACAAAAAGCCCCCTAATGTAGGAG
>CALLCY010000013.1:0-3471 GCA_938000015.1 uncultured Clostridia bacterium
GAAGAGCTGCTGCGCCGGAACATCCCCATGATTATCATGGAGCCGCTGAAGGGCGGCGTGCTGGTCAACCTGCCGGAGCACATCACAAAGCCTTTCCAGGAGCTGGGCAAGAGCAACCCGGAGATGGGCCTGCGCTGGATCGGGGAGAAGGAGGGCATTGTTACCGTTCTTTCCGGTATGTCCACCCTGGAGCAGGCCAAGGACAACCTGAGCATCTTCCAGAATATGCAGCCGCTGAATGAACAGGAGCTGAAGGCCATCCAGCAGGTGAAGGAGAACATCATCGCCGCCCAGAAGGTGGGCTGCACCGGCTGTAATTATTGCTCGGTGTGTCCCATGGGCATTGATATTTCTGGCACATTCAAGGCCTGGAACACCAAGGCCATGAATGAGGGCAGCACCAACTGGATCTCCGGCGCCGCTATTGACGCTGACATGATCCGCAAGTGCGTGGAGTGCGGTCAGTGCGCCGCCCATTGCCCCCAGAAGATCGATATCCCGGGCAAGCTGAAAGAAGTGCTGGAGTACTTCGGCTAGCCCATTGCCTGGGCCGTCATACTGCGCTGCCGCGCTGGGCAACAGCACCAAGGCCGGTTGTTTCCCGAGCAGCAAAGAAGATATGGCCGTCCGGCCACCGGACTTTCCCGACCTTTTTCCAGCCTCCCGGCGGGGCTCGCTAGGGGCCAAGTGAACACAACTGGCCCGGGCTCTGTAAGTTGGATGAAAAGATGAAAAAAGTCTCCCTTCGGGGAGGCTTTTTTCTGCCTTGAGAATGAGAGAGAACTGTGGTATCATAGAAAAAGAGGATACAGAATATTTTTGCCAGAAGGAGAAAACAGCATGGAAAAAATCCAGGTGACCTGTGAGATGGAAGTGACCCTCAAGATGATCGGGGGGAAGTGCAAGCCGCTGATTCTGGAGAGCCTGATCTCCCAGGGCACCCAGCGGTTCAGCCAACTGATGCGCCAGATCACCCAGGTCTCCCAGCGCACCCTGACCAATCAGCTGCGGGAGCTGGAGAAGGATGGGCTGATCTGCCGCACGGTCTATCCTCAGGTGCCCCCGCGGGTGGAGTACTCCATCACCCCCAAGGGCCGGTCCCTGGAGACCATTCTGGAGCTGATGTGCGAGTGGGGCGAAAAGAATATGGACGACCGCTTTGAACTGACAAACCCCCAGTGCAGCGGCGAGCCCGACAGCCGTAACTCTCTTTGCTCAGCGGCACACAACCGGCCCTGGCTCAGTGAATCGGATGAAAGCAGGCCGAAACAAAAAACCTCCCTGATGGGAGGTTTTTTGTTATGCAATCAACCTGGTTCTATTGTTTAGCGCGGGAGCGCAGTATGCCAGCGGAGGCACTCCGCCCGGCGGAGCCGGAGCACCGAGGGCCGCAAACCATACAGCCGGGGAGAGTATGGGTGCAGCGTCACGCTGCCTAATCACCGCTTTTCACGGAGAGGGTGGGTTCGTCGGGAGCGGGGAGGGGAGAGCGGCCCATGACCAGCTTGAGCAATACGGGGGTAATCAGCGTGGTGACAATCACCATAGCCACCACCGCCGGGAAGAGGGAGGCATCCACCAGCCCGGCCTGCTCGCCCTTCTGGGCTACGATCAGAGCCACCTCACCACGGGAGATCATGCCCACACCCACCGCCAGGGCGTCATGGGCGGAGAACTTGCACAGCTTGGCGCCCAAGCCGCAGCCGATCACCTTGGTGAGAATGGCCACCAGAGTCAGGGCCAGAGCAAAAGCAAAAAGGGACAGGGTGAAGCCGTGGAGATCGGTCTCGATGCCCACGCTGGCGAAAAACACCGGGGAAAAGAGCATATAAGAAGCGATGTTGATCTTCCGGGCGATATAAGGTTGGGCCTCGGCGATGTTGCACAGGATCAGTCCGGCAAAATAAGCGCCGGTGATGTCGGCAATGCCGAAGAAGTGCTCGGCCGCATAGGACAGAAGCAGGCAGAACACCAGGCCATAAATGGCGATGCGCCGGTGGTTGTAATAGGCCTTGCCCAGCTTCTGGAACAGCCGGTAGACCACAAAGCCCACCAGAGCCAGCAGCACGAAGAAGCCAATGATCCGGCCCACCACCATCAGGGGTTTCACCGAGGGGTCGGTGAAGCTGGTGAGAATGGTGAGCACCACAATGCCCAGAATGTCGTCGATGACGGCAGCGCCCAGGATGGCGGTGCCCACCTTGCCACGCAAGCGGCCCAGCTCACGCAGGGTCTCCACGGTGATGGACACCGAAGTGGCCGCCAGCACAACGCCCACAAACACCGCCCGGAGCATGGCGTCATCCGTGGCCTGGGGGAAGAACAGCTTATAGCACAGAGAGCCGCCGATGAGGGGCACCACCACGCCGCAAGCAGCGATGAACAGGGAGGTGAGCCCTGTTTTTTTCAGCTCCTTCAGGTCGGTGTCCAGACCGGCCAGGAACATGAGGAAGATCACGCCCAGCTCAGAGGTTTTCAGCAAAAAGTCGGTTTCCACCACCATATTCAGGCAGGTGGGCCCCAGCAGAAGCCCCGCCAGAAGGGCGCCCACCACCGAGGGCAGCTGCACTCGTTGGGAGATCAGGCCGAACACCTTGGTGGACAGCAGAATGATGGCCAGTGAAAGCAAAAAACGATAATCCATGGGAACCATCCCTTCATCAATGTATTAAAAAAACAAGCATGAGTATCTCATATTTTTTATTCCGGCGCAAGCGCAGATTGCACAAAATTCCGGCGATGAAGGGAAAAAATATTATGATGGAGGGCAAAAGATGGGCGATCAAGGGCAAAATAGGGGCGAGGACTGTCAAAAAGATAACAAATCGGCGGTTATTTTCTCATCATCGCCCAAAAACAAAGCAAAGGGGAGAGAAAAGAGAACAAGGCGTGCAAAAGGCCGGACAAAGGGCGCAGCCCCATGGACGAAAGGCCCCTTTGACAAGGAAAGGAAGAGGGATTACAATGGGTATTACAATTAAATCGTAGTGGCGGCCCAGTGCCTGGGCAGTCATACTGCGCTCCCGCGCTGGGCAGGTTGGTTGAAGAAAGGCAAAGAGAGCGCCCTTGTGTAAAGGGAGCTGTCGGCGAACGCCGACTGAGGGATTGGCAGCGTGACGCTGCACCCAGGCGGTGCTGCCGCACCCGATCATAAAACCAAGCAACATGATGCCACCAGACCTCTCAATCCCCCCTGACCACCTGCGGCGGTCTGTCCCCCCTTTACACAAAGGGGGCTTCTTTGCCCAGGCAAATACAACCGGCAAAGAAAATATGCGAGGGAGGTATTTTGCCCATAAATTACGATTTAATCGTTATTCTCCCGTGAAATCAGAGCCGCAGGAAAACCTGCGGCTCTGGAGTGTATCGCACCGGCCTTTCTGTGGCTCTTTGCCAGGATTGCACCCTGGCCCCTTCCGGGTGATGGTTTATCACACCCGGAGCACGGGGGCCCCGGGCGCATCCCCACCG
>CALLCY010000014.1:0-7500 GCA_938000015.1 uncultured Clostridia bacterium
GAGCACGATCTCCGGCACCAGCACCATGGCGGTGCGCCCCTGCTCCAACGCCCACTGGATCAGCTTGATATACACCTGAGTCTTACCGCTGCCGGTGACTCCCTGGAGCAACGCGGCCCCAGGCTGTTGCAGCCCCATGGCCTGGATGCCTTCGCAGACCTTTTGCTGCTCCGGCTCCAAAAGCAATGGCGGTGCTTCCTCCCCTTGGGAGACCGTCACCCGGCGGAAAGTTTCTTCCATCTGACAGGACAAAAGGCCATTTTGTTCCATGCGCCGCAAAGCGCTCTGGGGGATGCCGGTGAGATAGCACACCTCTTTTTCCGGTATGCCCTGAAAGCCTGCGATGCACTCCAGAGCTTCCACCCGCTTCTCATAGCCCTTGCCACGGCGCAGTGCGGCCACCGCCTGAGAAAGAGGCATAGCCAGACGCAAAATGCGAATGGTCTGATCCCGGGGGCCGCCGTCAAAGCGCACCGTCTTTTCTATGGTATGATCCTGCAAAAGGGCTTTGCACACCCTTTTCAGCGCTGTGGACGACAGGCTTTTTTTCAAAACCTCCTCCGCCACGGCTTCTCCCTTGTCTCCCAGGGTCTGGCATACGGCCTGGGCATCCCAGTCATTTTCCCACCGGGCGCAGGCCTCTTCCACCGTCAGCCCGGGAGCCAGCCGGTAATAGGTCCGGCGGGACCAGACGCCTGGAGGCATCATCAGATTGGCCGCTTCGAAAAAGGTGCAGAAATACCGGCGGCGCAAGGTTCCCGCCAGGGACAGCCCCTCCTCATCCAGCGCCGCTTCCGGGCCGAAGATGTGGGCCAGGCTCTTAATTCCCCGGGGCTTTTCCTCCCTTTGCTCTGTTTCCAGAATAAAGCCGTCGGTCAGCTGATTGCCCCGGCCAAAAGGAGCGGTGACCCGCCTTCCCCTTTGAGCTTCTTCCTCCAGAGAGGGCGGCACCAGATAATCATAGGCTTTGTCGATGGAGATAACCGCCCCGGCCACCGCCACCTTTGCAATCAGATACATACCATCCCTCACCGGCAAAAGGGGCCGCCCCGGCGCAGGGAGACAGGCGGAAGATTTCCCCGCCTTTTCCCGGCCGCGCCAAGACAACCCCTCATCTGCAAATCCTTACTCTTCCTCGTCTTCCGCTTCCATATCCAGCCCCAGATCCTGCTCTTCCGGCTCCGACTGTTCCAGAGCAGACAGAATGGCTTCCGGGCTGGTGCTTTCGATCTCGGTCTCCTCCACCGGATGGAGTACCGGACGGATCCGATGATCGATAATATCATAAAGAGCCAGCTTCACCGGCTTGTCCTCCAGGGGCTCCTCCGCCATTTCAGCGGCGTCGGCAATGTCCCGGGCACGCTTTGCAGCAATGTTCACCAGCAAATACCGGTTGGAAATCGTCTTGAGCAGATCGCTCATGGTAGGTTCCAGCATCATAACTTATTCACCTCAGCAAATTGATTCGGCGATCCACGGTGCACCGGGCCGCTTTGATGATGGAGCGCAGCTCTTCCACTGCCTGCTCCACTTCCCCATTGCACACAATGTAATCATAGTGGTTCGCCATGGAATATTCTTCCTTGGCCTTTTCCAGCCGTTTTGCGATGACTTCATCGCTTTCACTGCCCCGGGAGCGCAGCCGCAGCTCCAGGTCGGCAAAAGTGGGGGGGATGATAAAGATCAGCTTGGCCTCGGGCCGCTTGCTTTTCACCGTCAGCGCGCCCTGGACCTCGATCTCCAGTATCACATCCACGCCCTTTTCCAGACATTCATCCACCGGGCCTGCGGGGGTTCCATAGAAATTGCCCACATACTCGGCATATTCCAAAAACTCGCCCCGATCCACCATATTGAGAAAATCATTCCGATTCAGGAAATAGTAGTTGACCCCGTCCTCTTCCCCTTCCCGTGGAGCGCGGGTTGTGGCCGAAACGGAATATTGCAGCTGCTCCATGGTGGGCAAAAGCCGCCCCAGCACCGTGCCTTTTCCGGCACCGGAAGGGCCGGTGACGATAAACAGATTGCCTTTACTCATCTTCCTCTTCCCCTTCATCCTCGTCATAGTCCAGATTGCCCAAGCGGTTGGCCACGGTCTCCGGCTGCAGGGGCGACAAAATTACATGCTCGGAATCGGTGATGAGCACTGCCCGAGTGCGCCGGCCATAGGTGGCGTCGATGAGCATATTCTTCTCTTTGGCATTTTGGATGACCCGCTTGATGGGCGCCGATTCCGGGCTGACGATGGCCACCAGACGGCTGGCGGAGACCATATTTCCAAAGCCGATGTTGATCAGTTTCATAGCTGCTCACTCCAGGTTCTGGATCTGTTCCCGGATCTTTTCGATCTCTGCTTTGATCTCGATGACGATCTGGGCCAGCTCGTAGTCGTTGGCCTTGGAACCGATGGTATTGGCCTCCCGGTTCAGTTCCTGCACCAGGAAATCCAGTTTCCGGCCCACCGGAGCATCTCCCTGCACCATCTTATCCAGCTGGGAAAGATGGCTGCGCAGGCGCACCACTTCCTCGGTCACCGACACCTTGTCGGCAAAAAGGGCCGCTTCTGCCAGGATACGCTGTTCGGCAATGTCGCTGTCGCCCAGGATCTCGGTCATCCGCTGGGCGATCTTCTGGCGGTACTCCTCCACCGACTGGGGAGAACGCTGTTCCACCTGGTCCACCATTTTGCTGATCTCCTGACCCCGGCGGGCAATGTCCTGACAAAGGCGCTCGCCCTCAGTGCGCCGCATGGCGTTGTACTCTTCCAAAGCCCGCCCCAGAACTTCTAGCACCTGGGTTTTCACTTCTTCGGCATCCGGCTCTTCCCGGGCCACGGTGAGAAGATCGGGCATACGGGCCAATTCCATCACCGAGATATCGTCTTTCAAAGAGTAGGTGTCCCGCACCTGCTCCAAAGCCCGCAGATATTCCCCGGCCAAAGCCAGGTTGGGCGATACCTTCACATCCCCGCCTTCCTTGGCGGCAATGGACAGATAGATATCCACTTTACCCCGGGCCACGGCAGCACTCACCGCCGTTTTGATGGGTTCTTCCAGGAAAGAATAGATGCGGGGTACCTTCACATTCAAATCCAGATACCGGTGGTTCACCGATTTGATCTCCACCTGGACTTCCCGCCGCTCGTTCTCTCCTTTTTGCCGGCCGTAGCCGGTCATGCTCTTGATCATTTTCTATTCCCCCTTGTTTCCAAGGTAACTCATTAATTATAGCACATCCCGCCTGTTTTGGCAATCAGCCCCGGTGAAGAGGCCGGATCTCAAACAGCACCCGGCGATTTTTCTTCATCCGCCGGGAATAGAACATGCAAAAAGCGACTCCCACAGCTAGTCCCGCCAGAGAGCACAGAATCCGCACTCCCTCCCCACCGGGCACCGGCACAAAATAGCAGGCGATCATCAGAAGCACCGGCATAAGATATACCAGGGCCGCAATGGACAAGATGCTGGCCGTATGGGCTTCGATCACCACTTTTTCCCCCACTTTGGCGCCGCAGCCGTTGGGGGCCTCCACCAGCATGGTCTGCTCCGGATGGGAACAGCCGCCGCATTTCTCACAGTCGGAGGCGCAGGCGGCCCGGCGCTGGATCTCCACCTGAGCCCGGCCGTTCGGCAAAATGCCCACCACTCTTCCTGTCTGTTCCATATTCTCACTCCTCCAAAGGACGGTATTCTTCCAAAATCCGCTCCGCCGCCCGGATGCCGTCCACGGCGGCGCTCATGATTCCGCCGGCGTAGCCAGCCCCTTCCCCGCAGGGAATGAGCCCCTGACAGCCTGGAGCGAACAGATCCTCTCCCCGCAGAATGCGTACCGGCGAGGATGTTCTGGTCTCCACCCCGGTAAACAGGGTGTCCTCTCCGTCAAACCCGGGCACCTGACGGCCAAACCGAGGCATGGCCCCCAGCAGCATCTCCCACACAAAGGGAGGCAGCACCTGCCGCAGATCGGCAAATTCCGTGCCCCGGTCATAGGTGGGCTGCACCCGGCCAAACCGGCTGGATACCCGGCCTTCCCGCAGATCCCCATAGGTCTGCACCGGGGCGGCAAAATTGTTTTCTGCTATCTGGAAAGCTTTTTGTTCCAGCTGCCGCTGGAACCGAACCCCTTCCAAAGGATCGCTTCCGGGAAGGTCCTCCGGCAGCACCGACACCGCCAGAGCGGCGTTGGCATTGCGCCCATCCCGGGCGTGATAACTCATGCCATTGGTGACAACGCCCCCTTGCTCGCTGGCCGCCGCTACCACCTGACCTCCCGGGCACATACAAAAGGAATAACAGGCCCGTTCTCCCTGCCGCCAGGACAGGTTGTATTCCGCCGGGGGCAGTTCTGCTTTTCCGGCATAGGTCCCATAGCGGCCCCGGTCGATGGTCTCCTGAAGATGTTCTGCACGCACCCCCACGGAAAAGGCTTTCCGCATCAGGGCAAATCCCTCATCCGCCAAAGTGCGGAACAAAGGCCGGGCGCTGTGACCCACGGCCAGCGCCGCCACCTCACAGGGGATCTCCCCTTTGTCGGTAACAATGGCCTTCAGCCTGTCCCCTTCCCGGCGAAAGCCGGTGACAGTGCAGTGAAACTCCACCTGTCCTCCCAGCTGTTGGATACGCTGGCGAATGGAAGTGACCACTCCTTTGAGAAGGTCAGTGCCGATGTGGGGCTTGGCGGCCAGAGCGGTCTCCGGCGGCGCACCATGGCGCAACAGTTGCTCCAGCACCAGCTCGCACCGAGGGTCATGGATACGGGTGGTGAGCTTTCCGTCGGAATAAGCCCCCGCCCCGCCTTCTCCAAACTGGATATTGATCTTTTCATTCAAAGGGCCGCCATCCTGGAAGGCCTTTATCACCCGATCTCGCTCATCCAGAGGCGCGCCCTGCTCCAGCACCAAAGGCCGGTAGCCCTGCTCGGCCAGGATCAGAGCAGCAAACAGCCCGGCAGGCCCCAACCCTACCACCACTGGCGGATGGGCCATCTTCTTTTCTCCCCCGGGAGAAAGCTGCAAAGGTGCCGCTTTTTTCCGAACGGGCCCTTCTCCCTTTTGCTGCAAGACCCGCTCTTCCAAGGGGGTATCCAGCAAAACGGAAAAGACCTTGGTCAATTTTCCATGGCGCAGGTCCAGGGATTTTTTATAGATCCGGCTGGCGGTCACCTGGTTTTTGCCCAGGCCGCACTGCCGGCGCGCCTGCTCCAGCGCGGATGCATCCGCCTGCTCAAAGGGCAGGCGGATGCCTGAAACAATCAAACTCATTCTTCTGGTACCACTTCCACTACAGCCGGCGTCACCGTCAGCTCATATTTGCCCAGCACCACCACATCATCGGCGCCGCAGGTGACCACTGCCGTAACTGTGGCCTGTTCGCCTTCGGCCAGCTCACCCAACTCCGCAGGATCGAAGGTGACTGTCACATCCTGGGTGGTCAGTGCACTCACGGCCTGCTCCACACCCAGCAGCCGCACTTCCAGGGACTGGGTCACAAATTCATACCCCTCCACAGCGGTGAACTGTTCCGCTGGGATCTGGAGGGTCTTCTCCTCCAGATGGCTGAAGTCAAAGGTGACCGTGGCTTCCGCCGGAGCATTCTCCGATGTGACGCCATTGGGAAGGATGATGGGCAAAGTCACCTCAGTCTGACCCTGGGCCAGCAAAGCGGCCAGGCTGACGCTGCCCAGATTGATGCTGTTGATGGTGGCCAATGTCTCCGGTGTTCCCTTGATCTCCACATTGGCCGGGTCAATGGTATAGGTGACGGCGCTGTCCGGCAGACCGGGGATGCCGGTCACATCCAGCACCAAGGGCACCACGCCTGCTTTGTGCACCTGAATGGTGACGCTCACCGCCGCCTCTTCCACTGTGATGCGGCTCATATCCACCGGCTGGCCCTGGGCGTCCAGCAGAGTGTAGGAAACCTTCATGGTAGAGGTCTGCTTCAAATCGCTTACATCCACGGTGGCATAGGCCGTTTCGATGTTAGCCAGCTGGCTTTCCGGCCCCTGCACCTCCACCGCTGTGGGAGAAACCACATAGTTGTCATCCAGCAGATAACCGCTGGGCACCGAACCGGTGACCTCCAGATCCACCGGAACGCTCTTGTTGATGATCCGGTCGATGGTCAGGGTGATCAGACGGGGATTTTTATCCGCCACCCGGGCTCCGTCCACATTGGTGGCCACGGTGTATTGCAGTTCATAGACACCTGGAGCTGTGATGTTGGACACATCCACTGTGATGAGGAATTTGTCCTGCCGCACATTGAGCAGGGCGTCCCATTTGCCGATCACCGTCACATCCACTGTGGTATCGGCGCCATCGATGATCGTCATGCCGTTTTCCCGCAAAGTATCCAGACCCTGGATCTGGATGCCGATGTCCCGATAGGTCTTGGTGGTGTCCTCATCGTTGTTTTCCACCACATAAAGCCAAAGCATCATGGCCACCAGCACCGAAAGCACCCGGGTGAGAATATCGTGTTTTCGAATCCATTCCATCATTTTTTCTTCCCCCTGAGCTTTGCAAACAGGTTGCCCGAAGAGGTCTTTTCCTCATCGGCGGGCATCAGGCCGTTGATGAGCAGCCGCTCCAGGGTCTCCACCGCCAGATGCCGTTTGAGCATACCGCCCTCGGCCAGGGAGATGGAGCCGGTTTCCTCCGAAACCACCACGCACAAAGCGTCGGAATTTTCGCTCATGCCCACGGCGGCCCGGTGACGGGTCCCCAGCTCTTTGCTGATATTCAGATTGGCCGAAAGAGGCAGCAGACAGCCCGCCGCCTTGATCCGGCCCTGGCTGATGATGACGGCACCATCGTGCAGGGGCGCTTTGTTGTAAAAGATGTTTTTCAAAAGTTCCGCATTGACTTCGGCATCGATGGTGGAGCCTGTTTTGACGATATGGTCCAGGTTATCTCCCCGCTCGAACACCAGCAGTACGCCGGTTTTGGACCAGGCCATGGAAGAGACGGCCTCCATGATGCGCATAATGGCGATCTGCAAGGTCTTTTCATCCCCCATAGCACCAGGCCGGTGCAAAAAGGGCAGCTTGCTCCGCCCGAACTGCTCCAGCATTTTCCGCAGTTCGGGTTGGAAGATGACCACCACCGCAATGGGGCCCATCCGCATCAGCTGATCCAGCAAAAACTGGATGACTTTCAGTTTGAAGACGCCGGAGACCAGCGTGGCCAAAAGCAATAGAACAATGCCTTTGACCAGTTTTTCCGCATTGGTGTGGCGGATGAGCTTGAGGGCCTTGTAGACCACCACAGAGATCAGCAGGATATCCACCAGGTCCGCCACGGTAAGCAATCGGATAAAATGGGTCAGATTATCGACAAATTCCATGGAAACACCTATTTTCAATGTATAATTTACTTATTATACTATCAATAAGCGCTCTTCTTTTCAATATCAAAAAAGAAAAAATGGGAAACATTTTTAATTCTTTTACATTTTGGCCATGACCTCGGCGGCCCGAAACATCTCCCGCTTTGTGTTG
>CALLCY010000015.1:0-9364 GCA_938000015.1 uncultured Clostridia bacterium
CGTCGGGCTCATAACCCGAAGGTCGTAGGTTCAAATCCTGCCCCCGCAACCATCTCGGAGTAAGTGATAGACCACTTGCTCCGATTTTTTTATGCAAAAACCGGGCCACCTGGCCGAAGTGGTATCCTTCATGCTATAATGGAAGAAAATACGAAAATGCTTGGGCAAAGGTGGTATGGAAGATGAAAATGAATGTGAAACTTTGGCTGCTTGCATCTTTGCTGATGGGATGGATTCCAGCTGCCATTCTGATCCCGGTGCTGCTTTTGATGTTCCGGATGCCTCCCGCTATCGCCATTTCGGCCGGAGTTTTGGCGGCTTTGCTCACCGGTCTTGCGGTGCAGCTGGACAATCTCCGCAAATGGAAGCAGGGGGAAAAACAAAACCAGGAACGGCGCCGTCAACGGGAAGTAGAGCAGGCCGCCCAGGATCGGAAGGATTTTTGCAAAGACTGCCGGAATTTCAAAATATTTTCGGAAAACGACCTAAAGTCTCCGGAGAAGAAGCAGCGATTCCAGCTGATTGCCAAAAAATATCATCTGGAGCACCTGGATCAGAGGGAGCTGTTTGCCATTCTGGAAGAAGGGAAGCAGGAATATGCTGTTGAGCAGCGGAAAGCGGAGGAGGCCCGGCAGCAGATATTGGAGAAAAAGCGGGCAGAAGAACGGCAGCAGCAGGTGGAACTTCTGCAATATGCCCGGTACCATGGGACGGATAAAACCCAGGTCATGCTCAGCCATGAGCTGCTCCTTCTGAAAAATCGCATCAGCGAAACCATGATGACTCCCCCGGCTATGATCCCCAAACAAAAAGAATCCGATGGGATGTTGGCCGCTGGCACAGCCTATGGCCTGGGTGGTATTCTTCCGGCAGCGGCTTCCCTGGCCCGCACCGAGGAGAAGAATGCCCGGGTCCGGCAGGCCAATGCACAGATCGACCAGCTCAACTCCGCCTTGGTCCGGTCTGTTGCTTTGGACAATGCAGACAACGCAGCCATTGCAAAGCGGATGGAAAGCTTCAAGGATCGGGCCAGCACACTGCTGCTGGATGAAGACAGCGATAAAGTCTTCTCCCATTTGCATTTTGCCGATCCTCAGGTGGAGGTTTCAGAGACCGGCACGGTGACAGTCCGGGTGAAGGTCACGGCTGATGAAGGCCTGAAGGTGTTTGGCAAGCCGGCCATTGCCGATGGTTCCATCAAAGCAGAAATTTTCTGCAAAGGGGAAAAGGTGGGCGAAGCCATTCTGGTCTTTCCTATTTTCGGTACCGGAAACCTGTTGTACCGGCAAAAAGTTTACCACTGGCAGGAAAAGGATGAGACGGTGGAACTGACAGGAATGTGTCTTTCTACTGGTGGAAAAAGAGGACGGCATACTGTGGAATTTGCCCCGGCCGATCTGTGGGCCATGGAGAAATAAAGTGGACGGGCTGTTTCATTTTGTTCATGGGGTATTCCTTGTTTTTTGCTCCCAAGGGTGATAAGATAAACCGATATGAAATTTTGCCGCAAAAGAGGGGTCCATGACTTATGATGTGGAAAGACAGCTATCGCCTGGGTGTAGAGCGCATTGATGAACAGCATAGAGAGCTGTTCCGCATGACGGAAGATTTGATAAATGCCGTGCAAAAAGGGGCTTCGATGACGGAATACCAGAAAGCCCTGGCATTTCTGAAGGATTATGTGGTCTATCATTTTCAGGATGAAGAAGCCTATCAGGCCTCTATTCAGTATGAGGGATTGGCTGCTCACCAGGCAGAACACCGGCAGTTTACTCAGACAGTGCAGCAATATGAGAAGCGCTTGACGGAAAATGGATTTGAGGAAAAAACCATGAAGGATCTGGCCGGCACAGTGACGGCCTGGCTGATCTACCATGTGGTGGACACCGATCAGAAGATCCTGTCGGGGAAAAAAGCTTCGGTCCAGGAAAAGCAGTTCGGCCAATATGTGGATCTCTTTTCCCACTATGCCCTGGATGTGATGGAAGCCATGGCGGGGTTGGATCGCAGCAGCACCACACAGGAAAAGGTGAATGCCCACAAGCCCCAGGGGGATGTGTTTATCAAAATCCAACTGGTGGGCGATGTGAAGGGAGAAGCGGTGTTCGGATTTTCCAGAGAGCTGGCCCTTCATTTGCTCCAGGCCATGACAGGGATGGAGCTGACGGAAATCGATGAGCTGGTGCAATCCGCCCTTTGTGAGCTGACCAATATTTCCTGCGGGAATACGGCCACGGCCTTAACAGAGCGTGGGCTGCAATGCGATATCAAACCCCCGGTGGTTTCCCAGGAGTTGGTGTGGGACGGCACAGGCAGCGGTGTTCATGTGGATACTGCTTTTGGCGGGTTGGAAATCGATCTGCTGGTGTGAAAAACCGATAAGAATACGAAAAAGCCGCCAGGGTCGTAAGACCTGGGCGGCTTTTGATTTGTGGGACAATGGCGCGATAGACTCTATTTGTTGGCAAACGCAATGGCAGCCTGGCGCACCCACTCCAGACGGCGATCGTCGATGTCAGTGGGGACGGTGCAGTCAGCCCCCAGCATGATACCGGTCTGGCCGCAGTTTTCCAGGATGCGGAAAGTGGCTTTTTCCACTTCTTCCCGGGAGCCGGTGTAGATAATGCCATCCTGTTCAAATCCGCCGAATACCGGCTTGCCGCCAAAGAGTTTCTTCCCTTCGGCCAGAGAAACTCCCTCGGCGTGCACGGCCCAGTTATAGGCGGCCGCCTCAAAGCCGGTGAAGAGATTCAGGTTGTTGGCCCGGCCGGCAAAACCGCAGATATGCAGCAGGTTCATGGAGGAAAGCTCATTGGCGGCGGCCAGCACTGCCTTGTCCCAGGGAGCGATGTGAGAAAGGTAGATGTCGTCCGGGAAGAAGCCGCACTGGTTGTTGACGCTGAGATAGATGCCGTCCACCCCGCCCTGGGTGAGCAGCAGCTGATTCAGCTGGATGATGCCTTCGCTCAGGGTTTTGACGGCGGCCGCCACTGCTTCCGGGTCTTGAGCCAGAAGATGGGTCAGCTTGCTTTCATCGCCGCCGGCACCGGGAAGGCCTCCGGTGGCCAGGCTGTTGCGAAGCACCAGAGAGGGAGAAAAACCGGTGGCGTACAAAGGTGCATCGGTGGAGGAATAGATCTCCTTGACCCGGCAGGTCAGCTCCAGGGTGCGCTGGACAAATTTGGAATCCATGGACAGCGGCTTGATCTTGTATAGATCGGCCGGAGTCTCCACAAAGGAGGCATCTACCGGCATGAGCATCAAGGAGTCATTCATGATCTTGGCCACATCCGGGTCAAAGGCCGCCAGGGCCCGGCGGTGCCCTTCGATGTTCTGCTCCAGGATGGCATCGTCATCCACCCCTTTACCGAAGTCCTCAAAGCGGCAGAAATGATGGAAAAAAGCCACAGGCACCCGGTCTACCGGCTTGTTTTCCAGGAAGTTTTGAAATCGTTCCCGTTTGGTCATAAAAATACCCTTTTCCGTTGTCTGATATGGGAAAAGCAAATTGACATACTTCTGAAAACCAGGGTATCATAGACATGGTGTTTTGTATAATATATAAAATTTCCGGGGTTATGAAAAAAAGCTATTGGAAAAGGGGCGGGTCCATTGAAATTGCAGGCGCTGGAATATTTTATTACTTTGGCGGAATCCCGTTCCATCAATGAAGCGGCCGGAAGGCTGTATGTCGCCCAGCCCAGCCTGACCAAGGCGTTGCAGCATCTGGAAAAGGAGCTGGGTGTTCAGCTGTTCCGCCGGGAAAAAAACGGCATCACCCTGACCCGGGCCGGAGAAAAGATTCTGCCGGAAGCCCGGCAAGTGGTACAGTATTACAAAGGCTGGCTGGCTTTGGGGAAGGAGGCACAGAGCGGGACGATCACGGTGTATTCCCACATCTCCCTTTCCAATTTTCTGTTGCCCGATGTGCTTTTGGATTTTAAGAAACGGCATCCGGAAGTTACCGTCAATCATCATGCTGTGCTGAAACCGGAAGAGCATCTGAAGGATCTCTCTTCTCCTCTGCTGGTTCTGTTCATCTGCGGCCAGGAGGAGGCCCGGGAGTGGGCCGATCGGTATGGCAGTGAATATTTCACCTTGTTTCAGGGAGAGTACGGCTGCTTGGTCAGCGGGAACAGCCCTCTGGCCCAAAAGACCAGCATTGGTTTGGGAGAGCTGGCAGATTTCTATTTCATCTGTCCGGAGTTGGGGCCGGAAGAGGCAAAAAACAATGCATCCTCCCCTGTTCTGGAGCAGCTGCTTCGGGGAACTTCGCCCCGGCGGGTTATCCAGGTGGAGTCGGTGGATGCTGTGATCCATACCATCCGCCATCACCCAGATTCCTATGCTCTCTCTTATTATCCAGCATTGAATCGGTACGAGGGTGTCAGAAGCGGCCAGCTGGTTTATGTGCCCATCCGGGGAGCAAACACCCAGGGGGATTTGTGTCTCTTTTGCCCTCGGCGAGCCCAAAGGTCTCCCCTTTTGCAGGAGCTGATAGAGGATCTGGATAACGCGGCCAAAGCCTTTCTCCAGAGAAACTAGGATGGTTGTCTTTTGATGATTTTGTGATATACTAAGAGAAAGAAATGGGTATATCTGGAATACAAAGGGGTGAACGGTCATGAAGAAGATCTGGATTGCAATGCTGATGTTGCTGGCCCTTGTTTTGTGGACAGGGTGCCAAAGGCAAGAGATGGCCGAAGAAAAACCACAGCAAGGCATAAAACAGGAGGAAGAAGAAGAGGAAATGCCCTCTGATGAAGAAATGGTGAAAGAAGTCCATGAAAACATCGGGGCTATTTTGGAAAAAGAACGGCGGATTGAAGATATTTTCATGGGCGCCGGTCTGGCCACCGAACCCAACGCTCCCTATGAGCCTGATGAAAATGGACAGTGTTTTGTGCCGGTGACCGATGAGGAGATCAACACCCTTCAGGCGCTGCGGGATCTGACAGAAGAGGTTTTCACGCCGGAATATGCCCAGCAGCAGTTTTATCAAACAGCCTTTGAGGGGAGTTACCCCAGGTACCGGGAAGAGGATGGAAAACTGTGTATTGATATCGGTGTGGGCGGGGCTCTGGATAAGGAGTGGGCCCCGGATACCCTGGATATCGTGAAAGGCGAGGAAAACCGGATCACAGTCACGGTGGATTATATGAATTATCAGTCTCTCCGCCGCAGTCAGATCCAGTTTGTGAAAACGGAAGAAGGTCTACGCATCGACGCCATGGAAGAAGTGGGACTGTAAGCAAAAAGAGGCAGGGTTTTCCTGCCCCTTTTTTCAGCACATGAAAACTCTGCTCAAACGGGCAGAGTTTTTTCTTGACAAGAGTGGTCTATTGTTATAAACTAAGCACAAGAAAAGAGGTTTATGATTATAGACCTAGGGGGTGAACAGATGGAACACAAGCGCCTTTGTGAAAGCGACTTTCGGTTTATGGAAGTGATCTGGGACAGTGAACCCCTCTCTTCGTCCCAGCTGGTCACCCTGTGTCAGCAAAGATTGGGGTGGAAGAAATCCACCACTTACACCATGCTGAAAAAGATGTGCCAGAAGGGCCTGGCCCAGAACCAGGACAGCCTGGTCACCTCCCTGGTGCCCCGGCAGCAGGTGCAGACCCAGGAGAGCGAAAAGTTTGTGGAGCAGACCTTTTCCGGCTCCCTGCCCAGCTTTCTGGTGTCCTTTTTAAAGGGGAAAACCCTGTCCCGGGAAGAAGCGGAGGAACTGAAGCAGCTCATCGATCAGCACAAGGAGGGTTAGTATGGAACAGATCTTTGTGAAAGTGCTCAACATGAGCGCCGCCGCCAGCGTAGTCATTGCGGTTGTATTGATTTTCCGGCTGCTGCTGCGGCGGGCCCCGAAAAAGTACTCCTATTTGCTGTGGCTGGCCGTGGCTTTCCGGCTTTTGTGCCCGGTGAGCCTGTCCTCGGTGTTCAGCGTGTTTGCCTTGCAGCCGTTGCGTCCGGCTGAGGGAGCCATGGCTTCCGGCGTCAGCGGTTTGGAATATATCTCCTATTCCGCCGCTCCCTCGTCTGGGACGGTTTCCACCATGGAGCAGGTACCGGTAGTATCCCAGGCCGCCTCGGAGGCAGGCATCCATGAGCCCGCCTTCTCCTGGGAGACAGCAGGGACGGCCCTGTGGATCGTGGGTGCAGTACTGCTTCTGTCCATCGCACTTTTTCGCTATATCCGCCTGCGGCAGAGACTTTTTGCCGCTACACGGCTGGAAGGCAATGTGTGGCGCAGTGAAAAGGTGGCATCCCCCTTTATTCTGGGGGCATTCCGCCCCCGGATCTATGTGCCCTATTGGCTGGAAGGCACAGAACTGCAATATGTGCTCCAGCATGAAAAACACCACATTCGCCGCCATGACCCCTTTTTCCAGCTCCTGGCCTTTTGTTTGCTGGCTCTTCATTGGTTCAACCCTCTGTGCTGGCTGGCTTTTTATCTGATGAGCCGGGACATGGAAATGAGCTGCGATGAATATGTGTTGAGAAAAGGCGGCAGTGCCAAAGTCTATGGCACATTGCTGTTGTCCTTTGCATCCCATCACCATTTCCCACTCCCCTCCCCCATTCGTTTTGGGGAGGGCGATACCCACCGGAGAATCAAAAACATTCTGCGTTTCCGTCCCACGGCCAGATGGGTCACCGTACCCGCCGGGCTGCTGGTTTGTTTGGCCCTGGCCGCTTGTGCCCTCAACCCCAGCACAGGGAGCATTTCGGAGGAAAAAGCCCTGGACGATCTGGAAAAGAGCCTTGCCTGGGAAGGAGACCAGGTGTTCTTCACCTTGCCGGAAGACTACCCGGCGGAACGATGGAACATCCACATTGCCGGACGGCTGGAGGATGGGGATATGTCCATGAGTGTTCACGAGTTGGAAGGAGAAAAGTGGGAGGCTGGCAAGATTTATACTCTCTCTTTGGAAAACCGCACCCAGTTGACGCTGGATGCCGTTCTCACCGACGGTGAGGGAAAAGAGTATACCCGCTCCATTGACCTGTTGGAGAAGGGCGAGGCCCTCAGCAGCCTGGTGGAAATGGGGAAAGAGGACATTCAGCTGACCCTGTTCCAGCAGGGGGAAAAGGTGTGCACCTATGCCGGAAGCTGGGAGGCCAACGGGGAATATTGCTATAACAGCCTTCTCCAGATGCCCTTTGCAGCGGCAGAGGAGCCGGAAGAGCAACCGGCGGGTGATGCGGTCACTCTGGAAAGCGATGGCGTGACCCTCACGGCCTTTCAGGATTCTCCCCTGCTTTTGGTGGAAGAAGGGAAAGAAAAGCGGTGGCTTTGGTCCCGGGGATTGGAAACACCCTATGGGATTTTGCGGCTGTGGCTGGATGAGGAAGAGTTTTTCGCCCTGGGCGGCGATGATCAAGGTCAGGCCGCTATCCGTATCCCCGATACCGGCCAGGATGCCCTCCGGGCGGCAGAGGAATTCTGTACCCGGTTTGAAAGCATCCATTTGAAGGCTTCTCCCGGCAGCTCCAAAGCCTATACCTTTGTCCGCTGTCAGGTGGAATCGGCTTTGAAAGGGGGAGCCCAGTTTGACGATCTGCCGCAGAACACCCTCCCCTTCTATCTGACCACGGTGTTTGTGCCGGAAAATCAGCGGGCCTTGGATTTTTCCATGGCGGGCAACACCCAGGAATACCAGGGCCAGGACAGCGATGTGCCCCAGGGAGCTTATGAATATACCCGCTGCGGCTATATCACCCGCACGCCTGACGGCTGGCAGGGCCAGTTGGTGGGCACCGGTTGGTAAGCGGAGCAGAATCAATCCCGGAGGAAACTTTCCTCCGGGATTTTTTTTGTTCTTGACAAAGATAGTTGTCAATGGTATGCTGAGTATGACAAGAATAATTGTCATTATGACAATAAAATAAGTCATAAGGGAGGGCGTTCATGGGACTTCAGAATCGGCTCAAAGAATTGCGGGCCAAGCATGGGCTCAACCAACAGGAGTTGGGCAGCCGGGTGGGAGCCTCCCGGCAGACCATCAGCCTCATCGAGCGGGGGGATTATAACCCCTCCATCACCCTGGCCCTGCGCATTTCCCAGGTGTTTGGGGTGCCGGTGGAGCAGGTATTTTATCTCACAGAGGAGGAATCGAGATGAAACGAGAGAAGCAAAGTGGAAAATCCGTGGTAAAATTTCTGGGCACCATATTGCTGTGTGCTTTGTTGGGCGGCGTAGTGGGTTATTGTGCGGCGGCCAACGGCGATGCCTTGGAAAGTGTGCTGAACCAGGGGAAAATGCTGGTGCAGCAGCTGGGAATGTGGTGGTTCCTCCCCGGATTCCTTTTGCTGTTTTTGGGATGGATGCTGTATGGAAAGACGAAAAAGCTGATCGCTCAGGCCGGAGAGGATGATGAGGTTTTCCAGCGGTGCAACCGGATTCTGGGGCGGTGTATGCTCTGCTCCGGCGGGGCCACTCCCCTGTTTTTCATTGCCATCACCATCAGCTTTTATTCGGCAGAGACGCAAAACATACTGTGGTCCATGGGATTGGCCATCGTCTATCTCACATTGCTCATTGTTTTGGAGGTAAAAGCGGTGCAGCGCACCAAGTTTATCTTCCCGGAAAAGCAGGGCGATCCCCTCAGCAGCCGCTTTCAGAAGGACTGGTACCAAAGCTGTGACGAAGCGGAACGGCAGCGGATGGGCCAGTGCAGTTACCGGGCTTTCCAGGCCACTGGCAAAGGGTTTCTTCTGGTGATGGTGGGTATGTGCCTGCTGTCTGTATTCCAGCTGATACAACCTGCCTGGGCCTTGGTAGTGGGCGGCCTGTGGCTTTTGCAGCAGATGACCTATCTGTGGTATGCAAACAAAACCTAAAAACAGAAAAATCCCCCGGGATCGGGGGATTTTTTGCTGCTTTCAAGCGCGTGTTCAAAATGCCTTTTGGAACCGTTCCTCCTGGAACTGGCGGGTGTAGAGGGAATAGTAGTAGCCGTGCTTTCGGAGAAGTTCTCCGTGGGTGCCCCGCTCGATGATCTTCCCATCCCGCACCACCAGGATCACATGGGCGTTTTTTACGGTAGACAGCCGGTGGGCAATGAGGAAAGAGGTGCGGTTTTCCAGCACCTTGCCGATGATCTGCTGGATCAGTGCCTCGGTTTCGGTGTCCACCGAAGAAGTGGCTTCGTCCAGCACAAAGATTCGGGGATCTGCCACAATGGCCCGGGCGATGGAGATCAGCTGCTTCTGGCCGGTGGACAGCTGGCTTCCCCCTTCGCCCACCTGGGCCTGGTAACCGCCCGGCATGGCCATGATAAAATCGTGGGCACAGGCCATTTTGGCGGCCTGCTCGATCTCTTCCTGGGTGGCATCCAGCTTGCCATAGCGGATGTTTTCTTCA
>CALLCY010000016.1:0-11706 GCA_938000015.1 uncultured Clostridia bacterium
GTTGGTTAGAGCATCCGGCTCATAACCGGACGGTCCCGGGTTCGAGTCCCTGAAGGCCCACCATATCTTAAAAGACACGCCAGTTGGCGTGTCTTTTTTCTTATCCAGATGGAAAACGATCACCGGGGTTTTACAAGCTGCTTACAGCCTGTCACACCCTCCTTTTACACAATTTTGATAAACTTACTACTCCACTTTGAAAAAGGAAACTGGAGAGAAAAGAAACCATAAAAATTTTTGTAGTTCTTACAAACAGATGGATGGGATTTTGTAAGAATGAGCTTTGGGAAATCCAGTGGCCGTGTAAGTTTGTTACAAAACAAGGAGAGGTTTTCATGCGGCGGGATATACAGGTTTTGGATCGGGTAAAAAGTGCATATTCGTCTCTTCGGCCATCGGAACAGAAGGTAGCCGATTGCATTTTAAATGATCCCGAAGGGTGTACCCAATATACCATAGGGGAATTGGCAGATCGGGTACAGGTCAGCCAGCCCACAGTGGTTCGCTTTGTGCAAGCTCTGGGGTTTGACGGATACCGGAGTTTTAAATATTGTTTGCTGCGGGATCGCAGTGGAAAATCCGGTGAAACACCTTATTTTGATCATTTAGGGGATTTTGATCTCAAACCATGGGACCGTCTGGAGGATTTGCCTTTGAAGGAGATCCGCATTGCAGGAGGATTGTTGGAGGACGCATTAAAATCCCTCTCTATTGATCAGCTGAGCCGGGCTGCGCATATGTTGGCTACGGCCCGGACCATTGATATTTACGGTGTGGAAAATTCCTGCACGCCAGCCAATGACCTTTTGGCCAAGCTGACTTATCTGGGCCTTAACTGCCGGATGCACACCGATGCCTATTTGCAGCAAATCTCTGCGGCTCACTTGGGGGTGGCGGATGTGGCCGTGGCCATATCCCACTCGGGCTGTTCCATGGATACCGTAAAAGCCCTGAAACAGGCGAAAAAAGCAGGAGCCAGAACCATTGTCATTACCAGTCCCAAAGAGCCGTTGCTGGCCAAATACGCAGATGTTTGCCTGAGTACCGGAGGACAAGAGCTTTCCATTTATGGTTCAGCGATCTTTTCCCGTATTCCCGACCTGGCCGTGGTGGACTTACTGTATATGGGGATCATTCAAAGCGATTATGAGCGTTTTTCCCGGAATCTGGATAAAAGCGGTGCTGTGATTGCCGATCGGGGATACGAAAAAGAATAGCGATTTCACGGTGCAACCTTGTAACAAAATTGCAAGACTGCACCGTTTTTTTGAGCTGTTTTTACGCTGGGCTTACCCAAACTTGAACTGTTCCTGCTTGTTTCTTTTCAGGGAAATTTGATACCATAACGCCGTCGCCGGGAAAACATGGCGACCTTCCACAGAAACATTTACCCTGAGAGAGGTGCAGCTTTTTTATGTTGGAATTGGAACACATTCGGAAGTCTTTTGATGGTGTGCCGGTTTTGAAGGACATCACTTTGCAGGTGGCCGATGGAGAGATCGTCTCCATTCTGGGTCCCTCCGGCTGCGGCAAAACCACATTGCTCAATTTGATTTTGGGCATTGCAGATGTGGATGGCGGCCATATCCGCTATGATGGCCAGGATTTGACCAGCACTCCCATGGAGAAACGGGGATTCAATATTGTCTTTCAGGACTATGCGCTGTTTCCCAATTTGAATGTTTCCCAGAACATCACCTACGGCCTGCGCAATAAGCCGGGCATCTCCACGGAAAAAGAAGTGAATGAGCTGATTGAGCTGCTGGGACTCCGGGAGCATCTGAGCAAGCGCATCGATCAGCTGTCCGGTGGCCAGAAACAAAGAGTGGCCCTGGCCCGCACCCTGGTGATGAAACCCCGCATCCTTCTGCTGGATGAGCCTCTGTCGGCTCTGGATGGTGTGATCAAGGAGTCCATTAAGGACCGGATCAAAACCATCGCCCGGGAATATCAGCTGACCACCATCATCGTCACCCACGATCCGGAAGAGGCCCTTACCTTGTCCGACCGGGTGCTCATCATGGAAGGCGGCTCCATTTCCCAATATGCCAAGCCGGAAGAGATCGTGCACCAGCCTAAAAACGATTTTGTGCGTAAATTTATCCTCAATCAGCTGGAGATCAAGCGCAGCAACATTTATGCCCTGTTTGGCGAGCGTCCCATGCTGGCGGTTCAGGCGGACTGAGAAAACAGTATGACAAGGACAAATCGAGAGCTGAAGCTGATTTTTTGGGGCATTGTTCTGCTGTTTGCAGCTTTTCTGGCTGGCCCCATTGTGCTCCTGCTGGGAAAATCCCTGTGGGATGGAGGACTCACCGGAGAATTTTACACCGCAGTTCTTTCACAAGACGGTTTTTTCCCAGCGTTGGGGAATAGTTTTGCGGTAGCTGGGGTTTCCGCAGCGGCCGCTGTGCTGCTGGCCTTTTTGCTGGCTTATGCGGTGCACTACACCCGCTTGCCCAAAGGATTCAAAAGAGCCCTTTGTGCCGTGGCCACCCTCCCCATGTTCCTGCCCACCATCACCTATGGGTTTGCCATCATCTATTCCTTTGGAAAACAAGGCCTGCTCACTCGTCTGATGGGCAGACAGCTGTTTGATATTTATGGATTCTGGGGACTGATGGTGGGGTATATGATCTACACCATCCCGGTGGCCTTCCTGCTTATCCAGAACACCATGGGATTTGTGGATAAAAAGACCATCACCGTTTCCAAGGTGATGGGGGACAACAATCTGTCCACCTTTTGGGTGGCCATACTGCGTCCCCTGCTGGGAACACTGGCTGGAGCCTTTATTCAAGCCTTTTTCCTGTCCTTTACCGATTTCGGCATCCCGGCTTCGGTGGGGGGAGATTACCCGGTGATCGCCACCATGCTGTATAACCAGATGCTGGGAGGTATTCCCGACTTCAACCGAGGCGCTGTCATGGCCATGGTCATGCTGATCCCTTCCATTGGGAGCATTTGTATTCTTCAACTGCTGGAACGGTTCAACATCCGGTACAATCGGATCTCCAATGCAGACCTGCGGAGGAACGCTCTTCGTGATGGAAGCTGGGGGATTTCCGGCACAGTGATCTCCCTGGCGATTCTGTCCATCTTTGCGGTGATCTTCGTGGTGCCGATGGTAGAAGAGTGGCCCTATAAAACTGGGTTTTCTCTGGAGCATTTCCAGACAGTATTTTCCGATGAAAGCCTGCTGGTCACCTATGGTCACTCGCTTCTCATGGCGCTGCTCACGGCGGCCTTGGGGACATTGACAGCGTATGGCGCTGCATTGATCACGGCCCGCAGCACATTGAGCCGGGGATATAAACGCACTGTGGAAAGCATAGCGCTGGTGACCAATGCCATTCCTGGCATGGTGCTGGGTGTAGCTTATCTGTTCCTCTTTTCCGGAACCAGTCTGCAAAACACATTGCTGCTGATGGTTCTGTGTAATGTGGTGCATTATTTTTCCACGCCGTATCTTATGATGAAAAATGCATTGTCCAAGATGAACGCCGGGTGGGAGACCACGGCCATGCTCATGGGCGACAGCTGGATGAAAACCATTTTGCGTGTAGTGACGCCCAATGCTCTGTCCAGCCTGATCCAGGTGTTCAGCTATTATTTCATCAATTCCATGGTGACCATCAGCGCCCTCATCTTCATTGCCGGGGCCCGGACAATGGTGCTCACCACCATGATCAAGCAGCTGCAATATACCAATCAATTCAATGAAGTATTTGTGCTGTCGCTGTTGATTTTAGCCACCAACTTGGCAGCCAAGGCATTGTTTGCCTGGCTGGCCGGTTATAGGGCCAGAAAAATAGAGAACCAATCAAAAGGAAGGAAGAAAAGGATGAATTGGAAAAAAAACAATGGCTCTGGGCTTGTCGGCTACTCTTTGTCTGGGGGCCCTGGCCGCCTGCAGCAAAAATAGCGGAAGTGGAAAAGACGATCAGGTGGTCATCTATTCCAACGCTGATGAAGAAGCGGTGAAAGCCATGGAGAATGCCTTGGACAACAATGGCTACAAAGGCAAGTACATCTTTCAGACTTACGGCACTTCCGAACTGGGCGGCAAGCTGCTGGCCGAGGGCACCAATCTGGAGGCGGATCTGGTGACGATGAGCACCTTTTACCTCCAGAGTGCCCAGGAGCAAAACAATATGTTCCAGACGCTGGACTTTGAAGTCAATACTTTGACAGAAGTACCGGACTACACGGCGCCCATCACCTCCCAGGAAGGAGCTATCATCCTCAATACAGAGCTGATGAAATCCGAGGACCTTCCCATGCCCACCAGCCTGAAGGATCTGACCAAGAAAGAGTATGCCGGACAGATCGCAGTTACCGACATTCAGTCTTCCTCCACGGCCTGGCTGCTGATTCAGGCTTTGGTGGATGCTTACGGGGATGAGGAAGCCCAGGAAGTTTTGGCGGGCATCTATGAAAACTGCGGCGCACACATTGAGACATCTGGTTCCGGGCCTTTGAAGCTGTGTCGCGCAGGTGAAGTGGCCATTGGTTTTGGCCTGCGCCATCAGGCTGTGGCCGACAAGGCCGACGATATGCCCATTGACTATGTGGACCCGGAAGAAGGGAATTTTTCCCTCACCGAATCACTGGCCGTTGTGGATAAAGGGGAGGACACCAATCCTCTGGCCATGGAAATGGCCCAATGCATCATGGAGCACGGCCGGGAAGAGCTGATCAAAACCTATCCCAATCCCCTTTATGAGGGAGAGACTGCCGATCCAGACAATCAATCGGCCAACCCCAGCGTATTTGACCAGCCATTGACCTTTGAATTGTTCCAAGCCCATCAAAAGCTTTCCGAAGCGGCGAAGGGTTGATAAAAAGGAAGGAGTTTTATACCATGAATACATACAAACTGTTGACCCCCGGCCCTCTGACCACCACCGATACAGTCAAAGGGGAAATGATGGTGGACCGCTGCACCTGGGATGAGGATTATAAGAAGATCACCCAGAAGATCCGACGGAAACTGTTGGAGCTGGCCCATGTTTCGGAAGATGACTACGCCGCCGTGCTGATGCAGGGAAGCGGCACCTTTGGCGTGGAAAGCGTACTGTCCAGCGTGGTGGGAGCGGAAGACAAGGTGCTCATCTGCTCCAATGGGGCCTATGGAGAGCGGATGGTGGATATGTGCACTCATAGCCGCATTCCCTATGTACACTATGCCCAGGCCTATGACCAGATCCCCGATGCGGCTCATGTGGCGGAGATTCTCCGTCAGGACCCGTCCATCACCCATGTGGCCATGGTCCACAGCGAGACCACCAGCGGAATTCTCAATGATATCCAATCGGTGGGGAAAGTGGTACGGGATGCGGGAAAAACCTTCATTGTAGATGCCATGTCCTCCTTTGGCGGTGTGGATATTCCGGTGGCCGATTGGGGCATTGATTTCCTGGTATCCAGCGCCAACAAGTGCATTCAGGGCGTTCCCGGGTTCTCCTTTATTCTGTGCCGCCGGGATAAGCTGCTGGCCAGCGAGGGCAAGGCACGGTCTCTGTCTCTGGATCTGCTGGATCAGTGGAAGGGGATGGAGAAGGACGGAAAGTGGCGTTTCACTTCGCCCACCCATGTGGTGCTGGCCTTTTCCAAGGCACTGGATGAGCTGGAGGAAGAAGGGGGGATTCCGGCCCGGAATCGCCGCTACACCGAAAACAATCGGCTGTTGATCCAGAAAATGCGGGAGATGGGATTTGCCACTTATATCGATGGCCGTTACCAGGGGCCTATCATCACCACTTTCCTGTATCCGGCTGGCGTAGCCTTCCAGTTTGCGTCCTTTTACAATTACATCAAGGAGCGGGGATATGCCATTTACCCGGGAAAGCTGACCGAGATGGACACCTTCCGCATTGGCAACATCGGCGAGATTTATCCGGAAGATATCGATAAACTCACCAGCATCATTGCCGCGTTTTTGGAAGAGAGAAAGGAGCAGATCGCATGATTGAAGGCGTCATTTTTGATTGGGCCGGTACCACGGTGGACTATGGCTGTTTTGCGCCGGTGCAGGCTTTCATGGAGGCATTTGCCCATTATGGCGTGCCTGTTACCGCAGAAGAGACCCGAAAGCCCATGGGCATGCTGAAGCGGGACCATATCCGGACGATGTTGGAGATGGAGCGCATTTCCCAGGCGTGGGAAACGATCCACGGGCACAAAGCCGACGAAAAGGATGTAGACGCAGTGTATGCCCAGTTTGAGCCCAAGCTGTTTTCCATTCTGGATCGGTTTGCATCGCCCAAGCCCTTTGCCGTGGAGGTCTCAGCACAGCTGCGGGAAATGGGGATCAAGATCGGCTCCACCACTGGCTATACCGATGCCATGATGAACATTGTGGCGCCCCAAGCGGCCAAGGAGGGGTATGCTCCCGATTTCTGGATCAGCCCCGATGGAGTGGGAGGAAAAGGCCGTCCCTATCCTTATATGATTTTCGCCAATATGCAGGCGCTGGGATTGTCCTCTGTGAAGAATGTGGTAAAGGTGGGGGATACCATCTCCGATATCAAAGAAGGCGTTCAGGCTGGTGTTTGGACGGTAGGAGTGGTGGAAGGAAGTTCCCAGTTGGGGTTGAGCCAGCAGGAATATCAGCAGCTGTGTCCAAAGGCCAGGGAAGATGCTTGCCGCAAAGCAGAGATCGGCTTCCGTCAGGCTGGGGCCCAGTTTGTCATCCGGAATTTGTCCCAGCTTCCGGCATTGATTCAGGCGCTGGGAATGGAAAAACACTAATACAGAAGAAAATCAAAAGGGCAGGGAAAGATCCCTGTCCTTTTGCTATGCGCGAAAAAGCTGGCATTTTGCGGTTTCCTTTTATATTGCTGAAAAAATTTTGCAAACTTTGTCTTTTTGTGTCGCATTGCTCCGTGGTAACTGGTATAATAACCACAAAGCGGTTATTATACCGATTTTTACAGCCGTTTTCTCGTCCCGTTTACGGGACAACCGAAAACACGGCCAATATACCATTTCGCTTTCGCTTCATGGTATAATATCAACAGTTGCCGCACATGTGCGGCAGAATACTGTATATTCAGTCGTTTTGCTCACAAAACGACTGCTGTTGATGTTACACCATAGCAAAAATCAGCAAAGCTGATTTTACGCCGCATTGGCGGCGTGCAAGTCTGCATGGACTTGCGGTTATGGTATAATAGGGAAGCAATGGAGAAACATGACAGAGCCCCTCCGCGAAATTTGCAGACTCTGTTATGAAAATCTTCAAAACGGAGGGTAAAAATATGAACGAACAAAAACAAGTGAGCAACCAGCAGACGCAGCCTGTGCAGACGCAGGAACCGGTGAAAAAGAAGAAAGGAAAAATCAAAGGGTTTTTCCGCTGGCTGGCGCGCCATCCTAAATTGCTGATCCTGTTTATCCTGGTGGTGGCCATAGCCGTGGGCGGCCCCTTCTTCTGGCTGGCCATCCGGGATCGGATGAGCATTTACAGCGATACCAGCAAGCTGGGGTTTGAGGACATCGGTGAGATGGCTACACAGTCGGCTTACTGCACCGAAATCAGCATGACCGAAGCCGATCGGGAATTCTTTGGCATTTCCATTCCCTTCACCCAGAGCAAGTATATTTACAGCTATGATGTGGAGATCAAGGCAGGCTATGACTTCGGAGAGATCCAGTGGAGTGTGGATGAGGAAACAAAGACCATCGAAGTCAAATTGCCGGAAGCCCAGATTCTCAGCAACGAGATCGACCTGGATTCCTTCAAAGTGTATTATGAAAAAGAGAGCATTTTCCGTCCCATCACCTTGGAGGAAAACAACACCGCCATGAAGGAATTGCAGGAAACGGCGGAAAAAGATGCCATTGCAAATGGGCTCCTGGAAAATGCCCGAACCAATGCGGAAACCATTCTGAAAGCCTTTTTCGCCAAAGGCTTTGATTTGGAGAAATATGAGATCCATTTTTCCTGAATGGAAAGGAGTGCTAGTCAGTGAAAAGCTTTGCAAAAGGGATTTTATATGCGCTGGGGATTCTGGCGGCTGCTGTGGTGATCTTTTACTTTATTCTGTTTATCACCGCCTGAGCCCCTATGGCGCAGTGCAAAACAAAGCCCTGGGAGAAAATTCTCCCAGGGCTTTTTGCTTCTGGCGTTATTTTTGCTTTTTCTCGTTGTTTTGCTTTTTCTGGCCTTCCTGAGCCAGCTCACGGATGCGAAGTTCTTCCTGGAATTCTTCGTTCCGCTCGTCATGGCCGGTTTGCTGCAAGCCGGTCATCCGGGCCTGCATTTCGCCGGTGACAAAAGGACTGAGATACATTCCGGAGGAAAAGAACTTGGCCCGCTGCATACCGCTGTCCAAAATGGCAAAGGGCTGGAAGATGGTAAAGAGCAAAGCATATTTCAGCCCCAGCTTGGGGATGCGCACCACCAGAAGAACTAGAAGCAGGACACCCATCCACAGATAGAGGGAAGGCTTTGCCAGCCCCATCAGAGCCAGCAAAAGCAGCGCCACGCTGGCGGCGGTGTTGCCCAGGCTGTCGCTGTCATAGCCTTTCTCCCGGGCTGCATAGATGCGAAGAGGGAGGAACAGGATATCTGCCACAAGGCACACAGCCACAACAGCCACAAAGAGGAGAAGGTATTTCCAGTTCCAGGTGCCCCAATATTCCCGCAGCGCTTCTTTGCGCTGTTGCTGCTCAGCAATCTCCCGGGAACTGGGATTGGGATCGATTTCAAAACTGTAAGAGTACCGTTGGGTAACTTCTCCCCAGTCTTCACTCCAATGCACATAGTCCAAAGCGGGAAGGATGCCCAGAATCGAAGAGAGCAGATAAACCACAACCACAACTCCAACGGCAATCATGGCAGCCCATCGTTTCCAGGGGGCAGAAAAGGCATGGTCATACAGATAAAGGATGAAACTCACCCCGAAATAAAGAAGCACCAAGGAGCTGAGCACCAGCATCAGCACCATCAGGGGGCCGTAGGCCGGCTGGACCCGGCCAAAGAAGCGGGTGGTTTCCCACAAAAACAGAGAGAGAATGCCCAAGATCAGAATAAAAATAAAATTGGTGGGAACAAAACGGCGATTGCTCATCATTTTCATACGAAACATAAAGACCCTCCTTTCAAAGGGTAAGAACAACGCTCTCTGATTCTGTTTGACCATATTATATCATATGCCGAAATTTTGGCAAGATATTGGGGATAAAATCAGCAATATTACCAAATATATTGTTAAAAAATTATCAATATTGCTGCTGGAAGGTAGACTTGACGGAAAAAAGAAAAAAACAAATAGTTACAGAAAAATAACAAAAAGAGTAAAAATCGGCGGAGTAAAAAAAGATCAGATTTAAAAAGAGGGAAAATCATGATTTTTTAATGGAAAAATAGCCTTTGAAATGGCGATAACCGAAGAAAAATAAAACAAATAGTAAGAAATATTTTGGTAAAATGGAATAAAAATTTAAAGAAAAGGGGAGAATATATCCCTAAAAAGCTCATATTTTACGGCGATGGTGGGGAAGGTCGAAAGAAAATGGTTGCAAATTGGTATCAAATCGGTTACAATGGAGAAAGTTTCAAGCTGGCAAACAGGCCAGCGGATGGTCGGAGCGCCATTCCCCGCAGACAGTAAGCGGGAGGAGCCAGCCAGAGGGCGGGCAGAGCCTGCCTGATGACGGCACCAAAAGCCCGCGGCCTTGGCCGCGAGGAAATGGAAGGAGACATTCCCCAATGGAAACCAAGAAAAAGAGTCGATTGATCCCCATGTGTTCCATGTTCCTGGCATCGTCCCTGTTGATGGGCGGCATGATGATGGGCACCAAGCGGGTGGTCATTTATGACGAAGGGGAGCGCCATGTGGTCTATACCCTTTCGGGTGATCCCCAGCGGGCCGTGGCCGCAGCAGGCATTGAACTGGGGGCTGATGATGAAATCACCTGCTCCGGAGACCTTTCCCAGGGCTTTGGAGTGGTGCAGGTGGAGCGGGCCTTCCCGGTGCTCATCACCGCCGATGGCCGCACCCATATGCTGCAAACCACCGGCGGCACGGTGCAGAGCATCCTGGCCGACGCCGGCATCACCCTGGGAGAGCAGGACCTGGTTTATCCGGCTTCCGAAGAAGAGCTGACCCAGGGCAGCGATATCACTGTGCGCCGGGTGGAAGTGCGCAATGAAGAAGTGCGGGAGAGCATCCCCTATACCACTCAGACGGTGGAGACCGACGACCTGCCCTATGGAAAGAGCCGGGTGGTGCAGCAGGGCCAGGCTGGTGAAAAGGTGACCACCTTCCGGGTGGAGTACCGGGACGGGGCAGAATACAGCCGCACCAGCCTGGGCACCGAAATTGCCCGCCAGCCGGTGACCGAAGTGATTGAAACCGGCAC
This sequence comes from uncultured Clostridia bacterium, assembly GCA_938000015.1. Classification (GTDB taxonomy): domain Bacteria; phylum Bacillota; class Clostridia; order Oscillospirales; family Butyricicoccaceae; genus Pseudobutyricicoccus. The sequence continues at coordinate 10,372 of CALLCY010000016.1, forward strand.
CGGAGGTATGGTACAATACAACGGTCAGAACTACACTTACAGCAAGGTGTATCAAATGAAGGCCACCGCTTATACCACAGAGGGCAAGACATGGAAGAAAACGGCTTCCGGCACCATCGCCCGTGTGGGTGCTGTGGCGGTGGACAAAAATGTGATCCCTCTGGGCTCCCGCCTGCTCATCCAGGGCAGCGACGGCAGCTGGATGTATGGCCTGGCGGTGGCGGAAGACACCGGCGGCGCTGTGAAGGGAAACAAGATCGACCTTTATTTCAACACCTATCGGGAGTGTATCAATTTCGGCGTACGGACGGCCACCGTCTATGTGCTGGATTAGATCGCGTCAAAAGGGTGATCCCATCTGAATCTGTGTGATATCGGCACCATCAAAGAGATATTGACCCGTCATGGGTTTCATTTTTCCAAAAGCCTGGGGCAGAATTTCCTCTGTGCCAGGCATGTGCCCATAGCCATTGCCCAAGGGGCAGGCATTGATGAAAATACCGGTGTGCTGGAGGTGGGTCCCGGCATCGGTACTCTCACCCGGGAGCTGTGCCAGAGGGCACGGCGTGTGGTGGCGGTGGAATTGGATCGCAGGCTGCCTCCGGTGCTGGGGGAGACCTTGGGAGAGTTTGATAACTTCCACCTGGTGGAAGGGGACATTTTGAAAACAAATATTCCCCAGCTGTGCCGTGAGGAGCTGGGGGAGGGGCGGAAAGTGGCCTGTGCCAATTTGCCCTATTATATCACCACTCCGGCCCTTACCGCTTTGGTGGACAGCGGTTGCTTTGCCCAGATCACCGTCATGGTGCAGAAGGAAGTGGCCCGGCGGATCTGTGCCAAACCAGGTACCGGGGATTATGGAGCCTTTTCGGTTTATTGTCAGTTCCATGGAAAGCCCTCCATTTTGCTGGATGTACCGGCCGGATGCTTTATTCCGGCCCCCAAAGTGGATTCCGCCGTGGTGGTTCTTACGCCCTATGAGGAAAACCCTCTGGGGCCGGTGGATGAAAATCTTTATTTCCGGGTGGTGCGGGCGGCCTTTGCCCAGCGGCGCAAGACGCTGCTCAACTGCCTGCGCCATGGCTTTCCTCAGCTGGAGCGGGAGGATATACTGGCCTGCCTGGAGGAGGCCGGCATTGGAGCGCAGGCCCGGGGCGAGACCCTGGGGCTGGAGGATTTTGCCCGTCTCACAGAGGCTGTGGGAAGGCGTTTGCAGAAAGAATAAGAAAAGAGGGCCGGGCCGTCTGTGGCTTCGGCCCTTTGCCCTGTGGAAAGAAAAAAGGAGAATGGTATGCTCAAGGCCCTGTGGCTGTGGCTGCTGCTGATCAATGGGAC
>CALLCY010000017.1:0-4952 GCA_938000015.1 uncultured Clostridia bacterium
AGCGCCCTTCTTGGCATTACCAGTCTGACCCCAACCAATACGAATCTTACCATTGCTCAACCATTTACCTGCGATGCTCTTGATAAACTTCTCGTTAGAGAAACGCCAGCTTGCTGCGAATGAGTGGAATGAAGCCCAACGGTTTTCAGGACCGAAGTTAGAACTTCCGTCACGACGGAATGTATATGTTGCTAAATAACGGTCATCGTAGTTGTATGTCTCACGTGTAAAGAATGATGACATTGTTGTAACACCGAAACCAGACTTGATACTGGCAAAACTCTCGGCCGCCCGCCGTCCTTTTTGGCTGGTGGGATAATAGAAAACCAATGAACCGCGCACTTTGCCGGAGTTGGATGGCCCAGCGGCGTTGGAATGAAGGGCCAGATAAAAGTCATAATTTCCCTGGTTGGCCTGGCGCACCGAGGACACCGCCGTCATATCAGGGGTGTTCCGGGTATAGCAGATGGTGTTGGGACGCAAATAAGGCACCAGTTCGTCGGCCAGAAGGTTCATGTAGTATTCTTCTGTCCCGCCGGTGACATAGCGGTTTCCCTCCTGGGTGGAGGGGCTTAAGTAAATACAGGGCATAACCGTCCTCCTGTCAGATGTTTTCTCTAGCAGGATATGAAAGAACAGGGAAAAGAGTGCGAAAGACAAATTCGCTGCGTTTAGTTTATATGAATTTCCAAAACTAAAAAGAATTAGTGATATTAAGAATTAGTAATGCAAAATATATTGACACACTTTTGGATCGGTGATAAGGTAAAGACAATACATGGGAAAAGGAGGAGATCCTATGAAGAAACTCACGCAGAGCGAATGGGAGATCATGGATATCTTGTGGAGTGCGGATCGTCCTTTGTCCCGGGGCGAGATTCTGGAGCATCCCGGGGAGAGAGGGTGGAAAGACAGCTCGCTGCATATTTTAATCAATAGTATGCTGGCAAAAGGGGCCATTCAGGTGGCGGGATACCAGAAAACAGGGAGTCATTATGGGCGCACCTTTGCCCCCACCTTTACCCAGTCCCAATACGCCGTTTCCCAGCTTCGTTCTATGGGAATTGGAGAGAGGGGGAAAAGCCAGGTCGTCAAAAATTTCTTCAGTGATTTGCTGGAAGGGCTCTATCTGGATGAAGATACCCTGGAAGAATTGGAGCAGATGCTGAAAGAAAAAAGAGGACAGGGAAAATGAATGTGACGCTTTCTTCTCTGTTGACGGCTCTGGTTGTCTCTGGGATTTTTTCTTTACTACTGTTTCTGCTGTCCTTTCAAACCACATGGGTTATGAAGCTGGGGCTGTGGCCGCTGTGCTTTCTGCTGCTTTTGGCCGGGCTTCGGATGTGGCTGCCGGTGGAAGTGCCCTTTGCCAAACCGGTGAAGCTGGAACTGGAAAAAAGCAGTGCCTGGCTGAGTCAGCCGCTGTGGGGAGAGCTTTCCCTGGGAGAGGGATTGGCATTTTTGTGGCTGCTGGGCATTCTCTTTTTGCTGGGCCGCTTGCTTGTGGGTTTCAGACAGCATCAGAGACAGATGAAGACATGGGAGAAAGCGCCGGAAGAGATGATGCAGCTGTTTCGCCGCTGCATTCCCCAGGGAAAAGGCGATATCCGTATAGCCAGAGACATCAAGGCGCCATATGTCAGCGGATTTTTCACTCCCATCATCGTTTTGCCTCCGGCTCGTTGGGGAGAAGAGGATCTGCGCCTCATTCTCCTTCATGAATGGCAGCATTTTTGCAACGGGGATCAATGGATCAAGCTGGTGTTTTATGGATTTTGCTGCGTATTTTGGTGGAATCCGGTGATGTGGCTGCTGAAATGGCAGCTGGATCAGCTGCTGGAACTGCGGTGTGATTTCAAGGTACTGGAAAAACTGCCGGAAGAAAAGCGGGACAGTTATTACGAAATGCTGCTGCGCACCTACCGGGCAATCCGGACAGCTCAGCCGGAAAAGGCAGAAGGAGGACGGAGAAATTTCCATCGCCCCAGGTTTTACCGTCATAGAGTCATACAGCGTTTCCGATTGGGCTTGAATTTCGGCCAGGTGGGAAACAAGGGCAGAAAAGCCGGGAGAGCATTGGCTCTGGCGGCCCTTTTTGTTTTTGTCTGTTCCTATGGGGTGGTATTTCAGCCGATCATGATCCAGGGAAGCGAAGGGGCTGTTTTCTCCTATATAGCGGGAGGGAATATTTCACCGATGATCTGCGAACAGCCCGCCATGAAGTTGGGCACAGACTATTGGCTGGAACGCCGTTTTGTGCCTTTTGAAGATGGAGTCATGGTGGTCACGGAGGATCAGGTGACAAATTGGTCCACCCGCCAAGTGATGTTCACTTTGCCAGAGAGCATTTCCGCCAGCAAGCCCCAGGGGGAGGAAGAAAAGCGGTATTCCGCTGTTTGTCTGGATGGACAGGGAAATCTGGCGGTGCTTTTTGTGCGGGAAACAGATGACCTGGCATGGGTGCAGCGTTTTGCGCCTGATGGCACGCTGCAAGGAGAACCGGTGCCTTTGAATGATTTGGATCAGCGGCCACCGAGGGAAGGGGAAGAAGAGCTGGAAAGCCTGATGTTGCCGGTAGATAAAATGCAGATCTATGAAGATCGGATCATTGTGTACACAGCCTGGAATACGCTTCAGATTTTTGACGGCAGCGGAAAACTGTTGGAAACCCACCAGGATGTAGTGGACTTTGATGTGGATGGGCAGGGGAAGCTCTTTTTCTTCACAGACAGTGACGATGGTACTGTCCTCCACCGGCTGGATTGCCAGACGGGCCGGGAGGAGTGGTCCAGAACGCAAGAGGGCAAGTTTTTCTGTTTGGCTGCGGGGGACGGGGTGCTTTATCTCCAGGATCAGCAGAGCATCCGGACCTTTTCCGCCGTAGATGGGAAACCCATGGAGAGGACACTGACTTTATCCAAATTGGTGGATGGCTCTGAGGTGAAACGGCTGACTGCAATGGCAGACGGTGCTCTTTGTATGCTGGATGGAACCCCGGGAGGAAGAAACTTTCTGGATGTCCTGTATATGCCACAATAAAAACAAAGGCTCTGCCGGAAATTCGACAGAGCCTTTGTTTTCAGTGCTTGACAAGGTATATAGATTTACAGGTGAATTCTCTGGTTTTAGAGAGAAAATCAGAGAAAAAAGGGTTATTGATGCTTTTCGTTCAGTTCGTAACACAGATGCCAGGCGGCACTTTGGATGGCCTTGGGCATATAGTCGGAAGAGAAGCGAGTGACAGGCAGCCGTTCCCGTACATCCATCCCCATATGCTTCAGGGTGTCTTCCATAAGCCCCAGACAGCGAATAGCTCCGTTGCCGGAACCTCCGGCACAGGCCACGATCATGGCTTTTTTTCCGTTCAAGGCGTGGTTTACCTTGCAGTCGCACCGGCGCACCCGATCCAGCAGAGCTTTCAGCGGTTCGGCCATATCGTGCCAATAGACCGGCGTCACCAGGGCCAGAGCGTCGCATTGCTGCATCAGGGAATAAAGACGGTTGAAGTCGTCCTCCAGCACGCAGGAGCCTTTTTGGGCACACTGGCCGAAACCGGTGGAGCATACCTGGCAGCGACCGATGTTCAGACGGTTGAGATGCACTTCGCTGCATTCCATGCCGTATTCCAGAACGCCGCTCACCAAAGCGGATTTGCATTTTGCGGTGAGCCCTTCCTGATTGGGGCTGCACCAGATGACCAGCAGAGACATTGCGCATTCCTCCTTTGCTGTTATTATGAAGGAACAAAAAGAAAGGCGCAAGTCTTTTTTGGCGGAAGGGAAAAACGGTCTTTTCCATAGGGGTGGGATGTGGTAGGATAAAAGAAAAAGGATAGAAAGGGGTACGCATATGCAGCAGCATACATGGGTTTCCCACCGGTGCCAGTTATCGGAAGAAGGGAGCAATTTTGCCCAGGGAGCGGAGCAATATTCCGACCTGATCGATCTGACCATCGGGGACCCGGATCTTCCTACATCGGAAAAAATTCTGGAACCGGCCTTTGAAGATGCCCGCCGGGGACACACCAAATACACCCATCCCATGGGGGATGGAGAGTTGCGTCAGGAGATATGCCGGTATTATCAAAGAGCCTATGGCCTTTCCATCAACTTGAATGAGGTGTTCGTCACCACAGCCGGATGTATCGGTATGACCGAAGCGCTTTTAGCCACTATCAATCCTGGAGACGAGGTCATCATTCCGGACCCCTATTTCATGGTGTATCCCGACCAGGTGCGTCTGGCCGGTGGCGTGCCAGTGTTTTTGGAGACCCGAGGGGATGAAAATTTTGCCCTCAATCCCCAGCGGCTGGAGAGCCTAATTACCCCCAAGAGCCGGGCGGTTCTGATCAATACCCCCAATAACCCCACCGGCGCCGTCTATTCCAAAGAGAACCTTCAGCAGGTGGCGGAAATCTGCATCCGCCACAATTTGCTGGCCATTTGTGACGATATTTACACCGGATTTGTCTTTGGTGGCGCGCAGTTCACTCCCATGATCACCATTGAGGGGATGCGTCATCGGACGGTATGTGTCAATTCTTTTTCCAAAAACTTTGTCATGACCGGTATGCGAGTGGGCAATCTGGTGGCGCCGCCGGAAATCATCCAGGCCGTGGACTATCTGAATGGGTTTATGATGTATACGGCCCCCAGCATCTCTCAGCGGGCCGCCATTTACGCACTGCGCCAGGCGGAGGAGATCACACCCCAGGTGGCCGCCGAGTTTGGCCGCCGGTTGGAATATGCCGCCGGACGCATCGAGAACATCCCGGGGATGAGCGTGCACAAACCCCAGGGGAGCATTTATCTGTTCCCTTCGGTAAAGGAGAGCGGCTTGACCAGTTTCCAGGCGGTACGGCATTTGCTGGAGAAGGCCCATGTGCTCACCATGCCGGGCGAATTGTTTGGCAAGGCCGGAGAGGGATTCCTGCGCATTGCCTGCACCCAGGG
>CALLCY010000018.1:0-11182 GCA_938000015.1 uncultured Clostridia bacterium
GGCCTGTCCCGCCGCCGTCCCACCCCACGGTGGCTGGGAAGCCGCTGGTTCCGCTATGGATTTTTGATCTTCTTTTTCGCCATGTTCTTCCAGATGCTTTTTGTCACCTATCTGGTGGGGGCGGGGCAGCAGGAACTGGGGCAGACGGTAAAGCTCTTCTGGACCTTCCGCCTGCCCTGGCACTGGGCCTATCATGGCACCCTGTTTGCTCCTTGGGTGGCCCAGTTTGCCTTTGGATTTTATTCTCTGATGCTCACTTCCACCCTCATCGGCTTTATCGTTATGGTGCTGTGGATGCCCCGTTCCTGGTGTGTCTTTTGCCCCATGGGCACCATGACCCAGCTGATCTGCCGTTTGAAGGCCGGAAAGGCCCAGCCATGAGCCGGGGGCTGGAGGAACAGGCCCGCCAGGTGGCGGAGCTTCTGGGGCGGCTGGCCAATGAAAATCGGCTTCTCATTCTGTGCGCCTTGGAGGACGGCCCCAAGACGGTGGGGCAGATCGGGGAAAAGGTGCCCTTCCTGACCCGGCCCGCTCTGTCCCAGCATCTGCACCTTCTGCGGGAAGGGGGACTGGTGCAGGGGGAAAAGCAGGGACAGTATGTGGTCTATTCCCTATCAGACGAAAGGCTCCCCCAGCTGCTGGGCGTATTGCGCCAGTTGTACTGCCAGGGAGAATAGGCTCCCTCTTGCAGGAAAAAGGCAGATGGGGTATACTGGAAGAAAAAAGGAGGGGATGGGATGGAAGAGCTGCGTCTGCATCCAGTGGGGCATATCCGCCGGGAAGGGAAGCGGGTCTTTGTAGAGATTCTGCCTGAATACCGCCCGGCCCTCAAGGGCATTGAGGAGTATGAGTACCTTTATCTTTTGTGGTGGTTCGATCAGAGCCAGGACCCTCACAGCAGAGAAAGGCTGCTGGTGAAAACACCCCATGCCAACGCTCCCGAACGACTGGGGGTTTTTGCTACCCGCACGCCCCATCGGCCCAATCCCATCGCCCTGGATGTGGTGAAGGTCTATTGGGTGAACCATGGAAAGGGCCTTTTGCGCATTGATGCCAGCGATGCCTGGGATGGCACACCAGTGCTGGACATCAAGCCCTATGTCCCCGGCTGCGATCGGGTAGAGGGGGCGGGAACGCCCGCCTGGCACCAGGGCTGGGCCCAAAGCCGTGCCGAAAAAACCGAATAAGCAAACAAAAAAGCCGCCCTTTCGGGGCGGCTTTGAGTGAGTCGAAAAAGTGGCAAAAGCCACTTTTTCGAGTTTTTGCAAGGGTCTTCATGCACGCCTTTGGCGCACACTTGCCCCTTGAGAGGTGCAAAAATCGACGCGCAGGTCGCCGTTTTTTGCAAATTGATTAAGGGTAGGGCAAACGGTTTCTTTTTGCTATCTAGGTTTTTCGGCAGTCTAAAAGCCGCCCTTTTGGGGCGGCTTTTTTCTCTTTTTGCAAAATATGATGAAGATATAACTTTAAGTATTATAAATGGAACTCCTGGCCTTCCAGAGCGCAAAGGCGCTGTAAGGTGAATTTGGCCATGGTCAGCGCAGCGGACAGACCGCCGGGAGGTTGGAGCCATTGGCCGGTGAGCAGGCAGTTGTCCACCCCAGGCACCGAGCCAGGGCTATTTTGCAGCTTTCCGCCAGGGGCCAGGTAGAATCCCATGGGGGAGCCTTTGTAGGCCCCGGTGACCCGGTGGAAGCTGGCGGGGGTGACGGCGCTGAGCAGGCGGGGCTGGCTCAAAGAGGGCAGGGCCTGCTCCAGCTTTTCCTTGATCATCACAGCCACCCGGTGCTTTTCCACCCCGTAGGCCTCCTTGTTCTGGGAGAGCCGGAGCCAGGCGTCGCATTGATGTTCGCTTTGGCTGATCTGGCAGGAGAGCAGGGTGAAGCCATTGGGAGCGCCGCCAGGATGCCGCCGCAGCCACAGGGTATCGTATGTCTCTCCAGCCAGAGAGAAGGGGGAACAGGGCAGCAGCGCCGGAGCCTCCAGCGGCAGAGGGCTTTGCCCGGGAATGGCCAGATAGACGGTGAGGAAGCTGGAAACCGGGTATTTTTCCGGAGTGCTGTACCACCCTCCCATCATAGGGTCCAGGTAGGAAGGCCCCAGCAGACGACTGCGCACCAGCCAGGGATCACAGGCGCAGATCACATAATCCCCCAAAGCGGTGCGTCCGCTGCGCAGCAGCAGCCCTCGGGCACGATTGCCGGAGAGGAGGATGCGCTCCACGCCCTGGCCGGTGAAGAGCTGGCCGCCGTAGGTCTCCAGAGCGGCGGCCATCCGCTGGGCCAGCATGGCTCCCTGGGGCAGGTATAGCCCGTGGGGATGGAGGGCTTGCCCCAGCCACAAAAGGGCAAAGGAGGCCGAAGCACCCGGCGGGGGCACCTTTTCCAGCAGGGCCTGGAGCAGAGGATGGTGAAAGGAGCGGGCATATTCCCCGGCGCTTTGCCGGGCATAGGGCAAAAGCCGGCCACGGGCGGTGAGGTGGGCGCCCAGGCGCACCTTTTCCCAGGCCATCATCATATCCAGGGGTTTTTCCTGGGGAAAGGACAGCTGACTGGTGCGGCGCAGCAGGCGGCACAGCTCACCGATTTCCGGCCCATCCTGGGGCGAAAGGTGGAGCATAGCCTCTTCCAGATCCTCCGGACAGCGGAACAGGGGAAGCGCGGTCTGGCCCTGTCCCAGGGAAAAGGCCAAAGCGGGCTGTGTTTCCCCTGGGCCCATTTCCTCCCCCAAAGCCCCTACGGCCTGCCACAGAGGGCGCATTTCGCCGCCAGGAGCGGCGCCGGAGAGCCAACGAGGCCCGGTGTCCAGGCGAAACCCACGCCGGGTCCACCCGGCGCACAGTCCACCCGGTTGGGCGTTTTTTTCATAGACTTCCACTTGGAAGCCGTTTTTTGCAGCCAGCACTCCGGCAGCCAGGCCGGCAATGCCGCCGCCCACAATGAGCAGCTTTGCCATATGAATTCCTCCTTTCTTTCCAAAATAGGCCGGTCACAGCCCGCGGTGATGCAGAACAAAGAAATAGACCACAAGGGAAAAGGCCCCGAAGGCCAGAAAAACACAAGGGGCATAGAGAAAAAGGGGCAGCGCCCCCACGGCCGGATGGCACAGATAGGCCAGAAGGCAAAAAAGCAGCAGAGCCGTCCCGCTGCCAAGAATACCCCAAAGTCCTTTTTTCTCCCGGGTGTTCTGGCCCCAGGAGGAGCTGGTTTTCCTTTGCAGCAGGGTAACAAGCTCTTCTGCCCCTTCCAGACGGCGGGAGAGCAGATAGACCGGCCCATGGCCCTGCAAGCGCAGGAGAAAATAGGTGCGGTGGGGCACAATGGCCTCCACCCGGGTGATCTTCCGGGCCCCCAGGGGGATGGAGGGGTTTTCAGCCAGGGAAGAAAGAATGTGCTGGGTCGTTCGTACACCCTGGAAAAAGCCCAGCACTTTGCCCGATGCAAACGCCCGGGCGTCAAAGACATACAATTCCCCCTGAAGGTCCTCAAAGAACAGAGTACATTCCATGGCGCTTTTCCGCCCTACGGCTAGGGCCAGCACACCCATGAGAAGGGCGGTGCCCAGGCAGAGAAAAAGAGAAGGGAGGGCTTTTTTCGTTCCCAGAGGCATCAGCACCATGGCCCCGCCTACCGACAAAAGCAGCCCCAGAAGCAGGATTCCGCCTATGCTTCCCCACAGGAAGCGGATGTAATGTCCCTTTTTCCCCAGATGGGGGCTGGCCCACATCCGCCGCTTTTCCATTCCTGTTTCTCCCCTTTGGCCCGGTGTTTTTCTTATCATACCTGAAATGGGGCACAAAGGCAATGGGATCAGTCTTCCAATGCCCGGCGCAGCTTGAGCAGAGCCTTTTTTTCCAGGCGGGACACATAGGAGCGGGAAATGCCGCATTTTTCCGCCACCTCCCGCTGGGGCAAGGGCTGGGTGTCATACAGGCCGTAGCGCATGACGATGATCTGCTTTTCCCGGCTTTCCAGCACCTGGTCCACCTTTTCCAGCAGCTGCTTTTGCCGCTCGTCCTGCTCCAGTTTTTCCATCATGTCTTCATCGCAGCGGATCACATCCACCAAAGAGAGCACATTGCCATCTTTGTCGCTGTCGATGGGCTCGGAGAGGGACACTTCGCAGCTCTGCTTTTTCCGGGACCGAAAATGCATGAGGATCTCATTTGCTATCCTCACCCCAAGGCGTTTTTGATGCGCCTGGGGTTTCTATTTGTTGGTCGGAGGAAAGAGGGGGTAGGCTTTCACCCATATGATTGGCAGAGCGGTGAGGAAGCAGCTGCCGATTTTCCCCTTCATCGTCCGGCACGCCCAACAATATGACATGGGCGTTGGTTCCATCCCAGATCACCTTGCGGACGATGGCGCGGATGGCGGAGCGCTTTTGCTCCAGGGTCATTTGATCCACGCTGTCCCGAAAAAGGCTCAACATCTGCCCCATGATGCTGGATTCCAGATTGCTGAGTGCGTGCTGGGATGTAAAATTTTCCACTTCTTGAATCTGCTTTTCTAGGTCATCACATTGGCAGCTGAGCTCTTCAATCCGTTTGGATACCTGGGCTCTGGCTGCACTCTCCCGGATGTCTGCGAGAGAATCCACCAACGATCCCATTTTCTTCTCGGTATCTAATTTTTTGTTTTTCAGTTCGGTCAGCCGCCCTTCCCACTCCATCGGATTGCCTGTATACAACTTGCGGCTTTGCTCCAACTGTTTGAGAAAGGTTTCCTGGTCTTCCGGCAATCGCTTCAGCTGTTCCATGATTGCCAGATCCAATGTATTGCCATGGACATTTTTGCTGTTGCAAAGGGAGCGCCGGCTGTGTTCTTTCCGTTTGCACACATAGAAAAAGATGGAATCACCCTGGGCGTTTTTGCGTTTGCTCACCTTGGGATACATCCGCTCCCCACAGCTGCAAAACAATAAGCCGGTCAGCAAGGCTTCATTGCTGCGGGGCTTGCGGAACGCCTTGGATTTGTTCCGCGCAAGGGATTTCTGAATGGTGACCCATACCTTGCCGGGAACCAGTCCAGGATGTTTGCCCACCGCCACGATCCATTCCTTTGGGGGAAGATAGATGGTGGCCCTGCCTTTTTCCTGGTCTGTGCGATGATAGGCCATGATGCCGTGGACCCCATCAAAATCACTTTGTGCAGAAAACAGGTCTGTTTCTTGTTGCAGGAAAAAGCGGTAGGCCTCTTCATCGGCAATCATATAAACCGGGTTCTGCAAAATGGATTTAATGGCAAAACGGGTGAAATAATTTCCCTTTTTCGTTTTGATCCCCCGTTGCATCAGCGCAGATTCGGTCATTGTGAGAGAATCGGTCTCCAAGTATAAATCATAGATGGATTTGACGATTTTTGCTTCTTCAGGGATCAGCTTCAGTTTGCAGGCTTTTTTGGTTTTGCCGTCCATGGTCATACTTTGGACTGCTTCGGAAGCAAAACCGGTGGGGGTTGTGCCGCCCAACCAGCGCCCGGTCTTTGCCAGCTCGTGCATATTGTCACGAATACGCTCGGCAATGGTTTCCCGTTCCAGCTGAGAAAAGACAGAGGCAATGTACATCATGGCCCGTCCCATGGGGGTGCTGGTGTCAAATTGCTCTTTGATGGAGACAAAGGCGATGTTTAACCGGGACAATTCTTCGATCAGGCCGGAAAAATCGCTGACATTCCGGCTGATCCGGTCCAGACGATATACGATGATCGCCTGAAACTGCCGCTTCTTGGCCGCTTCCATCATTTTTTTGAATGCAGGGCGGTTGAGATTGCCGCCGGAAAAGCCTTCGTCTTCATAGATGACAATTTGCTCTGCGGCACACTTTCCAAAATGCCTTTCAACATATTCTTTGCAAAGGTCAATCTGGTTGCCGATGCTTTCGCCCTTGCCGGTGAACTTGGATTTGCGGGAATAGATGGCAATGATATTTGTATGGTCGGGCATATCTGCTCCTCCTGGCACCCTTTGATAAAAGATATAGTAATACAGAAGGAGGAGGAAATCTCTCGAACCAGAACCATTTGGAATCGATGACAGCAGAAGTTTTTGGGGGGCAAAACAAAGAGCCTGTTGTCAGCGATGCGCTGACGACAGGCTCTTTGAATGACGAAAATGTTTTATTCCATGTTTGCGGAATCGCGCCCCATGGGATCGATGTACTCGTTCTCATAACGGCCGGTGGTTTCGGTGAGATGATAGGCTTTGTTGGCATATTCGATGAATTCGGAATCATTCCGCTTTTCATTGGGAATATATGCCTTGCCCGCTTCACGCTTACGAAGGTTAAAGTGGTTCATCTTATCCCGCAGGAACGCCGCCTGATGGCGCATTTCCTGGCTGGAAGCATCCGATTCTTCGCTGATGGCAGCGTTTCTGGTTGCAGCGTCGGTAATCTGGGACACAGACTCGGCAACCTGCCGGATGCTTTCCATCTGTTTGGTGGACAGACCGGAAACCTGCTCAACGATACCCACGATCTGACCGATTTTTTCGTTGATGCCTTCAAAAATAGCGGCAGACTCTGTTGCGATATTGGTGCCATACTCTGTCTGCTTGATGCTGTTTTCAATCAGCGTGTGGCTTTCCTTTGCGGCCTCTGCGCTCTTCATGGCCAGGGCGCGCACTTCGTTGGCAACCACGGCGAAGCCCTTGCCGGCGGCGCCTGCACGGGCGGCCTCGATGGCGGCATTCAAAGCCAGAATATTGGTTTCAAAGGTGATGTCGTCGATGGTTTTCATCACGGTGGCGATTTCTTTGGAAGCATCCCGCATTTGCACAACGGCGTCAAACAAAATCTTCATATGTGCATTGCTGGTATGCAGATCGTCCTTGATGGCTTCTGTAATATCGTGTGCAGCCTGGGCTTTTTCATCATTGAACTGAATCAAATCGCTGATGTGCTTCATTTCATCAGACAGGTTCTGTGCAGCTGCCGCCTGAGTGGTGCTGCTTTCCGCCAGCATATGGCTTGCGCTGGCGATTTCATTTGCACCGGCTGCCACAGAGTGGGCCGATTCCACAATCTCGCTGAACATAATGTCATTGGACTGCACCAGACGGTACAGGCTCTTGCCCAGGTGGTCGCGGCCGGAACGGATTTTGACAAAAGCGGTCATGTCGCCATCGGCAATGCGCTGCACAACTTCCACATTTTCCTGGATGTTGTTGGCCATGATGCGGAAGGCGGAAATCATCAGGCCCACTTCGTTGTCCTGGTTTTCCTTTTCCATCTGCGCCAGCGTCTCGCTGGCCACCTTCAGATCGGAAGCGCCAAAGGACAGATCCTTGGACCAGTCTGCCACCATCATAACAGGGGCAGCGATCCGGTCAGCCAACCGTTTGCCGTAGCGCCAGGAGAAGAGGCAGGTGGCGATGACACCCAGCACGATTACCACAATCATAATCGACATCAGCCGATTAAAGCTCTGGGTGTTCTGTTCGATTTCAGCGGAATATGTATTGTCCAACTCATGGAGATCGTTGATCACATCGGTTGTTTTAGGAGCCAGCTCATTAAAGAAGCGGTTGGTGGCTTCTTTGGGGTTGGTGTCATGCAGGGTGAGCAGCTCTTCGGCCAGTGTGTGAATCTCGTTATGGCGCTGAGAAATTTGCTGAACGGTGGATTTGATCTGCTCGGGCGTATCTTCACCCATATATTTGTTCAGCCATTGACCAAAGGAGCAGGTGTTGGGGTCCAGGCTGCCAGTGAAAGGAGAATCGATCTCCAGAGTGCTGAGCACATCTGTACGCCATTGGTAATGGGAATTGATGGTGTTGGAAAGTTCAGCCCGCGTTTCATCCAGCGTGGTGATGTTGTTATAGAAAATAAGCAAAGTACCCAAAGAGATGACAGTCAGCACTCCCAATAAAACGGATAGCAGGGTGACGGTCAAATATCCCTCCATAATCCGTTTGCGGATACTTTTTTTAATTTTAGTGTCTGACTGATTTTTTTCCATGTTGGCTTCCCCCTCGTAAAAGCGCTATATTCCCCACGGTTCCACATTTTGGGCAAAACAATTTAGCATCTCCAAAAGATGCAGCCTATTCAGTTTTGCTTTCAAGCGGCTTTCAGGGAATATATGAAGTAGCATTATTTTCAAATGTATATTATCATACGCACATATGACTTTCAAGCATACAAATTGATGTTTTTGAAATGATATGCAGAAATTGCGGATAAAAATCCACATGATATTTGGCAATATTCTCATTTGGGCGAAGGGGAGACAGGGACGGTATGCAGCTTACAATGCCGGGCTGTCAGGTTGGTGAGCCGGGAGAGCGGGCGTTGTTTTGCTTTGCAGCTGCGATCACTGCGTCCAGCAGCCTGATTTTTTCAGTGGATGGGCAATGCAACTTTTGTATGTAGTGATAAACGGCATCGGCATGCACACGGGCAACACGGCCAGCCAGCTCCTGCTGGCCTGTTTTTGTCTTTGGAAAATGAACCACGATATGGATCGGAGCACTTGTTCTGCTGATGATACACACCTCCCAACAACGCAATTTATGAAAACATAGTGATTTCTATCCCCCTATTTCAAAGGCGTTTTGGCCGGCGGTATCAGAGCGCCCGGAAAGCGCTGGGCGCTTGTGTGACAGGCGGCAGGAGGATAAACGCATTGGCGGTAGCATCGCATTTTCGATGCAACGGGAAGCATAGGTGGCCAGACGGGCTCCTTTGCTGGCATCAAAGGAGGAGATGGCCTTGATGAGCCCAAAGGTGCCGATGGAGATCAGATCGTCCTGTTCCTCCCGGGCCGCATAGTATTTTTTGATCACATGGGCCACAAGGCGCAGGTTGTGCTCGATCAGGGTGTTCCGGGCTTTCAGATCCCCCTGTGCCCATTTTTCCAGAGCTTCCCGCTCTTCGGCGGCGGTGAGGGGACGGGGGAAGGAGCCGGCGGCGGGAGATACCCGCAGCATCAGATAAAGGGAATTGACAAACAAAAAGGCGGCGGCTGGCATGAGCATAGCAAACATTCCTCCCAACAAGTTCCGTAATAGCAGGATATTCCCCCGGGTCTTGTCTGTTGCAAGTCCGGGGGAAATCTTCCATGGAGGAGGAAAGGACGGCGGTTGACAAGGGAAAAAGGGCATGCTAACATAATATTTATACATCGGAGGGCAAGCCCCAAAACAAAGGGACGGCCGGATAAGATGGCGGGAGATTTCCCGTTTTCTTATCCGGCCTTTTTTGATATCGGGAGCGCTTGCAAGGAAGGAGAACAAAAATGAAAGAACACAGTCTGACAAAAGGGAGCATTTTCCGCTCCCTGCTCACCTTTGCCGTGCCGGTCTTTCTGGCCCTGTTTCTCCAGGCCATGTACGGCGCCGCCGATCTGATCATCGTGGGTCAGTTTGCAGGCACCGGGGATCAGTCCGGCGTGGCCTCGGGAAGCCAGCTGTTCAACACTGCCACCATGCTGGTGGTGGGGCTGACCATGGGCGTGACGGTGTTTGTGGCCCGGTGCATGGGGGCCGGGGAAAAGGAAAAGGCCGCCCGGGGCGTGGGCACCAGCATTGTGCTCTTTGCTCTGGTGGCCATTGTGGGCACGGCGATCATGGTGCCCGGCAGTCAGGTGCTCACCCGCCTGGTCCATGCACCCCAGGAGGCTTTCGTCCCCACCCAGGATTATATCCGGGTGTGCGGCATAGGCATGGTGTTCATCGTTTTCTACAATGTATTGGGAGCTATTTTCCGGGGATTGGGGGATTCCAGAACGCCTCTGTTCACCGTGGCGGTGGCCTGCCTGTTCAACATTGTGGGGGATCTGTTCCTGGTGGCCGGACTGGGGATGGGGGCCAAGGGCGCCGCCATCGCCACCGTATCGGCCCAGGCCCTCAGCGTGCTCATTTCCCTTGTGGTCATCTGGAAGCGGGGCCTGCCCTTTGCTTTTTCTCTTTCCCATGTGCGCTTTTTTAAAAACTGCCTGGTTCCCATCCTGAAAGTGGGCGTTCCCATCGCTTTGCAGGATGTGCTGGTGCATTTTTCCTTCCTCTTCATCCAGATCGTGGTCAACGGCATGGGTGTGGTGGAATCGGCGGCAGTGGGCGTGGCCGAAAAGGTCTGCGTCTTTCTCATGCTCACCGCCTCGGCCTTCATGCAGTCCATCTCCGCCTTTGTGGCCCAGAACAACGGGGCAGGATTGCAGGATCGCAGCCGCAAGGCCCTTTCCTACGGCATCCGCATGGCCCTGTTCTCCGGGGCTGTGATGGGGGCGCTGGCCCTGTTCTTCGGCGACGGGCTGGCTGCGCTCTTTTCCCGGGAGACAGGGGTCATATTGGCCGCTCACTCCTACCTGAAAGCCTACGCCATCGACTGCCTGCTCACCGCCATCCTCTTCTGCTTTGTGGGCTTTTTCAACGGCTGCGGCAAAACGGTGTTCGTCATGCTCCAGGGGGTCATCGGCGCATTCTGCGTCCGTATCCCGGTGGTCTATCTCATGAGCGCCCTCCCCGGGGCCACTTTGTTCCATGTGGGACTGGGCACTCCCGCCTCTTCCCTGGTGCAGATCGCCCTGTGCCTGCTCTATTACCGGCATCTGGGGAAAAAAGGCCAGCTGTTCTGAGTTTTTCTGGGCCTTTTCCCACGGCTCCCGCTGGGAAGGCTCCGCCTCATGCCATCAGTATACTCCCTCCCAGGCGTGTTTTTCGTCCTGGGAGATTTTTTTGCCTGCCTGAAAAAAGAAGAAAAGAAAGGAATGGACAGGGGGGTGGGTGCAAAGCCCCTTTCCCGCCTTCTCCTTTTTCTTTTTCTTTTTCTTCACCCTCACCCTCTCTTTTTTCTTCGTTTTTGTTTTTGTCTTCGTTTTTGTTTTTGCCTTTGCCTTTTCCTTTTCTTTGGCCCCCAAATGGAGGCATTTGCTACCAAACGGGGGCATTTGCTACCAAACGGGGGCATTTGCTACCAAATGGGGGCATTTGCTTTTTCTTTGCGTCCAAGAAGTTTTGAAGAAAAAATCCCACAGAGGGCCTCTTCCGTGATACAATGTGGACAGAAAAGGCCCCGGCCTTGGGAAAGGAGTTTTTCAGTTGAACAAAGGCACCATGGAGGGAATTCGCCCTCTGGAACAGTGGATCGAAAAGATGATGGCCCATTATGAAGCTGCCGGTCTGGCAGTGGCGGTCGTCGACAAAAATGTGACCTTGTATCAGAAATTTTTTGGCTTCCGGGATG
>CALLCY010000019.1:0-3989 GCA_938000015.1 uncultured Clostridia bacterium
GACCCGGACATCCTTTTTCTGGATGAACCCACAGCAGGACTGGATGTGCAGGGACGCATGGCACTGCGCAACCTGCTGGAACAGCTCAAACAGCAGGGAAAAACGGTGGTGCTGACCAGCCACGACATGGGAGAAGTGGAAAATTTGTGTGATACTTTGGCTATCTTGGCAAAGGGAAAGGTGGTGTTTGCCGGTACATTCCAGCAGCTCCGACAGCAGGAGGGAAAGGCAAACAAAGTCACCTTATACACCGATGGGGAGACCATTTGTTTTTCGGCGGAAGATCTGGGGAGAGATCTGCTTTCTCAGCTGGAACTATGCCGGGCCGCAGGGCAAAAAGTCCTAGACATCCAGGTGGAACGGGACTCTTTGGAACAGTGTTTTCTCCGGCTGACAAAGGGAGAAAGCAGATGAAGGGATTGTTTTATGGCGTCCTATTGCAGTGGAAGATGGATCTTCGCAGCAAAACCATGCTGATTGCCTGCTATCTCGTGCCGCTGGCCTTTTTCGCTTTGATGGGAGGTATTTTTGTCTCCATTATGCCGGAGAGCCGGCAGACTCTGACCCAGACCATGACAGTGTTCGCCATTTCCATGGGAGCGTTGATTGGTTTGCCACCTACATTGGTGGAGTTTTATGGAAGCGATATCCGCAAAGTGTATCAGGTTAGCGGCATTCCAGGATGGGTGGGGTTCGTTTTGGCCATGCTGTCGGCCTTCTGTCATCTTTTGCTCATGAGTGTGTTGCTATTTGGCCTTTCGTTTCTTTGTTTTGGTGGGGAAATTCCCTCAAATTTGCAGGAGTATGTGCTGGCTTTGATCTTGCTGCTCCTGGCTTCCTTGTTCATGGCCGGCGTGGTGGGGCTGGGCGTCAAGGATCAGGCCAAAACCTCGTTGTTTTCCATTTTGCTTTTCCTGCCTTCCATCTTGCTGTCGGGGGTCTTTTTTCCGACCCAGCTGCTGTCTCCTGTTTTGGAAGATGTGGGAAAATGCTTTCCCGCCTTCTGGGGCAGTCGTTTACTGATGGGTGGATTTCATTGGACGGATATCTTGCCTCTTGTAGGGCTTCTGTTTTTATATGGCGGAATTTGTATTCTGCTGCTGAAAAAGAGCTGAGGTATTGTTCTTTGGGATTTTTTCAGAGAATTTCATAGAAAAGCAGAAAAACTTCCCATTGTTCAGCCAATCGTCACATTTGTGCGGTATACTGAAAGAAACAACGGAAGGAGGGGTCATTATGCCCCGTCTGCTGGTGGCGGACGATGAGATGCGCATTCGGGAACTGATCAAAAAATACGCCAAGTTTGAGGGATATGAGGTGGAAGAAGCGGCCGACGGCCTGGAAACTTTGGAAAAATTCGGCGCTGGGGAATACGATCTGGTGATTTTGGATGTGATGATGCCCGAATTGGACGGCTTTTCCGTTTGCAGGGAAATCCGGCGGAAAAGGCCTACTCCGGTGATCATGCTGTCAGCCCGGGGAGAGGAGTACGACAAGATTCATGGCTTTGAGCTGGGCGTGGACGATTATGTGGTCAAGCCCTTTTCCCCTCGGGAACTGATGATGCGGGTGGCGGCAGTGCTCAAGCGCACCGGCATGGAGAGGACCCAAAAAGAGCTTTACGAAAAAAACGGCCTGCGGGTGGATTTCACCAGCCGCCAGGTGTGGCTGGATGGGGAGGAGCTGAGTTTGTCTCCCAAAGAGTATGATCTGCTTTTCTATCTGGTGCGCAACCGGGGCGTGGCCCTCAGTCGGGAGCGGTTGCTCAACCAGGTGTGGGGGTATGATTTCTATGGAGACGACCGGACGCTGGACACCCATATCAAGCTGCTGCGCCGTACCCTGGGACGCATGAGCGGAAATATCGTCACTTTGCGTGGGGTGGGGTATCGATTTGATGAGTAAAAGACGGCCTCTGACCATCAAATGGAAGTTGTTTTTGTATCTCTGCCTCTTTGCCGGAGTGCTTCTGCTGCTCCTTTGGCTGCTGCAGATCGTCCTTTTGGAAAGCTTTTATAAGGCTTACAAAGCCCGGGAGATCCAGAAAGCGGCGGAAACGGTAGAGGAAAACATGGACAACAACCAGATTTCCTCTTTGCTGGAGGAGCTGAGCACGCAGCAGGGAATTGATAGTCTGGTGGCCGATCCCCATACCGGGGAGGTGCTGCAGCATCAGACGGGCCAGCGGCCGGCGTTTCCTTTGGAACCGGAGAAATTGCAGGAGTATTACGAGGAAGCGGTAGAAGCCGGAGGGATCTTTCTTCACCGGTGGGAAGAGGAACCGGTGCGGCAAAGCGATTATCACCCCAGTGCCTTTCTGGGTGCAGTGCCGCCCCGACGGGAAAAGATGGAGTCCATTCTCTGCGCCCTGGCTCTTTCTACCAAGGATGGAGACCGTCTGGTGGTGCTCACCAGCGTACTTTCCCCGGTCAGCTCCACTCTGGAAGCGCTGCGGGCGGAATTTTTGTTTATTTCTCTGTGCCTGGTTTGTTGTTCCCTGGCGCTGGCGCTGCTTCTTTCCCGGAAGATCGCCCGGCCCATTGCCCGGCTGAGCCAGGCAGCCCGGCAGCTGGGACAGGGAAAATTCGATGTGACCTTCCAAGGAGGCGGTTACCGGGAAGTGGATCAGCTGAGCCACACCCTCACCCAAGCGGCCCGACAACTGGGGCGGCAGGATGATCTGCGCCGGGAGCTTCTGGCCAATGTGTCCCACGATCTGCGCACGCCTCTTACCATGATCGTGGGCTATGCCGAGGTGATCCGGGATCTGCCGGGGGAGAACACCCCGGAGAATATTCAGGTGATCATCGACGAAGCGGCCCGGCTCAGTGATCTGGTCACCGATCTGCTGGATCTGAGCAAGCTGCAAGCTCAAGTGCAGCCCATGGAAAAAAGTATTTTTTGTCTCACCGACAGCGTGCGGGATACTGTGGAACGATTGTGGAAAATGGTGGGTGCTGCCGGATATCAGGTGGAGTTTTTCCATGACGGGGATGCCTGGGTGGAGGCTGATGAACTGCGTCTGTCTCAGGTGGTCTACAATCTGGTGGGCAATGCCATCGCCCACACTGGAGAAGACAAAAAAGTGACGGTGGAACAGAAAATAGAGCAAGATCAGGTGTGCATCCGTGTCACCGACACCGGAGAAGGCATTCCGCCGGAGGAGCGGGAGCTGATCTGGGAACGGTATTATCAGAAAAGCAAAAATGGCCATAGGCCCCAGACAGGCACCGGCCTGGGATTGGCCATTGCCAGGGCCGTTCTGCAGCAGCATGGGGCTGGGTATGGAGTGGAAAGCCAGATGGGGCAGGGGAGTACCTTTTGGTTTTCTCTCCCTGTGGTTTCACCAGAACAATAAAAGAGGTCTTGGGAGTTTTGTTCTCCCAGGACCTTTTTTGATAGCAAAGTAAAAAACGGGTAAAGGATGCTTTTACATTTTTTCCTTTATCCGTCAGATGCTCTTCACCTCACCTTCACACAAAAAGGGTATCCTAGAAAAGCCAACGGAAGGAAAGGAGCGATGAGCATGGGAAATGCCCATTTTCGCCATGAAAAAAAGCATTATATTTCAAAAAGCGACCATATTGCCCTGCGTCAGCGGCTGCGGGCGGTGATGTCTCCCGACCCTCACACCGGGGCCGATGGAGTTTATCAGGTGCACAGTTTGTATTTTGATGACTGGCGGGATACCGCATTGCGAGAAAAGCTGGAGGGTGCGCCACGGCGGGAGAAATTCCGCATCCGGTATTATAATGACGACCTTAGCTATATCAAACTGGAGAAAAAAAGCAAGATCCGGGGGCTTTGCCAGAAGGAGAGTACCGTGATCACAGAGGAAGAGTGCCGTCTGTTGATGGCAGGACAGCCCCAGCAAATCGAACCGGGAGATCGGGCGCTGCTGACGGAATTCTGTGCCAAGATGAACTACCGGCAGCTGCGGGCCCGCACCTGTGTGGTCTATCAGCGGGGGGCCTTTTGCTACGGGCCGG
>CALLCY010000020.1:0-1265 GCA_938000015.1 uncultured Clostridia bacterium
CCCCTTTGCACAAGGGGGGCTGCGGCGAGCCGCCGCTGGCAAAACTTTCTTTGCCTGGGCAAACACAACCGGCAAAGGCAAAGATCGGAACAGGTGCAGCGTCACGCTGCCCCGCTGCCCAGACGGGCACAACCGGCCTTTGTTCTGCACTGGGCCAGGACTGCATCAAAGCCCCTGCCGGGTGATGGTTTATCACACCCGGAGCAGAAAGCCGGGCAACGCATGATGCCGGAGACAGGAACGGCTGCGGAGGCACTCCGCCGCCGCTCATTTGGCGTCTTTTTCCGCTTCTTCTTCCAGCACCACTTCCAGCCGGTTTTCCTCCTGGGGCGGGAGCAACTGCTGGGAGCGGCCATAGACCCGGTTGAGCACCTCCTTGGCACAGTCCAGCCGTGCCGAGCGAGGGGTGTCCTCCTCCTGCAAAGCCTCCATCAGGAGCTTGGCGGCCAAAGGGCTGGCCTCCACCAGGATCTTCCGGGCCTGCTCCTCCGGCGGCTGCTTACTTCTGGGCGACACCGGCCTTCACCTCCTTCTGCTGCTTTTTGAAAAAGGCCTGGCTTTGCTTGCGAGGGGTCTGCTCGTCGCAATAGCCCATGCGGAAGGCCACCTGCTGCCAGGTCAGGCACTCCAGATAGCGCAGGGAGAGCAGCTGCCGGGTCTGGCTGTCCTCCACGCCCTGGATGAACTCCTGCAATGCCTGAGCCTCCTCCAGGCATTTTTCCAGATGCCGGGCGGCGCTTTCCTCCAGCTCCTTGAGCTGGGCAGCATAGCGGCCCTGGGCATCCTGGGGCGTCAGGGATGGCAGCCCCGGTGCCTGCCGCACCCTCCCCTGCTGGAGGGCCCGCAGCTTTTGCAGCCGGTTTTTCTGCTGGATGATCTCACGGTTGATGTGCCGGAGATGATCCATTTGTTTTTGATTCATTGTGATGTTTTTCATATTTTTCCTTTTCCCTCCATTTCTTTGTATGCAGGCGGTGCGTTGGGATTGTTTTTCCAGGGTTTTTCCCCTGCTTTCGGCACAGAATAGCTGTGAGGTGAAACGATATGAACAGCGCCATCCATCGGGATTTCCCCGATGTTTTTAGCTCAGACCATCATCCGGGCTATTTTGCACCCGGCATCCTCACCCGGCTATCCCCCTCCATTCATCAGGTGGTGACCCAGTCGGTGGTGGATCAACCCCCCGGCTAACGGTCCCGTGTCGGGACGGCCGTTCCTGTCTCCGGTGGGGATGCGCCCGGGGCCCCCGTGCTCCGGGTGTGATA
>CALLCY010000021.1:0-47571 GCA_938000015.1 uncultured Clostridia bacterium
TGACATCATAGAATTTGGGGATGCAAAGTGACATTGCGTAGTCGGCGGGACCATAATTGATGGCATCTATGCCGGGGACGCTCATGATTTCCTCAATGTTGTCCATAAATTCGAAATCCTCGGCCATGGGGATGACCAATTCGGTTTCATTGCTGTGTTTGATATACTCCACGGCATTAAAGCCTGCGCCGGAGTAGCACGCGGACCGGACATTGGAATCGTAGCCGCGCCTCCACAAGGGCTGATCTTTCTGCGGGAATTTCGCGCCGCGCACACAGATTTCGGCATCGGCCCGATTGCGTACATGCGGGATAATGACGCCTTCCGCGCCAAGCTCCAAAGCTTTGCGGATCTGGATTTCGTCGGGGCGGCTGACGCGGACCAGTGGGGAAATTGCCTTGAGCCGCGCGGCCATGATGCATTCTTTGAGGGTGCCGACTTCGAAGCCTGTATGCTCCGCGTCGATGAAGACAAAATCCAATCCAAACTGACCGGCCGCTTCGATGACTGCCGGAGAGCCGGTATAAATGGTCATGCCATAAACAGGTCCCTTTGCCATTTTTTCTTTCAAATGATTTTCAAACATAACTGAACGCTCCTTTATTCTAATGTGGGGATTATTTTGTTGGCAGATTGCCAAGATAGAATGACTTGATATCAGGATGTTTACGCAGATTTTCGGTCTTATCTTCGAAAATTACATGGCCTTCGGAGAGGATATAAGCATATTCGGAGATCCGCAAGGCCGCACGGACGTTTTGTTCCACCAGCAGGATCGTTACACCGGAACGGTGGATGTTCTGTGTATATGCATAAATTTCGTCTGCAATCTTCGGGGACAGGGCCGCCGACGGCTCGTCCAGAATCAGCAGCTTGGGGTGGCGGGCCAGGATGGTGGCCAGGCGCAATTTTGTGCCCATGCCCTTGGAAAGCTCCCGCAGGTATTTCTTCCGGGGGATCTGGAAGCGATCCAGCAAAAAGGAGTAATATCCCTTATCCCACCGAGGGGTAATACGGGACAAAATGGAATCGATGTCCTGCACTCGGATGACTTCATTAAAAAAGCTGCCCTCCAGGAAAACACCCACCTCTTCTTTCACTTTTCTCAGGCCATAGCCTTCCTTTTCTCCCAGCAGATGCACCTCTCCGCCGCCCTGCACAAGCCCCAGCAAACGCTTGATGGTGGTGGTCTTACCGGCGCCATTCTGGCCGATGAATCCCATGATACATCCTTGGGGCAGTGTAAAACTCACATCCTCCAGAGCAAATCCTGGATACTGTTTACTTAAAGAGATTGCTTCAATACTATTTGTATTCATTTTACTTTTCTCCTCGATACAGCTCCTGCAAAAGCTGGGTCAGTTCTGTAAGGCCCATGGCGCAGTTTTTGGCCTCTTCCACACCACGGCGCAGATACTCCTCCACCTGTTTTTGCCGGGCCTGATCCCATGTGCCCTCCGGGCGTGGAGCCACATAGCAGCCCTTTCCCGGGGTGGTGATGACAAACCCTTCCCTCTCCAGCTCTTCATAGGCCCGCTTGGTGGTGATGACGCTGATGCGCAGATCCCGAGCCAGCAGGCGCATGGATGGCAAAGCCGCCCCTTCGCAGAGTTCTCCCCGCAGGATCAGGCCTTTGATCTGTCGGGCGATCTGCTCATAAATGGGCTGGCCGCTTGTTTGACTGATGACGATATTCACGGTGCACCTCGTTGTTATACTGTATATATACTATATATACAGTATGCATCCCTTTTCTCTGTTTGTCAAGAAGAAAATAAAAAAATGCCAAAGCGGAAACCGCTTTGGCAAAGTCTTTTCTGTTATAGCCCTTCTTCCTGGGCGTCCCGGGTAATGAGACAGCGCAGCCCCTCCGCCGCCGCCCGGATGGCCAAGTCGGTGTCCATACAATGGGGATCGGGCAATCCTGCATTTTTCCGCTCCTGGTTCCACAGCACGGCAAACAAAGCTCCGGCCCGCAGCCCCAGCACCGAGGAGACCACAAACAAAGTGGCGCTTTCCATCTCGCTGCACAGGACGCCGGCCTGCTTCCAGGCTTTCCATTTTTCTTCCAGCATATGGGCCACCGGCATCCGGGAAGGCTCATGCTGGCCATAAAAACTGTCCTTGCTCTGCACCACGCCGGTGTGCACACTGGCCCCCGTAGAGGCTGCTCCCTGGCGCAGGGCATCGGTCACATCAAAATCGGCCACAGCGGGAAACTCCAGAGGCATATAGTGGAGGCTGGTCCCCTCTTGGCGCACAGCACTGGTGGCCACCACGATATCCCCACCCCGCACAGCCAGATCAATGCCCCCGCAAGTGCCCACCCGGATCAGGGTATGGGCGCCGCAGGCAGCCAGCTCCTCTACGGCAATGGCAGTACTGGGGCCGCCGATGCCGGTGGAACACACCGATACCCGCTGCCCAGCCAATGTGCCAGTATAGGTGACAAATTCCCGGTTGCGGGCCACAAACTCCGCTCCCTCCAGATAGGAGGCAATATGCTGGCACCGTTCCGGGTCTCCAGGGAGCAGACAATAGCCCCCCACATCCCCCTGGCGCAGGGCAATATGCATTTGCCGGTTCATGACCTCCATGCTCATTCCTCCCTTTTCTCAATGGCGCGGATGCTTTTTTCCGCCTTGAGCCGGGGCACCATCACTTCCCGCCCACAGCCACAGCATTTCAGCTTGAAATCCATCCCCACTCGGGTGATCTCAAACCGATCACAGCCGCAAGGATGACTTTTTTTCATTTTTACCACATCGCCTACCCGATAATCCATGGAACTCCCTCCCCCATCTGATAGAGGTATTGTACCACAGCCCTTTCCAAAAGAAAACAGCAACATCCTGGGGAAACATGCATATAGATGAAAGGCAACGGACAAAACAAAGGAGGAATGAAGATATGCCCCAGGGACCTTATCTGCCGGAAGGTTTCCGGCTGCACACCCCGGAAAACCGCTGGGTGAATACCCCGGCCGCCATGGAGCAAGCCGCAGAGGAAGAACAAATACTGGAGGGCATCGTCACCCGATGTGATTGCGCTCACAACCTGGTGGTGGACTGTAACGGCATCACTGGCCTTATTCCCCGCAGCGAGGCGGCATTGGGCCTTAGCAGCGGCCGCACCCGGGAGATCGCCCTTTTGTCCCGGGTGGGAAAACCGGTGTGTTTTCAGGTCATCGGCGAGGGAGATGGCCAATACCTGTTTTCCCGGGCCAGGGTACAGCAAAAGGCCCTGAACTATTTGATGGAAAACCTGCTGCCCGGGGATGTGATCTGCGCCCGTGTGACCCATCTGGAGCCCTTCGGGGCCTTTGTGGACATCGGCTGCGGCATCACTTCCCTGGTGGGTATTGAGCACATCTCGGTGTCCCGCATTGCCCACCCCGCCGAGCGGTTTTACCCCGGCCAATGGATTCATGTGGCTGTGCGGGGAGTGGACCCCTCCCTGGGCCGGGTTCATCTGACCCACCGGGAGCTTTTGGGCACCTGGCTGGAAAACGCCCGGCGTTTTTCCCCAGGAGAAACGGTGAGCGGTGTAGTACGAGGCAATGAGGACTATGGCGTTTTTGTGGAACTGAGCCCCAACCTGTCGGGCCTGGCGGAGCGGAAAGAAGGCGTCTCCTCCGGGGATGGGGTATCGGTGTACATCAAATCCATTCTGCCGGAAAAGATGAAGGTCAAGCTGATCCTCATCGACAAGTTGGAGAAGGCTCCCAGCACCCTGATCCGCCCGGAAGATTACCAGATCACCCAGGGACGGCTCCAGCACTTTCTCTATTCCCCGCCGGGGAAAGAAGGCCGTCTCACCGAAACGGTTTTCTATTAAAAGCCGCAAAAAGCGGAGAGGACAAAGTTCCTCTCCGCTTTTTGCTTATCGCAGACCTTCACAGGCCTTTTTAAACTCACCGATCCGCGCCTTCGGGTCCTCCGCCCCATAGACCGAAGAACCAGCCACCAGAATATCCACCCCGGCCTGATAGGCCAGCGGCGCATTTTCCAGATTGATGCCGCCGTCGATCTCGATCTCACAGGCCAAACCCCGGCTGTCGATCTCCTGACGCAGCAGCCGCACTTTGTCCAAAGCCTCCGGCATGAATTTCTGCCCGCCGAAACCAGGCTCCACCGACATCACCAGCACCATATCCAGCTGGGGCAGATAGGGAAACAGCGCCTCTGCGGGAGTGGCCGGCTTGATGGTCAGCGCCACTTTGCGGCCGGCGGCTTTTACCTTCTGGATCAGGCTGAACAGGTCCCCTTGGGACTCCAGATGGAAGTTCACCAGGTCGGCCCCGGCCTTCAGGAAATCATCCACATAGTTTTCCGGCTGGGAGATCATCAGATGCACATCCAGAAAACCGTCGGTGACCTTCCGCAGGCACCGGAGTACCGGGGCGCCAAAGGAGATATTGGGCACAAAATGCCCATCCATGATATCCACATGGACCCAGTCGGCTCCTCCCTCCAGCACCATCTGCACATCCCGGCCCAGGTTTGCAAAATCAGCGGACAAAATGGACGGGGCAATTTTCACGCTCATGGTTCATTCCTCCTGCAAACTTTTTTACTTTCGCTCCGCCGGTACCCCTGAGGAGACGGCGGCATATACTCTTATTAGCAGCGAAAAATCCCAGTGAGCGGCGCCGTCCCCCAGCGTGCCCGACAATCATCCCGGTCGGCTTTCGCTGCTGTTTATCATAGATGGGCTGTCCCCCAAGGGGCAGCCGGGCGTATCGAAAAAGTGGCGAAAGCCACTTTTTCGAGTTTTTGCAAGGGGCTGCATGCAGCCGGTTGAAAGCTTACAGCTTCCAACCGGCCACACTGGCCCCTTGAGAAGTGCCAAAAGCCACGCACAGGTCGCGTCTTTTGGCGGATTGATAAAAGGACCGTCCAAAAATCTTCCCCTTTCATCGGCGAACCTGCTTTTGCACAGTCCTGGCTGTCCCCCAAAGGGCAGCCTTTTTTCTTTTTACATGGGGAACACTTGGTTCAGGCCCATCACCACCAAGGGGATGATGAACACCGACAAAATATTGGACAGAGCCAGACCCTGAGCAGCCGCCCGGTCATTGCCCCGGTACAGGCCGGAAAGGATGACCGTCTGGTTCATGGCCGGCATGGCCGCCTGGACGCAAAAAACACAGGCCGGCAAAGCGGGTACATCCATCAAAAGGCAGATCCCGGCACAGAACACCGGCGCCCACAAAAGACGAGCAGCCACAGCGCCCACAATGCACCGAGGGGTTTTCAGCACATCCTTACCCATGCTGGCCAGAAGATAGCCGCACAGAAGCATGGCAATGGGCGAAGTCAAAGCACCAAAATCGGTGAGGGCCGTCTGCAAAAAGGCAGGCACGGGAATGTGGAGCAAAGACACCGCAGCACCCACCAGGAAGGACAGCAGCGGCGGCGAAAAGACTCTCTTAATCTTTTCCGCCCGGGTGATGACGCCGCCCACTGTACCGCCAGCTGCGATGCGGGGCGCCACCAAAATCCAAAAGACCAGGGTGTTGGCAATGTAATAGGCGGTGACATAGGGAACGCTCACTTCACCGAAGATCTGCATACAAATGGGAAAGCCCATCAGCATGGTGTTGCACATGGCAAAGATGGAAATGAAAATGCCTTCCAAAGATTTGGGCAGCTTGATCAGTTTGGCGATGCCCAGGGCAATAAAATATCCCCCCAGCTGGGTGACAAAGGGGGCCAGCAGCAGTGTACCACTTTCGGTGATAAACTCCATGGTCACATTCTCGATGGCATTCTCAAAGAGCATGGCCGGGATGGTGTACTTCATGATGAAGGATGTGAGAAAATGATAGTAATCCTCCGTCAGGAATTTTCGTCTGGTCATGAAGGCGCCCAGCAGCATGATGAGCATCAGGGCGAATACGCCGTTAAAGGCGTTTGCAATGGACAAGGCTCTCTCCTCTTTTCTCTTGGCCCCAGGCCGGATTGATTATGACCGCCCCCTCGTTTTCCTCTCAGAAAAGTCCCCCGAAGACAGGCGGCTCTTTTATTATAGCATGCCTTTTACGCTTTGGGGGGCTTTTTTGATTTTTGCCAAAACCTTCTGCTGCGGCACAAAAAAGCCGCCCCTTGCGGGACGGCTTTTCAGAAGGTTTTTACTTCTTCATGGCGATGACTTCGATCTCCACTTTCACATCTTTGGGCAGACGGGCCACTTCCACGCAGGAGCGGGCGGGCAGCACATCGCCGGTGAAGTAGGTGGCATACACCTCGTTGATAGCGGCGAAATCATTCATGTCCTTGATGAAGACGGTGGTCTTGAACACATCTTCCATGGTGCAGCCAGCTTCGGCCAGAACAGCCTTCACATTTTCCAGAGACTGCTTGGTCTGAGCCTTGACACACTCTTCCACAGCGCCGGTTTCCGGATTGACGGGGATCTGACCGGAAGTATACACCAGATTACCGGCGACGACACCCTGGGAATAAGGACCGATAGCGCCGGGAGCTTTTTCTGTTGCGATTTTGGTTACCATGGGAATGACCTTCCTTTCCGATTGGGCCCCTTTCTACAAAGCGGGCCAGATTTTAATTTTATTGTATACCAAGCCTTGCTGTTTGTCCACTTTCTTTTTCGGCTCAAGCAAGGCCGTCTCGGGCCCGCTGGGCTTTGATGTTCTGCTCCACCATCATGTCCTTCACCTTCATCAACCGGGACAGGTTGCCCCGTTCGTTTTCATCCAGCTTCATGGTGATATAGCGGATGGTCTCCTGGAGCTGAGGGATCATTACATATTCCAGGGCATTGACCCGGCGGCGGGTCTTTTCGATCTCCTGGGCCAGGAGCTTGACGGTTTTTTCCATCTCCGCCAGACGGAGCATATCCTCCAGCGTCCCGGCCAGTTGAGCCACGGCGTCATCCAGCTCGCCGCTGGTGGCAGCAAAACCATAGGGATAGATATCCGCCTTGTCGCTGGTTTTGGTGATCACATCGTACATGGGCACATCCACCGACATAATGTTGCGGAACTTCATCTCAATGCCCACTCCCTGCTTGGGATAGAGAAAAGTCTGCTCCAGCATTTCCGGGGGCATCACCGCACCGGCGGCCTGGAATCCGGCATAGGATTCCGTCAGGGCTTTTTCCACCCCCAGCCGCAGCTTTTCGCTGACCCGGACAATATCCAGGAACTGCTTCATCAGCTCGTCCCGCTTATCTTTCAGCAGCTTATGCCCCCGGCTGGCTGTGGCAAGGCGCTTTTTCAGCCGGGTCAGCTCCATGCGCGTTGGGTTTACATTGAGCCTGGCCATCTGCATTCCTCCTTATTGCCCATCTCAATCCTTGGCAGGCAAATATTTGTCGATGAATTCCGGCTTGATCCGCTTCAGCTCGGTCTTGGGCAGAATGCTCAGCAGTTTCCAGCCCAGATCCAGCGTCTCTTCGATGGTGCGGTTTTTGTCATAGCCCTGGGACACATATTCCCGCTCAAAAGCATCGGCAAACTGGGCATAGAGCTTGTCGGTGTCGGTGAGGGCGGCCTCGCCCAGAATGGTCATCAGCTCTTTGGCGTCCTTGCCCCGGGCATAGGCGGCAAACAGCTGGTTCATGGTACCGGCGTGATCTTCCCGTGTCTTGCCCTTGCCGATGCCCTTGTCCTTCAGACGGGACAGGGAGGGCAGCACATCGATGGGGGGCGTGATATCCTTCCGATACAGCTCACGGGACAGAATGATCTGGCCCTCGGTGATGTAACCGGTCAGGTCGGGGATGGGATGGGTCTTGTCATCTTCAGGCATGGAGAGGATGGGCACCATGGTGATGGAGCCTTCCTTGTCCAGCAGCTTTCCGGCCCGCTCATACATGGTGGCAAGGTCGGTGTAAAGGTAGCCAGGATAGCCACGGCGTCCCGGCACTTCCTTCCGGGCGGCGGACACTTCGCGGAGAGCCTCGGCGTAGTTTGTGATATCGGTGAGGATGACCAGCACATGCATCCCCTGCTCAAAGGCCAGATACTCCGCCGCGGTCAGCGCCATACGGGGAGTGGCGATGCGTTCGATGGCCGGGTCGTTGGCCAGGTTCAAAAAGAGTACGGTACGGTCAATGGCGCCGGTACGCTTAAAGTCGGAGACGAAGAAATCGGCTTCCTCGAAGGTGATGCCGATGGCCGCAAAGACCACGGCGAACTTGGCGTCGCTGCCGGGCACCTGAGCCTGACGGGCGATCTGGGCGGCCAGCTGGGCATGGGGC
Source organism: uncultured Clostridia bacterium (assembly GCA_938000015.1). Classification (GTDB taxonomy): domain Bacteria; phylum Bacillota; class Clostridia; order Oscillospirales; family Butyricicoccaceae; genus Pseudobutyricicoccus. The sequence continues at coordinate 8,227 of CALLCY010000021.1, forward strand.
AGACCAGAGCCGGAGAAAATAGGCAGTTTCTGGCCTCTGACCAGGGTGTTCAAACCGTCGATGGCCGACACGCCGGTCTGGATGAACTCCGAAGGATAGTCCCGGGCTGCCGGGTTCATGGGTGTGCCGTTGATGTCCAGATACTGCTCAGCCAGGATCTCCGGGCCACCATCCTTGGGATGGCCCATGCCGTCAAACACACGGCCCAGCATATCGGGGGACACGCCCAGCTCAATGCCATGGCCCAGGAAACGCACCTTGGACTGGGCCAGGTTGATACCGGCGGAGCTTTCAAACAGCTGCACCAGGGCGTTGGAGCCGTCCACTTCCAGCACCTTGCACCGGCGCACCTCTCCCGAAGGCAGCTCGATTTCCGCCAGCTCGTTATAAGTGACCTTGTCCACGCCCTGCACCAGCATCAGCGGGCCGGCCACTTCCTGTATGGTACGGTATTCCTTAATCATGCCTCTTTACCTCCCTGGGAAATCTGAGCGATCTGCTGCCGGATGTCGGCTTCGATCTGGTCGTACTGCTCCTTGTAGATCTCCTTGGGCACATCCTTGGCCCGGCCGATGCGGGCCCGGGCGGGAATGTCAAAGACGGGCTGCATGGGAGCGCCTTTGCGCAGGGCTTCCCCGGCTGTCTCGTAGTAGAACAGAATCAGCTCCAGCAGACGGAACTGCTTGTCGATCTCACAATAAGAATCGGTATCGCTCATGGCGTTCTGCTGCAGGAAGTCCTCGCGGATCATCTGGGTGGTTTCCATCACCAGACGGTCGGCGGGAGACAAAGCGTCGATGCCCACCAGCTTGACGATTTCGTCCAGCTCGTTTTCCTGCTGCAAAAGCTTCATGGCTTCGTTGCGGTTTTTGATGAAGTTCTGGTTGATATTGTCCTCATACCAGGGACGCAGCCGGTCAAAGTACAGAGAATAGCTGTTCAGCCAGTTGATGGCGGGGAAATGCCGCCGGTAGGCCAAAGAGCTGTCCAGGCCCCAGAACACCTTGACGATACGCAGGGTGGCCTGGCTGACAGGCTCGGAAATATCGCCGCCCGGAGGGGATACGGCGCCGATGGCCGACAAGGTGCCCTCTCTGCCGTCGCTGCCCAGGCAGATCACCCGGCCCGCCCGTTCATAGAACTGGGCCAGACGGGAGGCCAGATAGGCAGGATAACCCTCCTCACCGGGCATCTCTTCCAGACGGCCGGACATCTCACGGAGAGCCTCGGCCCAGCGGGAGGTAGAGTCGGCAATAACCGCCACATTGTAGCCCATATCCCGGTAATATTCGGCAATGGTGATACCGGTGTACACCGAAGCTTCCCGGGCGGCCACAGGCATATCGGAGGTGTTGGCGATGAGCACCGTCCGCTTCATCAGGCTTTCACCGGTGCGGGGGTCTTTCAGCTCGGGGAATTCCCGCAGCACATCGGTCATCTCATTGCCACGCTCGCCGCAGCCGATGTAGATCACGATGTCCACATCGCTCCACTTGGCCAGCTGGTGCTGGGTCACCGTTTTGCCGCTGCCGAAGGGTCCGGGGATGGCCGCCGTACCGCCCTTGGCAATGGGGAAGAATGTGTCCACGATCCGCTGGCCGGTGACCATGGGGAATGTGGGAGCCAGCTTTTCCTTATAAGTCCGCTCCACACGCACCGGCCACTTCTGCACCATGGTCAGCTCATGGAGCTGGCCTTTTTCGTCCTCGATGACGGCCACCACATCGGTGATGGTGTGTTTGCCGCCCCGTACTTCCTTCACCGTGCCACACACGCCCACAGGCACCATGATCTTATGCAGCACAACAATCGTTTCCTGAACAGTACCCAGCACATCACCGGGCTCCACCTTGTCTCCCGCTTTGGCGGCGGGAGTAAATTCCCACTCTTTCTCCCGGGAGATGGGGTCTACTTCAATGCCACGCTTGATGGTATCGCCCACCTGGCGGCGAATGTCCTCCAAAGGACGCTGGATGCCATCATAGATCTGACCGATCAGACCCGGCCCCAGCTCCACAGACAGAGGCGCACCGGTGGACACCACATCCTCTCCGGTGCCGATGCCTGCGGTTTCCTCATACACCTGGATGGAGGCCTTGTCGCCCCGCATCTCGATGATTTCGCCGATGAGGCGCTGGGGACCTACCCGCACCACATCGAACATATTGGCGTGGGCCATGCCCTCGGCAATGACCAGGGGGCCCGCCACCTTGATGATTTTTCCTATATTATCCATTCAATCAGCAACCTTCTTTCTCTTACAGGCAGGCCTTTCCTGCCATGAAACGGTCACTCCCCGGAAAACGGGGTCACTATTTTTTAAGGATGTCGGCTCCCACGGCCCGCTCCACCGCCTGGTGAAGTCCCCGCAGCCCGATCCCCAGGCTTCCCTTTTGGGAAGGGATGGGGATGACGGCCACGGTGGGCTCGTCGTTATAGCGGTCGATATCCTGGGGGATGAGGGCGGCCAGCTGCTCGGTGATATAAATGACGGCATAACCCGCCTCCGCCAGCTTATGCAGCTGCCGGGCGGCCTCTTTCTCTTCGCTCACCGCCACGGTGGTCAAACCCACCGCTTTGAATCCCATCACCGTCTGGCTGTCGCCGATCACAGCCGCTCTATACAGCATAACAGATCCTCAGCCTTTCCATGATCTTGTCCTGGCTCAGACCGGCGTTTTTCCCCGCCAGCACCGAGCGCACTGCGTTGTATTCCGCCTCGCAGGCCAGCAGATAACCGATGACGGTCTCCTCCCCAAAGGGAACCTGCCGGGCAAAGCGGGCATATTCGATCAGCAGATCGTCACAGGCCTTGTCCAAAAGGGCAAAGCCCCGGCCTTCCAGAGCGTCCATCGCCTGGCTTTCCAGCGCCTCCAGAGAGGTCCCGACCAGCAAGCGAGGCAGCTCCTCCCGAGTCATGGGCGCATAGAAAGCCTCCGGAGCGATGGTTCCACCGGGCAAAATGGCCCGCTGGGCATAATCCAGCCCTTTGCCCATGCGTCCCAGACGCAGCGCCGTGCGCAAATTGCAGCAGTCGATGGTCCTCTGCACATATCCTGTGAGGAAATCACTGCCGCTCTCTCTGGCCTTTTTCAGCGTCTCTTCTTTTTCCGCCCGGTCCAGCACCATATCGCTGAGCTGAGGGTCACCGGTGCGCTCCAGCATCTCCTTGGCCGTTTCCACAGCCTGAGCCATCACCGGATCCATCCCCTCCAGGTCTCCCTCCCGGATCATGCGCAGCAGCTGCCGGGGTGGAATGAGACCAGCCGAAGACAAAAGCCGGGTGGGGTCCACCTGCTGGGCGTCTCCTTTGAGGATGGCCTTGATGTTGTGATAATCGTATTTCAGCCGGAACACTTCGATCATCTCCGGCCTGGGACAATGGGCATACAGCAGATCCATCATCTGCTGGCGCCGCTGGGAGATGACCTGCTCCAGCTTCAGCATGTCCCGCCAATCAAAGGCAGGCCAGCCCTTTTCCTCCAGGAGCTTTTCCGCTTCCTGGGCGTCTTTGCTCTCAGCCAGACGGTAAAGCTGGGTGCTGTTCATCAGCTGCCCCTCCACACAACGGATGCGGGTGCTGATGTGCAGATAATCGGTATCCTTGGTTTTTTTCAACAGGCTCCCTCCTTAAAAGAGGATGGCCGCCACTTGGCTGGCTGTCTCCTCTTCCAGCAGGTGCACAGCGGTCTCCAAAGCGCAGTTGATCTCCACCGGCCCCTGACGCAGCACAAATCCGCCGGCGATATTTTTTTCTTCCTGGCCCAAAGTGAAGGCGGCGCCGATCTTCTCATTCATCTGTGCCACCAGGGTTTCGCCCAGCCGGGCCTTGTCCCGGGCATTGAGCAGAATTTCTCCCTGCTTCTCCCCGGTCTCCTGGCACAACTTCACCAAAAGGGCGCAGTAATCCCCTTCCTCCAGGGACAAAAGCCGCTGGAGAGCCAGGTCATAGGCTTTTTCAATCTGCTGCCGCCGTGCTGCCAGCTGGCCCTTCTTGTTTTCCAGAAGGGCGGTACGCTCGCTGCGGCGAAGCAGTTCCTCCGCCCGCACTTGGGCGTCTTTTTTCAGACTTTCCTCTTGCGCCTGTGCCTGCTGGGCGGCCTTTTCCCCAATACGGGTGGCCTGCTGGCGGGCTTCTTCCAGAATCTTCTCCGCCTTGGCCTTGGCCTCATCCACAATGCTGCGAGAAATGTTTTCGATGCCTTTCATGGCGTTTACCCGATCAGGCCGCCATGCTGCCCACGCCGAAGATGACCAGCACGGAGATCAGCAGGGCCAGCACCGCATATGTTTCCACCAGACCGGCGCTGATAACGCCCTTCATGGCGTCATCGGGCTTCTTGGCCACGATGTTCATGGCAGCAGCAGCCACGCGGCCCTGGCGAATGGCGGAATAATAACCCACAATGGCAGTGGGCAGAGCGGCGAAGAAATAAGCCACGCCCTGCACCAGAGGCAGTGTGCCATCCAGCACAGCGCCGTTGCTGAACAGGATCAAAAAGGCCACCAGCAGGCCATAGATGCCCTGTGTGCCAGGCAGAGCCTGCAGAAGCAGAACCTTACCGAACTTGGTGGGGTCTTCGGTGAGAATGCCTGTGCCGGCCTCACCGGCCAGACCTACACCCTTGGAAGAACCCATACCGGCAAAAATCACCGCCAAAGCGGCACCCAATACTGCAAAACTGGTCCCCGTAAACAAGCTGGAAATCCATTCCATGATCTAGTCCTCCTTAACCACATCTACATATTTTGTTTTTATTTTCAGCGGGTGCATCATCCGCCCACCGTCTTCATAAAACCGGCCAAAGAATTCGATATACTGCAAACGGCTGGTGTGAACATAGGCACCCAGCACACTGATGGCGATGTTGAAAGTATGGCCGATGATCGCCACCACCACAAACAGCAGCACGCCTATAATGCCACCGCCGCCCATGGCGCCCATTTTGTTGACCACAGAGCCTACCACAGCGCCGGAAAGCCCCAGAGCCATGATACGGGAATAACTGAGCAAATCGGACACAAAGCCGGTGATGCCATACAGCTTACCCAGGCCGCCGGTGATGCGGCCAAAGCCCTTTTTATCCCGTCCGCCCAGCAGGAGCATCAGCACCACGCCGGCGATGGCCAGCCACTGTCCCGCGCCGATGCCCAGCACCGCAAGGCCAATGCCGGCAAAGATCAGATACCAGGTGCCGGTGTCACACAACGCACCCAGGTAATCCTTCTGCCGGATTTGCCGCCATGCAGACGCCGCCATACCGGTGAGGATCTGAATTCCGCCCAATGTCAGGGAGAAAATCAGCATTTTCATCGGCTCTTCCATGGGGTTAAACCACAGAGCAGGCAGTTCCACCCGCTTGCCCAACACCCCTTCGGTAAAGGCGGGCACTGCGTCGCCCAACCAGCCGCCCATCAGCACACCGGCCACAATGGTGCCCAGTCCACAATAAAAGAACAGCGTGAGCATCTGGCGCATGGTCCCTTTTGGCTTGAGCAGCTTGAGTCCCAGGAAACATCCCAAAGCAATGAGGATGCCGTACACCGCATCGCCCATAATAAAGGCAAAAAAGGTCACATAAAAGGGCACCATCAAGGGATTGGGATCGATCAGGCTGCCGTAACGGGGCATGCCGTACATCTCGGTGATGGCGTTGAAAGGCTCGGCCAAGGGCCCATTCTCCATGGCTGTTGGAGGATCTTCCCCTTCCTGTGGGGCCTCCATACTGTAAGCACAGCCTTCCTTTTCCAGCACCTTTTTCACCCGCTCCTCAGCCTTTTTCGGCAGCCAGCCGGTGATGACCACGGTGTTTTTGGTACGCACCAGACCGGAAAGCAGCTGATCTTCCTCCGCTTCCATGGAATAAGCGTCCAAAGCCTGCTCCATGGCGCGGTAGGCATCGCCCTGTTCCTTGATCTTGCCGATCAGGTCCTGGCGCTGCTGTTCCATCTGGGCTATCTGCTTTTCCAGCGCGCAGATATACTGAGCCGGAGTCCCTTCCCCCTCCTGGGGAGCCTGGGCAAACCCCCTCTGCTTGATGCTGGCCATGGCCTGATCCTTGCAGTTTTGATGAATGAGGAAAGTAACATAATGCTGCTCATTGTCGGAGGAAACCTCTTCCATCTGACAGGCCGGAGCTTTCTCCGCCAATTCCTCTTCCAATTCCTTCAGATCGGCCGCCCCGGGCAGAACACCCCGGAGATATTCCACCGTTCCATCCATGTGGTACTCCAGTGGAACATCCAGGCTTTTCCAAGGTTTGAGCTGAGTCACTGTGCCTTCCAGCCGCCCGATCTCTCCCAACAAACGAGCCATTTCTTCGGCTGCTTTGTTGATCTGACGGGCAGCGGCCAGAGCCTTGTCCAACACCTTTTCATCATAGAGCTGACTTTCGGTCAGTTGAGGCTTTCCCGCCAACAAAGAACGGCTGGGAGGCGGCACATATTTCCCCAAAACTTCCATGGCTTGGGTGATGGAGGCCATATATTCTCTGGCTCCGGTGTTTTCCTCTACCGTGTTTTCCAACACATTTTCCTGCTCAAAATCGGTGGATTCCTGGGCGGTCTCCACCTCCACGCAACCTTCCCGCCGCAGCTGGCGCAAAAGGCTGCGGCGCCTGCTTTGCAGCGCGACGGCCCGCAGGCGCTTCATTTCTACCAGCGCCATCAGCCAACGACCCTTTCCATAATGAATTTCACCGCTTTTTCCATATTGCTTTCGGCGGATGCGGCGATCTGAGCGCATTGCTTCTTCGTCTTGTCCCGCAGCCCTTCCGCCTGGCGCTCGGCCTCCTTCTGGGCCTGCGAGAGCAGGGCCGCTGTCTCATCCCGGGCCTTCTGCCGGCTTTGCTCCCGCAGACGGGCAGCATCGTTTTCCGCCTGTTCCACAATGCTCCCGGCCTCCTTGCGGGCCTGCTCCAGCAGCTGTTCTGCCTGGCGCTCTGCCTGCTCCACCTGTTCGATGGCTTTCATGGACACTCTATCACCTTCTCTTTTTCAGACTTTCGCATACGGCCTTAGTATAGCACCAAAAAAACTTTTTGCACAGGGAAAAAAGGGACTTCCCCTATTTTTTCTTTGTTTGATTCTGCTTCGCCTGACGCAGCATTTCCAGCTCCGGCCGGAGTTCGCCGGAAAGCAGCAGGCAGACCACATACACAACGCCTCCCACTCCGGCGCCGCAAAGCGTCTTGACCAGCGCCGCAAAGCCGCCGCCCTCCAAGGGGAGGAAACGGCACACCACAAAGGCGCACAGGGCGCACAGAAGAGCGCTGACAAAGATGCGCAGCGTGCTTTTTCCATCGGGACGGAAGTGGAAAGTATGGCGCATTCCCCAGATCACCAGCAAAAAGTAGCATACGAAGGCCAAAAGGGTTCCCCAAGCCGCCCCCTGAATTCCCATCAGGCCTGTCAGGGCAAAGGTGGCCACGATCTTGATGGCCGCAGCCAGCAGACTGTAACGCAGCACCGGACGGGTGTTCTTGGTCAGCTCAAAGCCCTTAATTGCATATTCGGTCAAATCCATGAAAAAATAAGCGGCAGCGGCAATACCGATGATAGCTGCCCCCGACCAATAGGTGTCTTCAAACATAAAATGTGCCAAAGGCTGGCAGACGGCGCACAGTCCTAACGCCGCCGGCATGGCGATGAGGAAATAAAGCCTTGTGCCCTGGGCCAGCAGCTTTTCCGCCGCCTGCCGTCCATCATTGGTGTAACCGGAGATGAGAGACGGGTAAGTAGCCCGCACCACGGCGGCGGCGATCATGCCGAAAATACCCGAACTGACGGTGAAATTGGTGAGATAAATGGCCGAGCCCACATCGCCCTCCATAAAAGCCACGATGTACCGGTCCACCATGCTCAAAAGACCGGTGCCGATGCTCATGCCGATAAGCGGCACGCCGAAGGTGAGCAGATCCCCCAGCAAAGCCTTGGAAAAATACTGAGGCCGGGTGCTGGAAGGGACATGAAGCACCGCCATGGCGATAAAAGAGGCCACAAGATCACTGATGACTGCACCGAAAATGGCGGGATAGGGGGTGCTGTTGCCCCCGGCTGTGACCAAAAGGGTGGTACACACCACTTTTCCCGCCACATCCAGAAGGGAGACAAAAATGCTCACCATCAGGTGTTCGGTCTGAATCAGAAGGCCGTTCATCATGGTGAAGAGGGAATAGCTGGTGAGCAGCATGGCGGCGGCAAAAAAGAGGAAGCTCCCCCCGATCTGCCAGGCCAGCCCTCCAATCCCCAGCACCACCACGGTGATGACGCCGAAGGACATCAGAAAAGTGGAATAAAAGGTCTTTTCCCCCTGGGGGCTCCGGTATTCCGACACAAAGCGGGCGGTGGCATTGTAAAGCCAGGCCGCCGACACCAGAAACAGGGCCAGCACAGTGGTGTTGACGATTTGGTAACGGCCGTTCACCGCCGGTGGGAAAATGCGGGAATACAGGGCGCTCATCACCAAAAGCAGAACCCCTTCCAGCACCTTGGCCGGCACCAGAATCAGGGTATTACGGGTCATTTTTTTTGTTTCTCCTGCCAAAACGCTACCTCCTGGGAACACATGTGGGGGCTGGCCTTCTGTATTGACCATGCCCCTGGGATTCGATATAATAAAAACCAACATTCCCCTTTTTTTCAAAGAAATCAGGGGCCTGTACTTTTGGATTATACACGAAATCAACGCCGACTTCTACGGCTTTTGGGAGGAAATCATGAAAATTTTGCACATCGCCGGCGGCGGCGACCGGGGCGGCGCCAAAACCCATATCCTGGCCCTCTGCTCCCGCCTGAAAGAGCAGCATGAACTCAAGCTTTTGAGTATGCGGAAAGGGGAATTCGCCCAGGATGCCCAAAAAGCCGGTATTGATACGCTGGAGATCCAGTCGGGCTTTCCCCTGCGGGATTTCCTCCTGGCCAAGGAAGCTGCCCGTCAGTTTCAACCGGACATCGTCCACTGCCACGGAGCCAAGGCCAACACCGTGGGCGTCTTCCTCAAACTGACTCTGGGATGCACCGTCATCACCACAGTGCACAGCGACTACAAGCTGGACTATATGCACTCCTTCCTGCGCCGCCAGACCTTTGGCAGGCTGAATTCTGCCGCCCTGCGGCTGATGGATTACCATGTGACGGTATCGGACACCTTCAAAAAGATGCTCATCCAGCGCTCCTTCCGTCCCTCCCGCATCCAGACCATCTACAACGGCCTGGACTTTTCCCAAAAGACCCCGGATTTTGACCGTGGGGAATACCTGCGCCAGCAGGGACTGAACTACACACCAGGGGATGTAGTCATGGGCATCGCTGCCCGCCTCACCCCGGTGAAGGATATCCCCACTTTGCTGCGGGCCTTCGCCAAGGCCCGGCAGGAGGAAAAGCGGCTCAAACTGCTCATCGGCGGCGACGGAGAGGACATGGACAAGCTGAAGGCCCTGGCCTCCCAGCTGGGAGTTAGCGACAGCGTCTGCTTCTGCGGCTGGGTGTCGGACATCGGCAAATTCTTCAAATCCTGCGACATCGATGTGCTCTGTTCCATTTCCGAATCCTTCCCCTATTCCATCCTGGAAGGGGTGAAGGAGGGATGCGCCGTCATCACCTCCGATGTGGGCGGAATGCAAAAGCTCATCGACCAAGGAGAAAACGGCTTCATCTTCCAGCCGGGGGATGTGGACACTTTCGCCTCCTACATGGTGCGCCTGTGCCAGGATGAGGAGTTGCGCCACGCCTTTGGAGAACGCCTGCTGGAAAAGGCCTCCCGCATTTACTCCCTGGAGGGCATGGCCGCCCGTCAAAGCCAGATCTATGAATACATCCAGGCCCGTGAAGCTCGGGGCAAACGCAACGGCATTGTCATCTGCGGCGCCTATGGCCGGGGCAATTCCGGAGACGAGGCCATTCTGGGAGCCATCATCTCCACGATGAAGGAGCTGGACCCGCTGTCCCCCCTGACCGTCATGACCCGCAAGCCCGCTGAGACCCGGCTGCTCCATGAAGTGGACGCCGTCTATACCTTCCATCTCTTCCGCTTCCGCCGGGCGATGCGCCGGGCCAAACTCTTTATCAACGGCGGCGGCAGCCTGATCCAGGATGCCACCTCCAGCCGCAGCCTGTATTTTTATCTTTACACCATTTATATCGCCCACAAACTGGGCTGCAAAGTACAGATGTACGGCTGCGGCGTGGGCCATGTGTCCCGTCCCTTCAACCGCCGTCTGGCCGGACGGGTGCTCAACCGCAGCGTGGATATTATCACTTTGCGGGACACCATCTCCCAGCAAGAGCTGAGCGATATGCATGTGGTCAAGCCGGATATCCGCCTGGCAGCCGATCCGGCCACCATCCTCACTCCCGCTTCGCCTCAGGAGGCCGACCGGTTCCTCTCTTCCCACGGCGTGCCGACGGACGGGAAGTATTTCTGTTTGGCTCTGCGGCCCTGGGGTAATTTCCATGACTTTGATGTCTTTGCCAAAGCGGCGGAATACGCCTACCACAAATACGGCCTCACCACCCTTTTGCTGCCCATCGAGGTACCCCGCGACCTTCACGCCTGCAAACAGGTGGCCGCCCGTCTCCACACGCCCCACTATGTGCTTGGGGATGCGCCGGAGGATGTGCGTCTGACCATCGCTCTTTTGAAGAAAATGCGGCTGCTCTGCGGTATGCGTCTCCATTCCATCGTCTTTTCCGCCGTGGCCCGCACACCTTGCCTGGCCGTGAGCTACGACATCAAGGTATCCGGTTTTATGAGCTATATCGGTCAAAGCGACTGCTGCACTACTTTGGAGCAGGTATCGGAAAGCTGGCTGTGCCAGCAAATTGACCATCTGATGGAAAAGGAAAACCCGGAAACCGCCGACGAGATCTGCCGGAAGCTGGCGGATATGGAGCGGGAGAACCGAAAAGCTGCCGCCACTTTGCTGGGCATTCCCTTCCCTCCCTCCAACAATTCATAATTTTCAACAGATTCCTGGGCCGCCGAAAGGCGGCCTTTTTTCTGAGGAACACTTTACATTTTGTTTAAACCCGGCTCTTCCTCCCCTGCTTTCTTTGTGATATGATATTTATAATAAATAAAGTAGAATTTTTTTGTTTTTTCAGGTTTCGGCCCTGTTTTCTTGTGGGAAAGGATGATTTTTCATGGAAGGCTTTGTCTCTCTGCGCAATGTGACCAAGCGCTATAAAATGGGAGAAGTGACCATCACGGCAGTGGATGGAGTGAGTTTTTCCATCAACCAAGGGGAATTCTGCATTATTTTAGGCCAAAGTGGTGCAGGCAAAACCACGGTGCTCAATATTTTAGGCGGCATGGACAGCTGCGATGAAGGCGAAGTGCTGGTGGACGGCACCGATGTGGCCCATTTTTCTCCCCGTCAGCTCACCGGCTACCGGCGCAACGACATCGGCTTTGTCTTTCAGTTTTACAATCTGATGCAAAATCTGACCGCTTTGGAGAATGTGGAGCTGGCCGCCCAGATCTGCCGCAATCCTCTGGACGCCGCCAAGGTCCTGGGCCAGGTGGGCCTTTCCGACCGGATGAACAACTTCCCTGCCCAGCTCTCCGGCGGCGAACAGCAGCGGGTATCTATCGCCCGTGCCTTGGCCAAAAACCCCAAACTCCTGCTGTGCGACGAGCCTACCGGCGCTTTGGACGATGAAACCGGACGGACCATTCTGTCCCTTTTGCAGGACACCTGCCGCAAACAGGGAATGACGGTCATCGTCATCACCCACAACTCGGCCATCGCTCCCATGGCCGACCGGGTGATCCACCTAAAAAGCGGCAAAGTGACCCAGATCGAAGAAAATCCCCATCCCGTACCGGTGGAAGAAATCGAGTGGTGATAAGATGAAACACTACAAAGCTCTTTTGCACGATATCCTGGTGGAGATCCGGCGCACCCACAACCGGTATCTTTCCATTTTGTGCATCGTGCTGTTGGGTGTGGGCTTTTTCGCCGGCATCAAATCCACCTGTCCGGATATGAAAGAGACCGCTCAGCAATATTTTGAAGACCAGAACCTGATGGATATGCACCTGAAATCTTCCATGGGCTTCACGGAAGAAGATGTGGACAGCCTGAAAGCCCAGGAGGATATCGCCTGCGTTTCCCCCTCCTATTCGGTGGATGCCTTTGTGCAACCGGCCGAGGGAGACCCCATGCTGGTGCGGGCCTGGAGCTGGAAAAATGGCGCTCAGGACGATGAGGACACCGTCAATATGCCGGTGCTCAAGGAAGGCCGCTGGCCGGAAAAGGAAAATGAATGTCTGGTAGAACATGGAATGTATTCCGGCGAGAGCTTCCAAGTGGGCCAGACCATCACCCTGTTCCTGGAAGAAGGCGATCTGTCGGAGAGTCTGAAAACCCAAACCTTCACCATTGTGGGCGTGGTAGAGTCCCCCATGTACATCAATTTTGAGCGGGGCAGCAGCAGTGTGGGCAACGGCTCCATCCGCTCCTTTCTCTATCTGCCGGAGGAGGCCTTTGCCTATGAGGTCTACACCGATGTGTTCCTCACCTACAAAGACACCCAGGGCCTGCCCTTTTATGAGGACGAATACCAGGATGTGATGGATGAAAAGACTCCGGTGCTGGAGCAGCTGGCCGAAGAGCAGGAGCAGACCCGCCACGACGACATTTACAACGAAGCCAAAAGCGCCATTGATGCGTCTCAGGCGGAGCTGGATGAAGGCATCGCTCAATACGAAGAAAACAAAGCCCTGTTTGAGCAGCAGATCGCCGATGCCCAAAGCCAGCTGGAAAGCGCCCAAAAGCAGATCCAGGACAGCGAAAGCCTGCTGCAAAGTCAGCAGAAACAGCTGGAAAGCGGCAAGGCCCAGTACAATGCCGCCCTCAGCCAGTGGCAGAGCCAAAATCAGGCCCTTTCTGCCGGAGAAGCCGAACTGGCCCAAGGAGAAAGCCAATGGCAAAGCCTTTCCTCTCTGGTGCAGAGTGTACGGGGGCTGATGAACAACTATTCCGCCCAAAGCCTGCCTGGGGATCAGCCCATTCCCGGTGAGGTGCAAAGTGTGCTGGATGCCTCCGCCTCTTTGGATGCTTTTGTTCCTCAGTCGGCCTTTTCCTTCTCCCAGATTCTGAAGGAATACCTGCTGGCCGACCCAGCCGGGGAGGAAAAAGCTGCCTTTGCCGCCCAATTGGAAGGAGTGCTGAGTGGCGTGGAGGAAGAGCTTTCCTCCAAAAGCGCCCAGCTGGAAAGCACCCGCTCTTCCCTGGCAGAAAACCGGGCACAGCTGAATGCAGGCAAAGCCCAGCTGGATTCCCAGGCCGCTTCCCTCGCTTCCAGTGAGCAAAAGCTGAACCAAGGCTGGAGCCAACTGGCCAATGCCAAAGCAGAGTACCAGCAGGGCGTGGAAGAACTGGAAACCCAAAAGGCCCAAGGCCAGCAGCAGCTGGATGAAGCTGCTGCGGAAATCGAAGAAGGCCGGGCCCAGATCCTGGAGGCCCGCCACGACTTAAACGACCTGGGTTCTCCGGAATGGTATCTGCTGGACCGGTCCAACAACCCCGGTTACAGTGAATTCACCGACGATGCCCAGCGGGTGGACCGCATCGCCGCCGTTTTCCCGGTGTTCTTCATTCTGGTGGCCGCTTTGGTATGCCTGACCACCATGACCCGCATGGTGGAAGAGCACCGCACCCAGATGGGCACCCTCAAGGCCCTGGGCTACGGAAAGGGAGCCATCATTGCCAAATATCTGGTCTATGCCCTGTCTGCCAGCTTTTTCGGCAGCATCATCGGGCTTCTGATCGGCTTCAAGCTCTTCCCCACCATCATTTTCAATGCCTACCGGATCATGTACATTCTCCCCGACTGTCTCACTCCCTTCCGGTGGGGCTATGCCATTTTGTGCACTCTGGCCGCCCTGGCCTGCACCGGGCTGACCGCTTTGGCTGCCTGCTACCGTGCTTTGTCCGAATCCCCCGCCCAGCTGATGCGCCCCAAGGCGCCACGGTCCGGCAAGCGGGTGCTGTTGGAGCGTATTACTCCTCTGTGGCGCCGTCTCAGCTTTTTGCAGAAGGTCACCGCCCGCAACCTGTTCCGCTACAAAAAGCGGATCTTGATGACCGTGGTGGGCATTTCCGGCTGCACCGCCCTGATGGTGGCCGGTTTCGGTTTGCAGCACGCCATCGCATCGGTGGTGGATATGCAGTACGATGAGATCTTCCTCTATGACGCCATGGCCGTCTTTGACGAAGAAATCACATCGGATGAACAGCAGGAGATCGCTCAGCAGCTGGACAACAGCTCCCTGGTGGAGGAATCCATGGCGGTGCGTCAAAGCACCATCGACATTTCTCGGTCCGGCATTACCAAAAACCTGTACCTCTTCGTGCCGGAAGATCCCCAGGCCCTATCGGATTATGTGACCCTGCGCCATCGGGGAGACGGAGAGGCCATTACCCTGCCGGAAGAAGGGGCAATACTCACCGAAAAAATGGCCCGGCTGTTGGATGTGGAAGTGGGCGACACCGTCACTCTCTCCCCGGACGGTGGCCAGAGCTATTCGGTACAGGTGGTGGACATCACCGAAAACTACACCCTGAATCTGATTTATCTTTCTCCCGCCCAGTATGAAGCTTTGTGGGGCCAGCCGGTCTCCTACAACGGCTTCCTGGTGAACATGACCTCCGATGCCACCGAAGATGCCCTGTCCTCCCAACTGCTCGCCAACAACAATATTCTGATGATCAATTACACCGCATCCTCCGGCAGCCAGTTCCACGACATTGTAGACAGCCTGAATTACATTGTGCTGGTGCTCATCGTCTGTGCCGGGGCCCTGGCCTTTGTGGTGCTTTACAACCTGGCCAACATCAACATCGAAGAGCGGGTGCGGGAGATTGCCACCATCAAAGTGCTGGGCTTTTATGACGGAGAAGTTTCAGCCTATATCTACCGGGAAAACATCCTGTCTTCCCTGATGGGTATGGTGGCCGGGCTGTTTTTGGGCATCCCCTTCCTCCGCTTTGTCATCCATACCTCGGAGGTGGACGCCGTCATGTTCAATCCCGCCCTGGATGTCCCCACTTTCCTGTTCTCCGCTTTGCTGACGCTGCTCTTTACCATCATCGTCAACATCGCCATGCACTTCCGCCTCAAGCGGGTGGACATGGTACAAAGTCTGAAATCCATTGAATAACGCAAAAAAGTCTCCGGGATGCCGGAGACTTTTTCTTTTTTCAGAATATTATAAGGCCTTTTCCCCTTGCACCAGCAAAGCGCCGTTGATTTGAGGCAAACTCTGCCCTCGGGACAAGCCATAAAGAATGAGCGCATCCCGGGTGATCCGTGGGTCCAGCTGGGCAAATCCCGCCTGGCGCAGCAATTTCTGGATCTCCTCTACCCCGGCAGAAAGGCCGATGCACAGGCACAAAAGCCGATCTCGGGAGGGGCTGCGCTTTCCGGCAAGCACCTGATGGAAATACACCTCGCTGACTCCGCTGCGCCGGGCCACCGCCGCTTTGGAAAGATTCTGGCCCCGGCAGAGCTTATCCAGCTCCCGTCCCACATTGGGATGGAGCATCTGTTCCCGGTTCCGGCTGAGATAGGAACTGAAACTGCCCGGCTCCATCAATTCTTCCAATAGCTCCCCCGTAGTTTTTCCTTTCATTTCCACACTCCTTTACTTTTGAACAGAAATCGTCTAAACTAAAAATAGATGCATAACCCCTCGAAAACAGAGGGATACAGGGAGGGAATCATCATTTACACCTGGTTTTCACAAGCACTTCAGCAGGAATATGATCTGGTGCGGCGGATGAAAGAAAGCCCCCGAGGGCATGTGGATCTGATCCGCCACAAAAAAAGTGGACAGCTTTTTGTGCTGCGGGATTTTTTCGGCAACTGCGAAGTGTATCGCAAGCTGCTCCACTATACCTGCCCCCATCTGCCCACCATCTACGAAGTGGCGGAAGGGAATGAAAAAAACCTGGTGCTGGAGGAATACATTCAAGGAGACACGCTGGGCTTTCTTCTGGAGGAATCCCTGTTTTCTCCGGAAGAGACCAAAAAGATCGTCGCCCAGGTGTGCCAGGCCCTGTGGGCCCTCCACTCCCTGGGTGCTGTCCACCGGGATGTGAAGCCGGAAAACATCATCCTACGGGGTGATACGGCGGTGCTCATCGATTTTGACGCCGCCCGGCTCCACAAGCCTCAGGCTGACAACGACACCCATATTCTGGGCACCACCGGTTTCGCCGCGCCGGAACAATACGGCCTGTCCCAGTCAGGACCTCTGGCCGATATCTATTCTGTGGGCATTCTCATCAATGTGATGCGCACCGGGGAGCATCCTTCCAAAAAGCTGGCGGAAGGTCATCTGGGCCGGGTGGTGGAAAAATGCACGCATGTGAATCCCCAGCGCCGGTACAAAAATGTTCTCCGGCTGGCGGATGCCCTATGAGTTCCCACACTTCCAAAACCTGTCCCCACTGCGGCGCTCCCCTTCCCAGCAAAGCCTCTTTCTGCCCCCATTGTGCCCAAAAAATTCTTTCGCCCCAGCCTCTGTCCATGCCGCCCCTGGGCCGTCGGAAACACTGGCGCCGCCGGGTGTTGGCTCTGGCCTCTCTTTTTGCCCTTTTCCTCTGTACCGGTCTTTCCGTAGCTCTGCCCCGGATTTTTTCCGCCCGGTCCCGTCCCCGCACCTATGAAGGCCAAGGGGAGGTGTCCTACTCCGGAGCAGATGGCGCTTTTCACCTGACCCTGGGCACCATAGACACCCCGAATCAGCCCACGGCGGAACAAACCTTTTATACCATGCCCGGCTATGAAGGCGCAGCCCAGGTCCCGCTCTTTGTCCATCACCCGGAAACCGATGAAAACTCATCCGGCTTCTTTCTCCACAAACTGAAACATTTTTCGGTGGAACTTCTCCAGGAGGAGGGAAACACTCTCTCCTGTGAAGAACCCTACAACGCTACGGATATCGTCCCTGGCTCCGCCCTGGTGTGCAATGTGCGCTTCAAAGGGCAGGCCGGGCGGGGAACACTGCTGTGGAACCTGGAAATGGACAGCGGCGACACCATCCGTATATCACAGAATCTGGAAGTTAAAATGCTTCCCACCCGCTCCTATCATTGGCAGGACTATCCCATGGCCACCATGGAACAGCTGCAATCGGTGGTGGCCCAGGCCGAAAAAGAATGTGCTCCTGAGGAGATCATCCAGCTGCATCTTCCCCCCATTACCTATACCGGCACGCTGAAGCTCTCCCACCCGGCCTGCCTCTATGGCTCCCAGGAGGGCGAAACCGTCTTTCAAGGCGGCATCCAGCTTTTGTGGGAAGAGGGACCAGACTGTTATCTCCACGATCTGACCTTCCGCTCTTCCGGAAACGGCACCGGCCTTTCCTCCCGCGGGCATCTTCATCTGAACCGATGCACCTTCTCCGGTTTTGAAACCGGCCTATTGGAGGAAGGGACAGGTACTTTGTACACTTCCGATTGTGTTTTCACCCAGAACCATGTGGCCATTCATCTTACCGGCTCACCTCCCAAGCGGCGCATTCTGTCCTTTTATCAGACCCAGTTTCTGCAAAACAGCACCGGCCTTTTGCTGGAGCAGGAGCCCATGGAAGTGCCCCTCAGCCTGAGCGGCTCGGTTTTCCGGGGGAATGGGCAGGATATCGAAAATCCTGTCAATCAGTCCTTGGAATTGTCCGATGCCCGATTTTTCTAGGGACAATCCCATCAAAAAAGGGTTTTCTCGTTTTCTTCAAAAAGCTTGTCGTTGATCTCTGTAAGCGCCTGACCATGCATCAGACCATAGAGCACAATGGCATCCCGTCTGATGCGGGGATAGAGCTGGGCATAGCCCACATATTGCAGCAATTTCTGGGTTTCCTCCACCGTGGCGGAAAGGCCGATGCACAGGCACAAAAGCCGGTCCCGGGAAGGATTACGCCTTCCGGCGAACACCTGGTGGAGATAGACTTCACTCATCCCCGCTCCCCGGGCCAAAGCCGCTTTGGAAATGTTCTTTTGTTCATAAATCTGCGTCAACAGTCCAGCGATGGGGGCGGTAGCAAAATTTTCCCGGTTTTCCCGAAGGTAGGAATCGATATCTCCTGCTTCCATCAATTCCTGGCGCAGATCATTGGTGTCCTTTTTCTCCATGTTGCACCCTCCCTTTACTTTTTTCTTGAAAATCGGTATACTTTTTCTATCCTTACTTTATAACAATGGCAAAAAAGATACAATATGCCCACTGCATAGTACCCGTTTCTTTGCCAGAAGGAGGTCATTCCCTTGGAAAAAACCTGTCCCCATTGCGGCGCATCCCTGCCGGAGGGCGCTTCCTTTTGCCCCCACTGTGCCAGCGACCTTTCTCCCCGCCGTCCCTCCCGCGTTCCCCGCTTCCGTCTGAAACGGGTTCTGCCGGTGATCGTGGCGGTTTTGCTGATTGGGGCCGGCTTCATTGGCTATTACACCGCCTCCCGGCCTGAGACCTATGAAGGACAGGGAGAGGTATTCTATTCCGCAGATGGAAAAAACTATCAGCTTACCCTGGGCTATCCCCAAACCCGGAACCAGCCCACGCCCTCTGTCACCCAGCGGGTCGCCGCCGATGAACAATACCGCTTCCCCATGCGTTTTTACATCAATGACCAGGATACCGGCAGCGATGCCAACGAAGAATTTATGGAACTGGTGGACAATGTATCCATGGAAGTCCATCCTCTCACCGACACCGACTCCCCCACCGTGTGCAGTGAACCGGTCCCCATGCCGGACTATTCCCCCGATGCCGCTTTGATTACCCTCATTGACTTTACCGTGGAAAGCGGCGACACCCAGATGGTGTGGAACATCAAAATGAAAAACGGGGATCAGATCCGTCTGTCCCAGGATCTTATCATTCAGGAGATCCCCACCTATAACTATCGGTACCAGGACACCAAGATGGATACCATTTCCGATCTTCAGGCCCTGCTGGATCAGATCGCCCAAGAAACAGACATCTCCGATGTCGTCAACATCTATCTGCCTCCCGTCACCTACGAAGGGGAGCTGGTCATCGACTCCCGGCCTTTCAATTTCTATGGCTGTACCGAAGGGCAAGGCCGCACCACATTCACCGACACTGTGCAGCTTGTGGGCGAGGACCGGAGTATTTCCTATTTTTATGACATCGACTTTGTAGGCGACGGCACCTCGGTAGGCCTTTCCGCTGGTGTGCGGGCCCGGGCCACCCGTTGCAACTTCTCCGGCTGGAAAACCGGTATGCTGGGCTATGGTTATGCCTGGGTCAACTTGATCGAAAGCCGGGTGGAAAACTGCGAAGTGGGCTTCCACTTCAACAGCACCGGCGATTCCGCCTCCCACTCCATGTTCAACGACAATACTTTCCTCAACTGCGGCACCGCCGTGCTTCTGGAGAATGTGCCCACCGATCTGACTTTGAATTTTGACGGCAGCACTTTCTCCGGCAACAAAGTGAACATCGACAACCGCTGTCAGCATTCCGTCAATATATCCCAAGCCACTTTTGATTAAATATTTTCCCATTGAAAAGACCTGTGCGGAGCAAACTCGCTCTGCACAGGCCTTTTTTATTCATAAAGTGCCAGGGTCTTTTCCAGATGACTTTTCAGCCGCTTTAATACCCACTGAGGCTCCAGGATCTGGGCTTCCTCTCCAAAGCCCAATACCCAGGAGAAAAACTGGGGACTGACGGCCACCGAAAGCCACACGGTGAAATGATCCTCCCCATCCCGCCGTATGGGCACATCCTTGCCGAACCGGTCCACCACCACCCCGGCCAGGTGGTTGGCAAACCGAAGCCGCACCTGCGCTTCTTCGCCACCATACATCCCGAACACCTGGCGGGAATAAACCGCCATATCGAACTTCTGGAACTGCTCTGCACCGTCCCGCTTTTCTTGTTCCAGTCGGATACCCTCCATTTTGTCCACCCGGAAATGCTTGATCTTCTGCTCCGGCGTGTCATAGGCCACCAGATAGTAATTTTCATCGTCCCAGGTGAGGGCCCAGGGGCTGACCTGATATCGCTCTCCCTCCCGACGGAACCGGCGGGCCACCGCATCCTCTCCCGCTTCTCCCACCGCCCACTGGAAATAGCGAAAGCTGATCTGTTTGCCCTGGGCGATGGCCTGATGCAAGGTATCAATGTTATAATAAATGCTTTCATTCATGGTCTTAATCCGGTTTGCCACATAAACCTGACGCTGGAGGGTCTGGGCCTGATACACACTGGCCAGACTTTCCACCTTGCCGATGAGCTCCCGGGATTTTTTGGCGGTGATAAACCGGGAGGATTGGACGGCATCCACCAACAATTTCAGCTCGGCCGTCTCAAACAGGCGGGAGCCTACCCCATAACTTCCCCGACCCTGGGGAGAGATCACATCCAGGCCATAAACCCGCAGGGTTTCCAGATCGTCATAAAGGCTTTTCCGCTCAGAACTGACACCCCATTCCTCCAGCTTCTGGGCCAACTGGGCGATGGTAAGCCCATGATCCTCATCGGTTTGCTCCAGCAAGATCTTCATCAGATAAAGCAGCTTGAGTTTTTGCCCGGAACGCTTGGCCATGCTTCCTCCTCCTTCCACTGGATACGGGGCGGTCTGTCCAGCCGGGTATACCGGGTGGCGGTACGCAGCCCACCCTCTACACAGGAGACGCTTTGCTGGCCGGTGTAGCCCAGGGCTTCCTTGAAAACAAAGCCCCAAAAGGCACCCATGGCCTGCTTTTCCTCCCGGCTCAGCTGTCCCAGCCGCTCTCCCCACAGGCGCATATGCACCCGGGCCGGCGGGATTCCCATCACATCGTTGCAAAACTGGTAATGGCTCAGCATTTCTCCATTTTCTGCTGTCTCCATCAGTGAATCCCACAGCTTCCCCGACCCGGGAAAGGAGGCAAAGCGGCGGTATTTCCGGGAAAAATCCCGGCGGATGATCTCCCCGATCTCCTGCACTGTTATGGTCTTCTGTTTCTTATCCATTTTCTCCGTCCCCTTTCCTTTTCCAATAGAGTGCGGCGCACCAAAGTCCCGCCGAAGGCAGAGAAGTCTCCCCATCCAGCAGAGCAAACAATTTTTCCCCCTGCTTTTGCATACAATCCACCATCCGGCGCTGGTGCTCCGGCAGCCGGTCCAGAGGGAGTCTTCCTAAATCGGCCCCTTCTTCATTCAAAAGAGGCAAAGTTTCTCCCTCCGCTCGCCGGGGTGGACGCAGCAGCACCAAATCCAGAAACAATCCGCCAAAGCGCCGTGGCCGCTTCTTTCCCAGCCCGTCCATCTGCCGCTGGATCACCATGCGCATCAGCTCCTCTCCCACCCGTCTGGTATGGGGCGGGACGGGATAGCTCCGTTCCACTGGGGTCTTTTTCTCTTTCCGTGCCAGCGCTCCCAGAGCCTGCCGTCTCTCCTGGGGCAGAAGGGCCAGCAGCTCTTCCAACGCCCTTCCCCCTTTGCCTTCCGCAAAGGCCCAGGCGGCCAATTTTTCCGTCAGACTCTGCCAGCTTTCCCTTTGTTCTGCCTGCGGACTTTGGCGGTAGCTTTCCAGCAGCATCCTGGCTTCATCCCGGCCAGTGGATACACAGCCTTTCAGAAAAAGCAGGCAAAATTCCGCCGGTGCATGGGATGCCATCACCTGCCGGGCCAGGGGCAGATCTTGCAGCAAAGCCCGGGCCACCGGCTCTTTCTCTTCCGGAAAAAGATGTTCTACTACATCCAGCGTCAGCTCCCGAGCAGCCCGCTCCTCTTTTAACTGGGAGGAATAGGTGCGCAGCATCTGGCGCCACTGTTCTTCGGCCTGTGCTTCCCCCTCTGTCAACGCGATCCATCGAAGGATCTCCCCAGGCGACCAGGGAGTCTTCTGCAAAATTCCTTGCCACTCCCCAGGCGACGGCACCGGCCAGCGGCTTTCCCCCGCTCCCACCTGGATGGGCACCAATACCCGCTCTTCTTTCAACTCCTGGGCCAACGGATCTCCACCTCCTTTTTGCCGTAATTTCCCAACCGCAGCCGCCCGGTGAGCAAAATACCTTCTTCCAGCAAAGCTGCCGGAATGGCATTGTATTCTCTGGGAAGATAACCGATCCTCTGTCCATTCTCCCGCAAAACGGCCACCGCTTTGGGATCAAAGGGATTGTCCGGCTCTCTCTTGAGGATCAGCTCCTCCCCCTCCCACAGCGCCAGATGTTCCCCGCCCGGGATATAGGAAAAGCCCCGCAGCGCCAGAACATCCAGCAGCGGGCCTTCTTCCCGCTCCTGTTCCTGCTCCGGCCCTTCAGGGCTTTGTCTGTTTCTTTTTTCGGCCCGCAGCCAAAGGAGCAGCGCCAGCAGGGCGATGACGGCCAGCAAGATTCCTTCCAGCACGGGTACCTCTCCTTTCAGCAGGCCACGCCCATCTCCCGCAGGTCCCAGCGGGCCTCCTCCATGTTGTCGGCGGAAAAGAGAAACCGTCCGCTGAAATCATAGACTTCGATGTGACCGTTTTTATATTCCATGGTGTATTCCATTGAGAAAGCCCTCCTTTTTCTGCAAAAAACAATTTCTTTTCCTGTTTTCAGTATACCAGGCTTTCTGTCCCATAAAACGGACAGCGGCTTTCTCTTGCTCTTGTTTCACTCCCCAGTATACCCTCTTCTTATGAATTCCGCCAGCCCCTATTTTGAGAAAGAATAATAATCCCCCGGCGGAGCCGGGGGTTTTTCATAGACGGGTAAAACCCTTTGTTACTAGCTTGCATGTCATGCCATGCAAGTACGATCTGCCATCTGCGAAGGCTTTGTTACTTGCTACCCGTTAACGGGTTAGTAATTTCCCATTGTCAACTGTTCGCCCGCCTTATCTTCATCCAACTGTTGTCGGATATACTCTTCTATCTTCTTTACATTTTTCCCTGCTGTATCTACATAGTACCCTCGGCACCAGAATTCCCGATTCCGATACTTATATCGCAGTTCCGGATACTTTTCATAGATCATTAAGCTGCTTTTTCCTTTCAGATACCCCATAAAGCTGGACACTGCTACTTTGGGTGGAATTTCCACTAACATATGCACATGATCTATGCACACTTCTGCTTCAACAATCCGTATCTTTTTCCAATCGCACAACATCCGCAATATGGCTCCTATTTCCCTTCGTTTTTCTCCGTAAAACACTTTTCTCCTATACTTTGGCGCAAACACAATATGATATTTGCAATTCCACCGCGTATGCGTTAAACTATTTGTGTCATTCATTGGATGACCTCCCTTTGTTATTTTGTGCAGTTGGCAGACCGCATCTTTTATTATAACAAAGGGAGTTTTTCTGTCTACATTATCGCCACAAGGCTTCTTTTGAACCACTCGCCTAGCGAGTGGTTTTCTTTATACAAAAAGGCCTCCGCCCAAAGGCAGAGGCCCAAAGAACTGTTTTCTTATTTGTTCAGCATCACCTGGAGGATGGTGGGGTCCAGCTGAGGTACGCCTTCGTTGGAAAGCAGGCCCACGCCCCGAATGGTTTCTTCCACATCCTTGCACACAATGCCCTCTTTTTCGGTGGGGGAGATGTCCTGCATGGCCAGGGTGGCGCAGAGCACGGCCGACTGGATGCCGGTGGCGATCTTGAGGGCGCAGGTGGTCTTGGCGCCGTCACAGATCATGCCCATGTGGTTGGCCAGCATGGACTGGATGCCTCTTTCGATCTGGGGCAGCTTGCCGCCCATGAGGTAGATCATGGCACAGCAGGAGCCGGTGCCGCCAGCGATACCGCTGCCGCATAGGGGGGACAGACGGCCGATATAGCTCTTGATATGAACGGTGATCAAATCGCTGAGAGCCAAGGCCCGGGCCAGCTCTTCATCGCTCTTGCCCAGCTTCTCCGCCAAAGCGGTGGCGGCCACTGTGCAGGAAATGCCCTGGTTGCCGCTGCCACCGGTGGTCATCACCGGCATGGGGCAGCCGTCCATACGGGCGTCAGAGGCCGCAGCCGCAGCGGCCACAATATCGCCGCCCAGGGTGGGCTGCATCAGACCGCCCAGTGCGCCGCTGAAGGCTTTGCCCACCCGCAGGCCATAATCGCCCCGCAGGCCTTCCTGGGAAACAGCACGGTTCATCTTGGCCCCTTCCAGCAGGAAGGAAATTTCTTCAAAGGGGATGGTTGTGGCAAATTCGTAGATCTCTTTTACCGACATCTCCACATGGTCGTCTGCTTCTTCGCTGGCGGCCACTTCCTTTTTCAGGGAAGCCACGCCGTCTTTCTCGATGAGCACCACATTGGTGTGGGATTTGACGATGATGCACCGGCCGGTATGTCCGCCGCCCTGCACCACCGCTTCGATGTACAGACGCTCTGTGGTATCCTCTTTCAGGGAGACCTTCAGGATTTTCTTCTCCAGCAGCGCTTCGGCCTGCTGAAGCTGCTCTTCTGTCATTCCATTGAGGATCTCCAGCTTTTTGTCCGACCGGCGGATAACGGCGCCCAAAAGAGCCGCGATGTCGATGCCGGTACGGCCTGTGCCCGGAATGCCCACCCCCAAGGCGTTTTTGACGATGTTACCGCTGAGATACAGCTGAATGCTTTCGGCCGGCCCTTCCAGCTGCTCGGCGGCGATGGATACGCCATACGCCACAGCGATGGGCTCGGTACACCCTTGGGCGGGTGCTACTTCTTTTTGCAACACTTCAATGTACTTATGCATGATTATCCCCTTCATTCATTTGATCCCCGGCATGAAGCCGTTTTTTGTCCAGTGTCTAGACTTAATTGTATCAAAGCCCCAAGGCAATGTCAAAACATTCCCGCTCTGTTATGATAAAATACACAAACAAAGTGACGGCCAGCAGGTCGGCACTGCCTCCCGGGCTGAGATTTTTTTCGGTAAACAGACTGTCCAGCCGAAACATTCCTTCTTCCAGCGCCTGCTCTTCCTGGCATTGCTCCAAAAGAGCGGCGGCCTGCTGCTGCACCAGGTGCAGTCCTTCTTCCCCACCACGGTGAAGCAGGTTGGTATCCTCCGTATGGGCCATCAGGGCACAAAGAGTCTGGGCACAGGCCCCATTCCAGCTGTATCCTTGGCTTAAAGCCTTCTTTAGCTGGGGAAGGCCCCACTCCTGCACCTGGGGGAAGCCTTGGGCCGCCTGGCCCCGCACCCCCAGAACGCCGCTTCGTTGATAAAAACGCCGCCCGGCGGTGTCCTCCCCCTGTTTCTCCAGGTCATTCAGAGCCGGACGGGCGATCTGCCCTGCCAGGGAAAGCAAAGCCTCTTCATCCATCGCTGCTCCTTCTCCCAGCAGCCGTCCGGCCCCGGCACACAGAATGCCCAGGGAAAAGATGGCTCCTTTGTGGGTGTTGACCCCTTTTGTAGCCCGGACCATCTGCTCTTCTGCCCGCAGCCCCAAAGGACGGATGCGGAACAAAAGCTCCTCCGGTGAACCCTGGAACAGCGCCCCTTCCCGGGCACAGGCGGCAAAATAATCTCCCAGCACGGCGGCGCTGTCCAAAAAGGTAAACCGGTCCATATCCCGGTGGGCGCCAGCATTCTGTCCATCCACCAGTCCCGGCTTGGGGGTGCAGCACACCTCGTGAAGCAGCGCCCGCTGGGCACAGGCACCACAAAAGGCCCCCATCTCCCAGGCCAGAGCCTGCTTCATCCGCCGGTGGACTTCTTCCACCACCTGGTCAAGACCGTGGGCCCGGCTGCGGCCGCACTCCGCGGCAGGCCGGGGACAAAGCAGGCATTGCCGCTCTTCCTGTCCCAGTTCCCGCCGGGAAACCTTCTCCCCTGCTCCATAGAGCACATCCGCATCCCACAATCTGCCCAAAGGCTCCTGCTCTTCCAAAAGGAGTGTGGCTTCCTTGACCTGCCGGGGCTGTCCTTCC
Source organism: uncultured Clostridia bacterium (assembly GCA_938000015.1). Lineage (GTDB taxonomy): Bacteria > Bacillota > Clostridia > Oscillospirales > Butyricicoccaceae > Pseudobutyricicoccus. The sequence goes on from CALLCY010000021.1 coordinate 34,087, forward strand.
ACCCGGAGGAAATACTCGATCCCCGCCGGAGTGGCGTATTCTTTTTCTTCCAGCAAAGGAAACCCCCAGCCTGAAAGCTGCCGCCGCAAGGCCTTGGCTCCCTGTCGGGCGCTCCAATCCCCCAGAGGGAAGCGTTTGCAAGGGCCGGGCATATTCAGGGTGAGCACCACCAAAGTGCCCCCTCTTTTCAGCCACTCTTTCTGACGCTGAGCCCGCTCCTCCCGGCACTCCAGCACCTGCTCCAAAGTGGGATGGAGCCCTTCTGTCCAGGCTTTGTTCACCGGCTCTCCCCCGCTTTCCGGGCAATATCCTGCCCCGCCGGGCTTTGGAGGAATTCCCAGGTGGTATCGGGCACCAGAGCCCTTACTTCATCCATCTTCCCCTCTGCCAAAAGGGCGCGCACCCGGGATGCGCTGATGGCTGCTCCCCCTTCTTCCTTCCGTGGGATCTCCACCACCTGGATGCCAAACCGGGGGAGAATCTCCTGCATCTGTTTGTTATACAGGGCAGTGATGGGGCTGAAAGGCTCCTGGCCTACAAACCGGCAGCGGATGTCCAGGGCCGGGGCAAAGTGCTGGCCAAAGACCACCAGGTCCAGCTGACCCCCTGCTCCCTTTTCGATCTGCTCTTCCTTGAGGAAATAGGTGGGGAAGGTGGCCGAGGAAATGAGATAATCGGAAGTGGGATGCACCAGCACATTGGGAAGGTGGGCCGTTCCTTTTTTCACCAGCTCCATACGCACATCGGCGGGAAACAGGCTGGCGTCCTCTGAAAGGACAAAAAGGTGAAGGGTATCGCAGGCTTTGGCCGCCTGCTCGATTAAGTATTGGTGTCCCAGGGTAAAGGGGTTGCAGTTGGCCACCACCGCTCCCTGGCTCCCCTGGCCCCGGGCAAGAGAAGCGACAAAGGAGTCGATGCCGTCCCTTTTGTTTTCCATCAGCAGAATGTCCTCGGTGCGGCTGATCTCATAAAAGCCAAACTCCAGAAACATCTGCTTGTTGTGAGGCTTTGTAAAGAGGAACAAATGCTGCTGATTCTGCTGGAACGCCTGGGAGCGCAGGGTAGAAACCACAGTGGCCGTCAGGCCCTCGCCCCGCCACTTTTCGTCCACGGCGATGCATTTGAGCACATTTTTCTCCAGGGAACCGGTGGCGGCCACCTCTCCCTGCCGGTCATACAGAACCACGGTGTACTGGATTCCCTTGTCATAGCGCAGTCCCTGGCGGGAAAGAAATTCCTCCACCCGGCGGCGCACCACACCTTTCAGTCCGCCCTCATAGGTCTCCTGCAAAAAATCACCCTGCACGGCCTTTGTCCTCCTTTTTCCGATAGAAAGGGCCCCATGAAAGAATGGCTTCCATGGGGCGCTTTTTCTGTTTGATTACTGTTAGTCCACGCTCTTGATGGTGTCCAGCAGACTGCCGTCCCGATAGAGCACATTGGCCACCACTTTGTCTCCCAGATGGATGGGCTTGGGAGTGCCGGTGAGCTCTTCGGCAATGCGCTTCAGGTCCTGGATCTCCACAATGGGCAGACCGGCCTTGACGAGCCGCTCCTTCAGCTCCTGCTGACGGGGATTGACGGCGATGCCACGCTGGGTCACCAGCACATCGATGGTGCTGCCCGGGGTGGAAACGGTGAGCACCCGATCCACCACAATGGACAGACGGGCCCGAGTGAGAGGAGCGATGATCATGGCCATTTTGGCCCCAGCGGCGGTGTCGCTGTGGCCGCCGCTGCCGCCCATGATATAGCCGTTGGAATCGGTGTGCACATTCACATTGAAGTCGGTGTCGATCTGGGTGGCGCCCAGGATGACCACATCCAGGCTGTCCACGGCGCTGGAACGCACCGAGGGGCTGGCATAGTGGGAGGCAGGGACTTCCCGATGACGAGGATTGGTACGGATGCTCTCCACAGCGCCCAGGTCAAAGCACTGCACATCCAGCAGCGCCTCAAAGCAGCCGGCGTTGAGCATGTCTACCATATAGCTGGTGATGCCGCCCAGGCCATAGCTGCCCTTGATGCCCTTTTCCAGCATGATGTCCTTCAGGTACTTGGCTGCGGCCAGAGAAGCGCCGCCGGCACCGGTCTGGAAGCTCATACCGTCTTTCAGCAGGCCGGAATGTTCGATGACTTTAGCGGCATACTGAGCCATCACCAGGCCCACCGGATCACGGGTGATCTTGGTGGTGCCCGAAACGATGCCCGCCGGGTTGCCGATGCTCTCCACCTGCACCACATAATCCACATAGGTCTCGCTGATGGAGAAATCAGCCAGAGGATAGGGCACCAGGTTATCGGTGATGACGATCACTTTTTTGGCATACATGGCATCGGCAAAGGCATAGCCCAGGCTGCCGCAGGCCGATTTGCCGTATTTGCCGGAGCAGTTGCCCATGGTGTCGGAAGTGGGCGCTGCCACAAAGGCCACATCGATGGGGCTGCGGCCCTGCTCGATATCGCTGGGGCGTCCGCCGTGGGAGCGGAAGGTCACCGGCTTATCCAGCACGCCGTGGGAGATAGCCCGGCCCACCACGCCGCCGATGTAGTCGGCTTCCAGACCAGTGACCACATGGTTTTTGATGTGCCCGATGAGGGGCTCATGGGTATCGAACACAGAGGACGCATTCACATTCAGGTCTTTGATCCCCAGGTCGGCCACAGCGTCCATGACCATGTTGAGCACATAGTCACCGTTGCGCAGATGATGGTGGAAGGAGATCGTCATGCCGTCTTTCAGCCCGGCCAGCTGGATTGCCTCCTTGATGGAGGAAACCACTTTGGAATTATTCATCGATGAGCACCCCCATTGCTTTTGCCATTTCCAGAACCTGACGGGCCCGTGTGACGATGGGCGCGTCGATCATCTTACCCCGCAGGGACACAACGCCCTTGCCCTGCTCCTTGGCCACCCGGATGGTCTCCATCACTTCCTGGGCGTATTCAATATCGGCCTGGGTGGGGCTGAAGATCTGGTTGATGTCGGCCACATGACGGGGAGAGATGGAGGATTTGCCGGTGAAGCCCAGCGCTTTGGCAAAGGCGGCATCCTGCCGCAGTCCCTCGTCGTCATTCACATCGGTGAAGGGGGTGTCATAGCAGTCCACCCCGGCGGCCCGGGCGGCCACCACCATACGGCTGCGGCTGTAGAAAATCTCCTTGCCTTCCTTGGTGCGCTTGCACTGGAGATCGGCGGTCAGATCTTCGCCGCCCAGCAGCATGGCCGCCACACGGGGACAGCTGCTGGCAATGGCATAGGCGTTTTCAATGCCCAGAGCTGTTTCGATCAAGGGAATGAGCTTGACTGTGCCCACTTCCATCCCCAGCTTCTTCTCCAGCTCGGTCATGTAAGCGTCCACCACCAGCACATCCTGTGCTGTGCTGATTTTGGGCGGCATGATCAGGTCAGGGCGGAGAGGAAGGATCTCCTCCAGGTCCTCTTTCCAGAATGTAGTATCAATGGAATTGATGCGAACACACACTTCGCACTTATATTTCAGGGTTTTGATGGCATTGCGCACCAAAATACGGGCGGCGTCTTTTTCCGCAGGGGAAACGGCGTCCTCCAGATCCAGAATGACGGCGTCCGATCCCAGAATATCTGCATTGAGCAGCATACCGGGGTTGTTGCCCGGCATAAACAGCATACTTCTTCTCACTGGTCCCGCTCTCCTTCCCCACGCCGGATGGCGGTTTCCACCCGGGCCCGGATGACGCATTCCACAGCGCCTTTGTCATTGAGGGATACATGGGCGCCCTTGACGCCGTTTTCCTCCAGCACCTGCCGGACTACCCGCTCGATCTCCTCGCCGAACTGCTGCGCTACCACCGATTCGATCTGCACCGCGATATCCGATGCCGGTTTGATTTCCACATAGACATCGCTGGATTCCATGGTGCCGGCCACAGCGGCTTTTTTGATCTCCATTTCCGCGATCACACCTTTCTTCTATTATCCGGGGACAAAAGTCCCGATGGGTTCCCGTAAATTTTATTATACACCTCCCTTTTGCCGGGTACAACTCCCCAGAAGAGACAAAAGGGCATTTTCCCGCAAACATACCGGGATACTTGTATACAAAAGGCTATTTCTTCTCCATCATCCACCGGATGGCCTTGCAAAGCCGCTGGGTCACTCCATCAAAATGGCCCCCTTCGTTCCATTCCAATGTGCAAGGAGCGGTGATCTGTGCTTCCAAAACCCCGATGGCCCGACGGGTATTGTCTCCCACCTGACGCATCAAGGGATGGCGGCTCTTTTCCTCCTTGTTTCCCAAAGAGAGATAGACCCGGGTATCCGGGCATCGCGGCGCCGTTTTTTCCATATAGTCCAGGAACCCTTCAAACCACAACGAACCGGAGACACTGGCTAAGGCGCTGAAAGCCTTTGTCTGATAAAGAGCATAGAGAGTGCTCAGTCCCGCCAGAGAGTACCCGGCCAAAGCCCGGTTTTCCCGGCCAGGGAGCAAAGGCAATCTTTCTTCACACTCTTGCAGGATGGGTCCCGCAAGATCCCGGAGATACTCGTTCCCGCCGCCGGTAAAGGCTGGAGTCTTTCGGCTGAGGGCCGGAGCGGCCCAAGGGGAAAACTCCTCCTCCCAGCTTTTTGGTGTGACTGCAATCAACGCAAAGGGGAACAAGGTCTTTCCCATCTCCCCTTCCAGCGCCTGTTCCAGCTGAGGCAGACGGTCTTTCAGGCTGTCGCCGCCGCTGAGATATACCGCCTTCCCCTTTTCCCCCGGCGCAAAGTCCGGAAGGCCCGCCACACATTGCCGCCCAGCGGCTATAAAGCTCTGCCACTTCACCGGCACAGCCCCCTTTCCCGCAAAAAGGGCAGAATGAGCCGGTGGAATTCCTCCGGATGGCGGCACCATCGGTGGGTCCGGATCTGCTCCCGCTGCCCCTGCCGCAGCACTTCCACCCATTCTGCCTTTTCCAGTTCCTTCTGTATCCACTGTTCCAGAGGAACGGCGGCCATCTCTTCCACCTCTTCTCCCGGAGCAAACACCGGATGAGGGCACAAATACAAAAAGACCCTGGCCGCTTCCCGGTCCAGCGTCTCTTCTTTTTCCCACAAATCTTCCCGCCAAAGGCCCAGGTCGATCAGATCCTCCTTTTGCAGACAAAGGCCGATCTCCTCCCGGATCTCCCGCAGGATGGCCTCTTCCGGCTCTTCTCCGTGGGCGATATGCCCTCCTACGGCGATGTCATAATATCCGGGGAAATCCGCCTTGTCCTTTGCCCTTTTCTGAAACCAGATCCACACCCCGTCCTCCCGGGGCGAGATCACCCAGCAATGGGCCACCAGATGGCGCAGGCCCTGGGCATGGGCCTGGGAACGGGAAACTGCTCCCACTGGTTCCATCTGGTCATTGTACACCGTCAGCATCTCTTCAGCCATGGATTACCACCCCTTCTTTTCAAAATCCCGGAAGAGCAAACTGGGCTGAATATCCCGGTTGTTCTGGTATTTCCCCTCTCCATAAGGGACATAATCCCCCTCCAGGGTGTGATAGTAGATCTGGCAGATCTCCACATTGGGATAGATCCGCAAAGGTTGGACGCAGAAGATCTCCAAGGTCCAGTAACCGGCAAATCCCACATCCCCGAATCCAGCTGTCACATGGATGAAAAGCCCCAGCCGTCCCACCGAAGAACGGCCTTCCAGCATGGGCACATACCCCTCTGTGCGGGTGTATTCCGCCGTCCGCCCCAGGTACAACTTTCCCGGCTGGAGCAGCAGCCCCTCCTCCGGGATCAGGATCCGGTGAGCGGTGTTTTCCCGCTTCATATCCAGCTCTTGGTTATCATATACCAACAATTCGTTATGAAGCGTTAAATTATAACTATTTGGATTGAGTTTCCGAGGATCAAAGGGATCAATGATGATCTCTTTTCCCATCTTCTTTTGGATCTCCAAGCCGGAGAGAATCATTTCTTTGCTCCTTTCCCTTACAGCATGGCGGCCAGCATCATGCTTCCCCCCACAAGACAGAGGAGGGAGATCACAAACAAACACAGCGCCAGCACACCCGGTCCCACCGGGGGCTTGACAGCCATCCGGTCATGGCGGGGATCATAAAAAGCAGACACCCGCTCCGAGGGCTGAAACTGCTCCCAGTTGGTGCCGAAAGCCGATTCCAGGCGCTTGTATTCCCCTTCCCACTGAAACTCCAACAGGGGAAAATAGAGAGGACGGCCCCGGGCATCCCGGCGGCGCACATTTTCCACCACCTTGGCCTGCACCGCCTGCACTCTCCGGCGGTTGCGCCGCCAGAAAAGCCACACCATCAAAGAGATAAGCAGCAGCAAAGCGGAACATCCCAGCAGAAAAAATCCCACAAACCCTTTCATTCTGCCACCTATTTTTTCGGGCGCAGCGGGCGGCGGTGACCCTTTTCATCCACAACCACGGTGCTGTTCAACTGGGCCGCCAGGTTCTTTTTCACGCTCTCCACATATTCCATCCGCAGAGCCTGGCGTTCCTGCTGTTCTTCCTCTGTCAGCTCCCGCTCCCGGGAGATGCGGGTCAGTTCACTGATCCGCTGTACTTTTCTCTCATCCATTTTATTCCCACTCCTTCCACACATCAGGCTGATAACCCACTGTCGCCTTTTTGCCATTGCGGACAATAGGGGTCTTGAACAGCCCGGGGTTTTCCAGCAGGGCCTGCTCGATGTCCTCCGTCCGCTCCAGGTAGGCAATGTGCAGCTCTTCGTATTCCCGGCTCTTTTCGTCCAGCAGTGGCTTCAATCCTCCCACCGCGCTTTTGACGCTGCGCAGCTCTCCCTGGCTCATGCCATAGCGGGCCACATCGATATCCTGAAACTTCACCCGCCGCTCTTTGAAATAGCGCTGGGCTTTTTTGGTGTCAAAGCACTTGCTCTTGCCAAAAATCTGTATATTCATGGTTTGCCTCACTTCTTTCCTGAATTCCATCCCAGTGTAGCATAAAACCGCCGCCTTCGTAAAGAGGGCGGCGGTTCTGCTGGTATCGAAAAAGTGTCGAAAGCCACTTTTTCGAGTTCTGCAAGGGTCTGCATGCACGCCTTCGGCGTACACTTGCCCCTTGAAAAGTGCAAAAACCGACGCACAGGTCGCCGGTTTTTGCGAATTGATTCAAAGTAGGGAAAAACTTCTTGCCCGTGTGGTTTTCCACAGTTTACGGCGGTTCTGTTCTCTATTTGCAGGAGAAAAGTCCCATCATTATTTCTGATAGACCACCTTGCCCCCTACCATGGTCAGGGTCACATGGGTGTCCAGAATCTGCTCTTCGGGAATGTGGAAAATATCCTGATCCAGCATCACCAGGTCGGCCACATAACCAGGGGCCAGACGGCCCTTGGTCTGCTCTTCAAAGGCATTGTAGGCGCCGCTGATGGTGTAATCGTCCACCGCCTGATAAATATCCACCTTTTCTGCCGGAATCCATCCGCCGGCGGGCTGATGCTTCAGATCCTGACGGCAAACGGCACAGTGGAGGTTGGCAATGGGGTCCAGATCTTCCACAGGAGAGTCGGTGCCATAGGATACATGAACACCCAGCTCATTCATGGTGTGGAAGGCATAGGAGGTATTGGTCAGTTCCTGGCCCACACGATCGGCACAGATGTGCATATCGTAATGGAGGAAAATGGGCTGCACCAGAGCGTGGACATCCAGATCGGCAAAGCGCTGGAGCAGCGGCCGGTCGGTGATCTGGCAATGGACGATGCCATGGCGGTTGGGATTCTTCCCATCCTTCAGCACCTTCGCATAGCTGTCCAGGCACATCTCGATGGCCTTGTCTCCGATGGCGTGGACGGCCACCTGCATCTTGTTTTCCTCGGCCAGAGCCACCAGGCCATCCAGATCCTCCTGGGACAGAGTGCTGATACCCCGAGTGCCCGGCTCATCGGCATAATCCTGACGCATCAGAGCTGTGCGAGCGCCCAGGCTGCCATCGGTGAACAGCTTCAGCGGTCCGATCTTCAGCCACTGGTCTCCGGTGCCGGTGCGATGGCCGTCATTGAGGAAGCGCTGGAACAGCTCTTTCTCCATCAGGCAGCACTGCATATACACCCGCAGGCTCTTCTTCTCATGGAGCAGCTTATCATAGACCCGAAGCATGGTTTCATAATTTTCTCCGGCCACATCGTTGGTCTGCACGCTGGTCAGACCATGGCTGGCGGCATACTCCATGGCGGCGGCCAGGATCTCTTCCATCTTCTCTTCGTTCTCTTCAGGCAGAATGGCTTGGTTTACAATCTCTTTAGCGCTGCTCTCCCGGACGATGCCGTTGGGATGGCCGTCGGCTTCCAGGTCGAACTGGCCGCCCTCCACCACCGGAGGATTCTCCCACACACCGGCCTTTTCCAAAGCCAGGGTATTGCACACCATCACATGGCCGCAGGCCCGGGTAAACAGCACCGGATGAACGGTGCTCACCTGATCCAGCAGCTGACGGGTGGGCATTGCAGGACCATCAGTGAAATAGTCCTGGTTCCAGCCCCAGCCCTCCACCGGCTCACCGGCGGGGACTTTATGCTCTTCGATGAACTTCCGGCCAGCGTCCACCACATCCTGCTGGCTGCGGCAGCCGGACAGATTCACCCGCAGCAGATTCTGGCCCACATGGTACAGGTGCTGATGGGTATCCACAAAGCCGGGGATCACTGTTTTGCCCTGGGCGTCCATCTTCTGGGCGTCCTGGGGTGCGGCGGACAACACCTCTTCGTTGGTGCCCACCATCTTGATGATGCCGTCTTCGATGAGCAGAGCCTGAGCAAAACGCTCCCGCTCCAGATACACATTGGCGTTATAAATGACAGTGTTCATGTTGTTTACCTCCCATCAGGCGCTCTGCCGGCTGTTATACCAGCGGAAGAAGTGATAGCATACAAAGCCCAGCGCGGGCACGGCCAGACCAATGATGGATGTGACAGGGTCTTCCACCAGGGTGTTGATCATCAGGCCGATAAAGATCAGAAGGGTGATGACCACGGTTACCGGATAGCCCCAAGCCTTGTAGGGCCGCTCCAGGTCGGGCATCTTCTTGCGGAAGATGAAGACAGCGCCGATGGTCAGGGTGTTAAAGAGCATGCTGGAGAAAATAACCAGGTTTGTCAGCTGATCCAGATCCCGCACCAGCACCAGAGCGATGGAAATGATGGCCTGCACGATCAGGGAAGCCGCAGGAGTCTTGTGCTTGGGATGAAGCTTTGCGAAAGACTTGAAGAAATAGCCGTCCTTAGCCATGGCGTAATACTGCCGGGGGAACACCAGGATACAGCCGTTGAGAGAGCCGAAGATGGCGGTAGCCATGGCGATGACCACAACGATCTGTCCGGCGCTGCCCAGCACGGTGTTGGCCACCTCGGTGCCCAGGTAGATGTCCCCGCCTTCGATCATGGAAGTGATCTGGTCGATGGGGAGCACCCGATAGACAGCGAAATTGAACAGAGTAAAAAGCACGGTGCAGCCCACAATGGCGATAATCAAAGCCAGAGGCAGGTTCTTTTTGGGGTTGCGGATCTCTTCCGAGACGATGTTCAGGTTGGTCCAGCCTTCATAGGCCCACAGGGAAGCCACGATAGCAAAAGCAATCATGCCGATCATACCGCCAATGGAGGGAGACGATGCGGGAATGGGGCTGAGATCAGGGGTCTGCTTTCCGGCAAAGATGCCTAGCACCAAAATCAGCAGGATGGGGGCCACTTTGGCCACCATGAAGATGTTCTGCACAATACTTCCCTGCTTGACACCCACATAGTTGATGGCGGTCAGCAGGATGATCAGGCCGATGGCCACCAGCTTGACGGTCAGATCGCTGATGGGCACCAGAGTGGAGAAGGCCTTGGGGAATGCGATGGCGATGGCCGCAATGGACCCGGCGCCGCCCAGAAGCCAACTGGAAAAGCCGCACATAAAGCCCACGGCAGGATGATAGGCCTCATTGAGGTACACATAACTGCCGCCGGCCTTGGGCATGGAAGCGCCCAGCTCGGCATAGCACAATCCACCCATCAGGGAGATCAGGCCGCCCAGAATCCAGACGATGAGGGACAGGCCCATGCTCATGCCGCTGCGCTGGAGGACATAGCTGCCCAGGTAGAAAATGCCCGAGCCGATCATAATTCCGCCGATGATGCTCACGCCTCCGAAAAGGCCGATCTCCCGGCGGAAGCCGCTTCCTTCGTTGGAGACGGCGGTGTTTTGGTTCTTACTGCTCACTTTGTTTCCTCTCTTTCCTTTTTGCGGATCTTCCCGCCCGCAGGGAACAAAAAAAGACTGCATCTACCGATGCAGTCTCAAGCAGCAAGAAAACACATCGATAGCTCCTCTGTCACAAAGACAGGAGTCCTGGTGATCTTCTCACCAGTCCCAACCAAACGCCATGTCTGGCGTCCGTTTCGGCGGTTTGGCCTTTCATCCGGGGTCACAGAATACCTTCTCACCCGGTTACTCATCCGTACCGCGCCTCTATCATCTTTTGTTGTCCCGTTTATCATACCACGGCCTTCCCCATTTGTAAAGCAAAACTTTTACAGTTTTCTTCCTTTTGTGCTATAATAATGCCTGCTGAACACACAGCGGGAGCCGAACCATTCTATAAAAGGGCTCAAAAACCCGCTTTTCTGAAACATCATCCCATAAGGAGCGCCGCCATGCCGCGAAACATTTCTCATACCGTGACAAAAGAAGAAGAAGGGCGCACCATTCTCTCTTTGCTCCGGGGTGTGCTGGGGTTTTCCGCTACTCAAGTGCGGCGGATGAAGGAGAGCGGAGGCATTCTGCTGGAAAACACCCCGGCCTACACCAACCAGCGAGTCCGGAAAGGACAAGTGCTTTTGTGCCGCATGGAAGAAGAACACTCCTCTCAGAACATTCTCCCCGTCCCCGGTCCTTTGTGCATCCGCTATGAGGACAACGATCTGCTGGTACTGGATAAACCTGCCGGGGTGCCGGTCCACCCTTCTCAGGGCCACTTCACCGACAGTCTGGCCAATTTCCTGGCTTATGAGATGGAAAAAAACCGGGGAATCCCCTTTGTCTTTCGGGGAATCAACCGATTGGACCGGAACACCTCCGGTCTGCTCACTGTTGCCAAGCATCCCCATGCCCAGCATCTCCTTTCCCGGCAGCTGCACACCGGAGAGTTTCATCGGGAATACCAGGCCCTGGTGTGTGGAGCCGTGCGACCCGTAGAGGGTACAGTGAATGCCCCCATTCTGGATATTCCCGGCGTGCTTCGCCGGGTGATCTCTCCGGAAGGGGCCCCGGCAGTGACCCATTATGAAACCCTGGAAGAAGGGGGCCCCTATGCTCTGCTCCGTCTATGGCTGGAAACCGGCCGCACCCACCAGATCCGCCTGCACATGGCCCACATCGGCCATCCCCTGGCCGGTGACTTCCTCTATGGCACCGAGCTGCCTCCTCCCTGCCCCGGACACGCTCTCCATTCCAGCTACATCCGCCTGCGCCAGCCCATCACCGGCGAAACCATCCAGGTGGAAAGCCCCCTTCCTCCCTTCTTCTCCCAACTGCTGCAAAAGACAAAATGAAAACAAAAAGGGCTGACCTTTCGGTCAGCCCTTTTTTCATCCTCAGAAAGAGGAATTTTTACTGCACATACCCAGCTTCTTTCAGCAGGGCGATGGACTTTTCCAGGTTGGCGTCGGAAACCAGGACAACAGGACCGGTGCAGCCCATGCCGCTTTCGGCATAGATCTTGTTCTTCCACAGAACATTCACCGCATCCTCCAGGTCCATGATCTCGATGCCGGCGATAGCGCCGGTGACCACTTCCTTGGGAGGAGCCACAACTTCTTCCGCCGGGGCGGCCTGCTTGTTGGCAGCAGCTTTCCGCTCCTCCAACAGCTTCTTCAGGCCAGCCTTGTTGGCGGCAGCAAACTCTTCTTCCGCAACCTTGAAGATGTTGCCCCGCACCAGCTGAGCAGCATACTTGATAGCGCCAGCGATCACAGGAGCGCCGGAAGCACGGGAGACGATCATGACCAGACGGTCATAGCCTTCGCCGATGCCCGGGCCATAGCCATAGCCCATGGCCTCGAAGCTGCCGCCGGTGGTGTAGGAAGAGAGCATCTTCACCATGATATTGCCGGTGAGGGAGTCTGTGACCATGATGTCAGGAGAGCCTACCAGCATATCGTTGCCGCGCATGACGCAGCCGCCATCGGCACGGGAGGACTCGGCGAAATGGATGTCATACCCATTTTCAGCCAGGGTCTTCAGAGCGCCTTCGGTCTGACGAGCGCCGTCCACATTCAGGATGCCCACAGTGGGCTCCTTCACGCCGCAGGTCTTGGCGGCGATGATGCCGTAGATGGCATTTTTGATCATGCCTTCGATACGGTCGGTGGAAGAGGTGCCGGTGGTGGTGGCGATGAACATCTCCTTGCCCTTACCAGGGGTCACCACCCGGCCCACGGTGGAAACACCGATGGGGAACGGATAGTGCATGGTGACAGCAGCGTCCACTTCCTTGTTGGCCAGCATTTCTTCCATCTTCTTATGGCCTTCTTCGTCGTCGGCCACTTTCACAGTGATGACGCCTTCGGCTTCCAGAGAGCCGATGTAATACACATCGATGCCCTCTTTGGCAGCCATCAGGGCGGCCTTCATGGCGTTTTCTTCGCCATGCTCACTGCCCATACCGGTGAGAGCTACCTTGGGGCGCTTGCCGAAGCTGCCGGTCTCCAGGCCCTGGGCGATCTCCATGAAGGTATTGGCAATGGTCTTTTCAATAAACTTAGACATGTTTCAACACCTCTTATTCGGCGTCAGCGTCAGCCATCAGAGTCTCAGCGAATTCCTTCATAGCCTTGGCGATCAGGCCCTTGACCTTCTCTTCGGAAACGCCTTCCTCCGCCTGGGCGCCACTGTTGGGCTGAATGGTGAAGGAAACACCGTCAAACAGGTTGGTCATACGGCCCAGGAACAGAGAGCCCTTACCGATGATCATAGCCCGGTTGATCTTGCCGGCCAGGATGTCCTCACGGGCAAAGCCGATGTAAGGAGCGCCGGAGGGGATGTGGCCCTGTGTGGGAGCCCAGCCCACCAGACCGTGCTTGGCGGGGAAGGAAGCCAGTTCCTTCTTGTCCAGCTCGCCGTTCTTCACAGCCAGAGCGCCGATCATCTTATAGTTGGCCAGAGGCACATCGCCAGCGCCAGCGGGCTTTGTGATGTCGGGGTTCTGCATCTCGGGGGAGAACTTGTCCACATCGGTGATCTTCAGGCCGCCCTTAGCCAGAGGAGCGGCAACCAGGGAACCGATAACATTCTGGGGAGCGGAGCCAGTGCCAACGCAGTGACGGCCCAGCATATCCAGGTTGATTTCGGGGTTGACGCCGTCGTTGGCGCTGATGACCACAGCGAAGCCGCCCAGCACATCTTCGATAGCGGGCAGACCCTTCTTCACATGGTCCTTGCCGTTCATGCCCAGCTTGGCGGTGCAGCCGCCAGCGGTGACGATAACGGTCT
>CALLCY010000022.1:0-10904 GCA_938000015.1 uncultured Clostridia bacterium
TTCTTAAGCGGGGACAAGCTGTTGGGCGGACCTCAGGCCGGTATCATCATCGGCAAAAAGAAATATGTGGACATCATGAAGAAAAATCCCCTCACACGGGCGCTGCGTATCGATAAATTGACCCTGGCCGCGTTGGAAGCCACTTTGCGCATCTATCTGGAGCCCGATGAGATCGCCCGGAAGATCCCCACCTACCGGATGCTCTCCATGTCCATGGATGAACTGCGCAGCAAGGGTAACCGTCTGCTGCGCCGCCTGAAAAAGGTGCCCGGCCTTTCCTGTGCTCTGTCTCAGGAGGAAGGCCAGGTGGGCGGCGGCAGCGTGCCCACCCAGATGCTTCCCACCTGGGCGGTGGCCATGGAACATGAAAGCGTCACGGTGGATCAGATGGAAAGCCGGCTGCGCTCCTGCCGCATCCCGGTGATCGGCCGCATCTCCAAGGATCGTCTGCTGCTGGATATGCGCACCGTGCAGGAAGAGTATTTTGGCTATATCGCCCAGTGTCTGCTGGAGGTCACAGGGGGCGCCCAGTAAAAGCGCCGGGGAGGAATCACAATGAATAATATCATCATCGGCACCGCCGGTCATGTGGACCACGGCAAAACCTGCCTGATCCGGGCACTCACCGGCATTGAAACCGACCGGCTGCGGGAGGAAAAGAAGCGGGGCATCACCATTGAGCTGGGCTTTGCCTATCTGGACCTGCCCGATGGCGGGAGAGCGGGCATCATCGATGTGCCCGGTCATGAAAAGTTTGTCCGCAATATGCTGGCGGGGGCGGGTGGCATCGACCTGGCCCTGCTCATCGTGGCCGCCGACGAAGGGGTCATGCCCCAGACGGTGGAGCACCTGGGCATTTTGTCCCTGCTGGAGATTCAGCACGGCATCATCGTCCTCACCAAAACCGATATGGTGGATGAGGACTGGCGGGAGCTGGTGGCCGAGGACATCCGCAGCCAGGTGAAGGGCACTTTCCTGGAGGATGCCCCCCTCATTCCGGTGTCCTCCTATACCGGAGAAGGCATTGAGGAGCTGCGTCAGGAGATTTTCCGCCAGATCTCCCTGCTGGGCGGCAAAAAGCTGGACATCCCCTTCCGCATTCCGGTGGACCGGGTCTTTTCCATGGAGGGCTTCGGCACTGTTATCACCGGCACCATGATCGAAGGCCAGCTGAAAGAAGGGGATGAGGTGATGCTCTACCCCGGGGAGAAGATGGGCAAGGTGCGCAACATCCAGGTGCACTCCCAGAGCGTGGACACCGCTTATGCTGGTCAGCGGGTGGCGGTGAACTTCTCCAACCTGAAAAAAAGCGATATTCAGCGTGGCGATGTGGTGGCCGTGCCCGGCTCCATGCACACCACCATGATGGTGGATGTGCGTCTGAATGTGCTGAAAGACGCCAAGCGGGTCATCAAAAACACCAGCCGTCTTCATTTCTACCACGGTAGCCGGGAAGTGCTATGCAAAGCGGTGTTGCTGGAAGGGGATGTGCTGGAAGCGGGGCAGAGCGCCTTCGCCCAGCTGCGGCTGGAAGAGGAAGTAGCCCTCAAGGCGGGAGACCATTTTGTGGTGCGGTTTTATTCGCCCCTGGAGACCGTGGGCGGCGGTGTGGTGCTGGATCCCAGCCCCTTCAAGCGCCGCCGCGGTGATGAGCAGGCTCTGGAAGGGCTGCGGGTGCTGGAAAAAGGCAGCCTGAAAGATAAGATCGAGCAGGGCATCCGGGAAGGAAGCCCCCACTACCGGTTGTTGGATTTTGTGGCGGTGCAGTTTGGCGCCAGCCTGGAAGAGGCCAGAGCTTTGGCCGGAGAGCTGGAGCAGGAGGGTAAGATCGTCCGGATTGCCGGAGATCTGTACCTCCACCGGGATTTTGCCGAAGCCCAGGGAAAGCGCCTCAGTGAGATCTTGCGGGAGTATCACACCGCCAACCCCTTGAAAGAGGGCATGAAGAAGGAAGAGGTGCGTACCCGGTTCTTGCCCCGTCAGGAGCAGGCGGTGGCCGACGGTATGCTGGCCTATTACGAAAAAGTGGAACGGATCAAGATCACAAATGGTCTGGTGTCCCTGTTCAAATTCAAGGTGAAGCTGGACGAAGAAGCCTCCCGGATGATGAAGGAGATGGAGAAGATCTATCTGGACGGGGGTTATGCTCCGCCGGCCACCGAGGATGTGCTGGTCCAGATGGGCAAGGACCAGAAAAAGGCCCAGCAGGTGCACAACGCCTTGATTGGCGCCGGGACTTTGGTGCGGATGGATGCCCAGATCTGCTTTGCCCGGCAGCACTATGATGAGGCGGTGGAGCGGATCAAGGAGCAGATCCGTGCTCAGGGACAGATCACCTTGGGTGAGGTGCGGGATCTGCTGGGAACCTCCCGGAAATACGCCATGGTGATTCTGGAAACCCTGGATCGGGAAAAGGTCACCAAAAAAGTGGGAGACGCCCGGGTGCTTCTATAAGTTGTTTCATAAAAATCAAAAAGCCTGCCGGTGTCTCGGCAGGCTTTTTGTGTGCGTTGGATACATTATATAATATATAGGTATGGGATTGATCGAAAATGTCGATAGGCAGATTTACTCGCCCAGCTGGATCTGAGCGCTCACCTTGCCGATGCGGCCGCCCTGGCAAAGAAGAGTGATGGTCTCGCCCTTCTGGCCCTGTACCAGCCAGGTGACCTTTTTCTGCATGGGCTCCCGCTCCTCTGTGGTGGGGCCCATACCTTCGTTGTGGGCCTTGACGCTGGAGAAGCCCTCCAGGTGGCCGATGTTTTTGCAGGCGTCTTTCTGGGGCAGCAGGATGTTGTCGCCGGACAGTGTGACGGTGAGTTCTTTCAGCGTCTTGTATTTCAGGCCTTCCCGGAACACATAGGTGGGCATGAAACCCCGGTTGCCCACAACGGCTTCCACCAGATACAGTCCGGTGCCCACCTCCTGGGTGTGTACCCGGTCGAAGCAGACCCGGGGCAGGGCGGGGATGAGCCGCAGGATGAAGCGGGTGTGCTTTTCCAACTCCTGCTCCAGGAATTTGATGGGCGGATTCTGGGAAACCTGTTTGTAGTTGGCCCCGCCGATTTCCACCGGCCCCAGCTGGGGATGCTGGAAGGGCTTCCAGGGAAGGAATCCTTCTTCCGGGGACAGGTTTTCGTCCATCCAGCGCAGGTATTTGACGGCGATCTCCTCTTCTTCCTCCTGGGAGAGATTTTCCTTGGGTGGATAGTGCTCTTCCACCCCGGCCCGACGGGCCAGATCCCAGCATTCGATGGTGAAGGCAGGAACGCCCAGCAGGAAGTGGCAGAAGTCATCAAAGCCGCCGCAGGTCTGGGGAGCAGATGCCGGCATATATTCGTCATAGATGTTCAGCAGGGGGAAACCATTCTCTTCGGTGCCCATTTTGCCCAAAGCACGGTAGAGAGCCATGTCCTGAGGAATGGCGTCCTTGGCGCTTTTGTAACCGGGGGTGTAGAGGATCTGGCCGCCGGCGGTGTGCATATCCACTACGCAGCACACATTGGGATGGGCCAGAAGAAAGGCGGCGTTGGCCTGGGTCTCCGGATTGGACAGGGGATGGGCTCCAGCCCCGGCCTGCTGGCTTTCGTCCTGCCAGCCGATGGGGTAGTTCCGGTTGAAGTCGTTGCCGAACTCGCTGGGAGCCATGGTCACATGGAGACCGTCATAATTTTCAATGATGCCTTCCGGGTATACATTGTAAAATTCCCCGTCGGTTTCGTCGGGGCGGCGGCGCACCATCAGCCGGGGATCTTTGGGGGAGATCTTCCATACGCCGTAAGGGGAGGGAACCCGCATCAGCCGAGCCACGCCGTCGCCGTCGATGTCTCCCTTGTGCAGACCGCTCTGGCGCTTTTCGGTGGGATAGGGCCGGGGAGCCGAACGCACATAGTCGGCGGTGGTGAGATAGTGCTCGGAACCATCGCAGGACAGACGGGGCACCACATATAGGGTATACCGGTCCAGGATCTGCCGGATGCGGTTATCTTCCAGATTGCTCATCAGGGTGTCCAGGAAGTAGATGGCCACCATGGACCCGGTGACCTCACCGGCATGGATGTTGGCCTCCATATAATAGGCCGGTTTATCTTCCGGCTTTCCGGTGGCGGTATTGGTGATGGTGCAGGCCAGAATGTCCCGCCCCTGAGGGGTGCGGCCGATGACCGACAGCTGGAAAAGTTCCGGATGGTCTTTTTCATAGCCGTGGAGCAAATCGGCGATTTCCTGGTAGCGGTAGTAGTGGTCGTAAGGCAGACTGTGCTTCATTTTAAACAAAACCTCCCTGTGCGCAAAGCGCTTTTTTTCAGTATAACTCCGAAAAACAGGGAAGGCAACGAAAAAGACAAAAGATTGGGCCATAGACCCTTGCATTTTACAAAAGATTGTGATAACATAGGCAACGGCTTTTATGGGACTACTATGGGAGTAGATGGGTGCTGGTGTGCCCTCTGGTCTTCAAAACCAGTAATAGCGGTTAGGAGCCGCTTAGGTGGGTTCGATTCCCACATACTCCCGCCAGAGTTTATTCAAAAAACCGATGAATGCAATCAAGAAATATAGCTTGCTTTTTCGGTGCTTTGTGTTAAAATATAGACGAACTGAATAATCGGGATGAAACTGATCGGGAGAGACCCCTCTGGGGCGCCGAAGATGCAAGTGCTGTTCTGTCAAAACAGCGCGAAACTTTCAGGCAAAAGGACCGAGCGTGGACCGGACTCTGAAAAGCCAGCAGGCGCCCAAGGAGCAACAGTGGCCATCCGGCCGCTGGAATCTCTCAGGCTCGAAAACGGAGAATGCGACAGCGTGAAAGCAAGTGCTTTTCAGGCCGTCGCTTTTTTTGTTGCAATTCTGCGGATTTCCCTTGATAATATGCGCCGACTGGTGTACAATAAAAGCAGAATGGGCATGAAATGGTCGTTTTATCGGGAAAATCGATAAACCCTTTCTTTTCTATCGAAAATAGTGATAAATGACAGGAGAAGAGCATGGCGGATTTCTTTATCATCACCAACAACGAAATGGTGCGGGACAAATATGCTTCCCAGGTGACGGTGGAATTCCATCCGGTGAAATACACCGAGATCATGCGCATGACCCGGGATTATATCCACGCTGGCCATAAACTCCTCACCCATCCTCTGGCGGGCAGCATCAAGCCCAATGAGACCCCTTACAAAACCATCTTCCTCACCAAGAGCAAAAAGAAGATGGACAGCGAGTCTCTGCGGATCATCGAAGAGTGTATCATCGCCTGCAAAAAGTTCGGCAAAGAGCGCTTCCCCAATATGCCGGAAAATATGCGGCAGGATTTCCGAACCATCGATTGCAGCCTGTGCGACAACGCCATGGCCTCGGCCATGCAGTAAACACAATCATCGGTCAATTTCTTAAAGCTTTTAAGAAACTGATATACATTTAAATTATGGAGGTGCTCAAATTGAAACTGGAACTTGGATACGTCAATATCCATGATATTCAGTTCGCCGACCAGTCCAAGGTTGAGGCTGGTGTCCTCTATGTGTGCAAAGAGGATATCAAGAACCTGGTTCTGGAAGACGAGAATATCAAGTCAGTTGAACTGGAAATCGCAAAACCCGGCGAAAGCATCCGCATCATGCCCGTTAAGGACGTGATCGAGCCTCGCTGCAAGGTGGAGGGCCCCGGCGATATCTTCCCCGGCGTCATCTCCAAGGTGGACACCGTGGGCAGCGGCAAGACCAATGTGCTGCGCGGCTCCGCCGTCGTCACCACCGGTAAGATCGTGGCCTTCCAGGAAGGCATCATCGATATGAGCGGTGAGGGCGCTAAGTACACTCCCTTCTCCCAGACCAACAACCTGGTGGTTGTGATCGAGCCCATCGATGGCCTGCATCAGCACGAGCATGAGAAGGCTGTTCGCTTTGCCGGCCTGAAGACCGCAAAGTTCCTGGGCGAGCTGGCTAAGAATGTCACTCCCGACGAGACCGAAGTCTTCGAGACCTACGGTGTCAAGGAAGGCATGGAGAAGATGCCCAACCTGCCCCGCGTGGCTTATGTTCAGATGCTGCAGAGCCAGGGCCTGATGCACGACACCTATGTGTACGGCGTCGATGCCAAGCGCACCCTGTCCACCATCATGAATCCCACCGAAGGCATGGACGGTGCTATCCTCAGCGGTAACTGCGTGTCTGCTTGCGATAAGAACACCACCTATCATCACCTGAACAACCCCGTTGTGAAGGATCTGTTTGCTCAGCATGGCAAGACCCTGAACTTTGTGGGCATGATCCTGACCAACGAGAACGTCTACCTGGCCGACAAGCAGCGCTCCTCCGACTGGACCGCTAAGCTGTGCCGCTGGCTGGATCTGGACGGCGCTGTTGTTTCTCAGGAAGGCTTCGGCAACCCCGACACCGACCTGATCATGAACTGCAAGAAGATCGAAGAGCAGGGCGTCAAGACTGTTATCATCACCGACGAATATGCCGGCCAGGATGGTAAGTCTCAGTCCCTGGCGGACGCCGATCCCAAGGCCGACGCTGTTGTCACTGGCGGCAACGCGAACATGGTCATCCACCTGCCCAAGATGGATAAAGTCATCGGCTATCCCGAAGTTGCCAACATCATCGCTGGCGGCCACGAGGGCAGCCTGAATGCCGACGGCAGCATCGACGCCGAGCTCCAGGTTATCACCGGCGCCACCAACGAACTCGGCTTCAACAAGCTGAGCGCCAGATAACGGAAGGAGGACAAGAGAATAATGAGCAAGATCAGAGTTGTCCATTATATCAACCAGTTCTTCGCCAACATCGGCGGCGAGGAAATGGCTGATTATAAGCCTGAACTGAGAGTCGGCGAAGTTGTCGGCCCCGGCATGGCTTTCAAGGCTGCTTTTGGCGATGAGGCTGAAATCGTTGCCACCATCGTCTGCGGCGACTCCTATTTCGGCGAGAACACCAAGGAAGCTACTGCTACCATCATGGAAATGATCAAGGAGCAGAAGCCCGACCTGTTCCTGGCTGGCCCTGCCTTTAACGCTGGCCGTTATGGCTTTGCCTGCGGCAACATCACAAAGGCTGTGAAGGACGAGCTGGGCATCCCCGTGCTCACCGGTATGTACAAGGAAAATCCCGGCGCTGACTACGCTAAGGATGTGTATATCGTTTCCACCAAGAACAGCGCTGCTGGCATGAGAGACGCCGTTTCCAAGATGGCTCCTCTGGCCCTGAAGCTGGCCAAGGGTGAAGAGATCCTGTCCTCCGCTGAGGAAGGCTATCTGCCCAACGGCATCCGCAAGAACTTCTTCGAGAAGGAGCGGGGCTCCAAGCGTGCTGTTGATATGCTGCTGAAGAAGCTGGCTGGCAAGGAGTTCGTCACCGAGTTCCCCATGCCCAACTTCGACCGCGTCGATCCCAACCCCGCTGTGAAGGATATGGCTCATGCCACCATCGCTCTGGTTACTTCCGGCGGCATCGTTCCCAAGGGCAACCCCGATCACATCGAGTCCTCCTCTGCTTCCCACTATGGCAAGTATGACATCGAGGGCGTGATGGATCTGACTGCCGACACCTATGAGACCGCTCACGGCGGCTATGACCCTGTCTATGCCAACGAGGACGCCGACCGCGTTCTGCCTGTTGATGTGCTGCGGGATCTGGAAAAAGAAGGCCGCATCGGCAAGCTGCATCGTTACTTCTACACCACTGTTGGTAACGGTACTGCTGTGGCCAGCGCCAAGGCTTTTGCTGAAGAATTCTCCAAGGAGCTGAAGAATGACGGTGTTGACGCCGTAATTCTGACCTCCACGTGAGGCACCTGCACACGTTGCGGTGCAACGTTGGTTAAAGAGATTGAGCGTGCGGGTATCCCCGTTGTTCATATGTGCACAGTTACCCCGATTTCCATGACCGTTGGCGCGAACAGAATTGTTCCCACCATCGCTATCCCCCATCCTCTGGGCAACCCCGAGCTGACTCATGACGAAGAGAAGGCTCTGCGCCGTGGCCTGGTTGAGAAGGCTCTGAAGGCTCTGGAAACCGAAGTGACCGAGCAGACAATTTTTGAATAATTGTTAGGAGAGTCATCGAAAATGAGCAAAGTTTATGACGTTATCATCATCGGCGCCGGCCCGGCCGGCCTGGCTGCCGCTCTGTACGCCGGCAGAGCTCGTCTGAGCACCCTGGTCATCGAGAAGATCAAGGACGGCGGACAGATCGTCATCACTGACGAGATCGAAAACTATCCCGGCGCTGTGGAAGGCGAATCCGGTCCTTCCCTGATCAAGAAGATGGTGGACCAGGTCAACCACTTCGGCGCTGAGAAGGTGTTTGACACCGTTGTGGATGTGGAGCTGGAAGGCGACATCAAGGTGATCAAGGGCAGCAAGGCCGAGTATCAGGGCAAGACTGTCATCATCGCCACCGGCGCTTCTCCCAAGCCCATCGGCTGCCCCGGCGAGAAGGAACTGACCGGCAAGGGTGTTTCCTACTGTGCCACCTGCGACGGCAACTTCTTTGAGGATTTCGACATCTATGTGGTGGGCGGCGGCGACAGCGCTGTGGAAGAGGCTATGTACCTGACAAAGTTCGGCCGCAAGGTCACTTTGATCCACAGAAGAAACGAGCTGAGAGCAGCCAAGTCCATTCAGGAGAAGGCTTTTGCCAACCCCAAGATGGAGTTTATGTGGGATACCGTCATTGAAGAGCTCAAGGGCGATGACATTCTGACCAGCATGGTCGTTAAAAATGTCAAGACCGGTGAGGTCCGGGAGATCGAGGCCAACCCCGAAGACGGCACCTTTGGTGTGTTCGTGTTCATTGGCTACGATCCCCAGTCTAAGGTCTTCGAAGGCAAGGTCAACATGGAGCATGGCTACATCGTCACCGATGAAGACATGAAGACAAATATCCCCGGCGTGTTTGCCGCTGGCGATATCCGGGTGAAGAGCCTGCGTCAGGTAGTGACCGCAGCTGCCGACGGCGCCATCGCCGCTGTGCAGTGCGAGAAGTACCTCGGCTAATTTTACACAACATACAAGGAGGATATTCCAATGGTTGAGCTGACAAAAGAAAACTTCGAAGCCGAAGTTCTGAAGGCCGAAGGCAAAGTGTTCGTCGATTTCTATGGCGATGGCTGCGTGCCCTGCGCCGCTCTGATGCCCTTCGTGCATCAGTATGCTGAGACCTATGGCGACAAGATGAAGTTCTGCGCTTTGAACACCACAAAGGCCCGCAGACTGGCTATCGCTCAGAAGGTCATGGGTCTGCCCGTCATGGCGATCTATGAGAACGGTGCTCAGATCGATGTGCTGGTCAAAGAAGACTGCACTGCTGAGAGCATCGAAGAGATGATCAAAAAGCATATCTAAGTGCCCTTGATCCTCTAATTTGTCCCTGCGTTAAACGCTCCCGGCCAAAAGCCGGGAAGCGTTCAACGGGACAGCGAAAGCTGTCCATATAAAAAATCTATGAGAAGGAGGTAGAGCCATGAGTATATTGTCCGGTAAGAAGGTTATCATCATCGGCGATAGAGATGGCATCCCAGGTCCCGCGATTGAAGAATGCGCGAAGACTGCGGGCGCAGAAGTAGTCTTCTCCTCTACGGAGTGCTTCGTCTGAACCGCCGCTGGTGCAATGGACCTGGAAAATCAGAAGAGAGTGAAGGAGTTTGCTGAGCAGTATGGCGCAGAGAACATTGTTGTTCTGCTGGGCGCTGCCGAGGGCGAGGCTTCCGGCCTGGCCGCGGAGACTGTTACAGCCGGCGACCCCACTTTCGCAGGTCCGTTGACAGGAGTCTCGTTGGGACTCACGGTTTATCACATTTGCGAGCCTGAGATTAAAGCCGAAGTTGATGAGCAGGTCTACGAGGACCAGATCTCTATGATGGAGATGGTTCTGGATGTGGACGACATCGTCAGCGAAATGAGCAGTATCAGAGAACAGTACTGCAAATATCTCTAAGATTTAAGA
The DNA here is from genome assembly GCA_938000015.1 of uncultured Clostridia bacterium. GTDB lineage: Bacteria > Bacillota > Clostridia > Oscillospirales > Butyricicoccaceae > Pseudobutyricicoccus. Next base: position 9,948 of record CALLCY010000022.1, read on the forward strand.
ACTATGGTGATATGGTGATCAAATCACCATATCACCATTTTCTTTTGTCTCTCTTACGAAGGAAAAAGTAAGAGGTGAACGACTTTGGGTATATTGCGGCTGCTGAAAACTCTATACCGTTCATGTTAGATCCATTCCCATAGAAGCGCCCCTTCGGGGCCACAATAAATTGCGTAGAGAGGCAGTGAACAAAATGAACAGCGTTATCAAAGGCGCGGGTTATGTCCTGGTACATGCCCCTGACATGGTGCTCCACGCCGGCACCACCCAGACCACTGAGAAGATCGTCAACCCTGATTCGGAGTATCTGAAGGAGCTCCCCAACCACATTCGTTCCTATGAAGATGTGGTTGCCTACATGCCCAACCAGACTTACATCGGCAACATGACGCCGGAAGAGCTGGCCGAACATGAGCAGCCCTGGGTTGGTAAAAACATGGAAAATGCCCAGCGCTACGGCAAGTTCGGTGAGATCATGCCTCAGGACGAGTTCCTGGTTCTGATGCAGGTCTGCGACGTGTTCGAGCTGGTATATCTGGATAAAGCTTTTGTCAGCGCCACAAAGGACAAGCTGGCTGCTGACCCTGTGATCGGCGAAGATATCATGGCCAAGGTGGCTGAGGGTATCGACGGCGCCGAGATCAAGCGCCTGGTGGACGAGGAGCATGCTGAGCCCCTGTACCACATGGGCAACCTGGTGGGCTGCGTCAAGCGCGCTCACGATGTGGATGTGAACCTGTCCGCTCATGTTATGTTCGAGAACATCGCCTGCAAGGCTTCCAGCGTTCTGGCTCTGCTCCACGCTGTGAAGGCTGCCGGCATCGACAAGGCCGATGTGGAATATGTCATCGACTGCGCCGAGGAAGCTTGCGGCGACATGAACCAGCGCGGCGGCGGCAACTTCGCCAAGGCTGCTGCTGAAGTGGCTGGCCTGGTCAACGCCTCCGGCTCCGACCT
>CALLCY010000023.1:0-3584 GCA_938000015.1 uncultured Clostridia bacterium
GAGGAGCTGGTGCGCCAGTGCCTGAAAAAGCTCATGCGGTAATGGGGGATCACAGTGGCAATCGAATTTGAAAAGGATCTGGAAGAAGAACGGATCGTCACCAGCAGCTTGACAAAAGAGGACGAAGGGGAAAACTCCCTGCGCCCCCGGAAGCTGAATGAATACATCGGCCAGAGCAAGGCCAAGGACAATCTGTCGGTGTTCATCGAAGCCGCCCGGCAGCGGGGGGAACCCCTGGACCATGTGCTGCTCTATGGCCCGCCGGGCCTGGGCAAAACCACCCTGGCCGGCATCATTGCAAACGAAATGGGGGTCAATATCCGCATCACCTCCGGCCCGGCCATCGAAAAGGCAGGGGATCTGGCGGCTCTTTTGACCAACCTCAATGAAAACGATGTGCTCTTTATCGATGAGATCCATCGCCTGAACCGCAGCGTGGAAGAGGTGCTCTATCCCGCCATGGAGGACTATGCCCTGGATATCATCATCGGCAAAGGCCCGGCCGCCCGGTCCATCCGGCTGGATTTGCCCAAGTTCACCCTCATCGGGGCCACCACCCGGGCGGGACAGCTGACTTCGCCCTTGCGGGACCGGTTCGGGGTGATGCTCCGGTTGGAAATGTACTCCGCCGGGGAACTCCAGAAAATCGTCACCCGCAGCGCCGGGATTCTGGGCATCGACATCGAGCCGGAAGGGGCCCTGGAAGTGGCCATGCGCAGCCGGGGCACCCCCCGTATTGCAAACCGCATTTTAAAGCGGGTGCGGGATTTTGCCCAGGTGAAGGGGGGCGGCGCCATCACACGAGAGATGGCCGACCTGGCCCTCAGCGCCTTGGAGATCGACAAGCTGGGGCTGGACATGACCGACCGGCGGATGCTGGAGAGCATCATCTATAATTTCCGGGGCGGCCCGGTGGGGCTGGAGACCCTGGCGGCCACCATCGGGGAAGAGGCCGTGACCCTGGAAGATGTGCAGGAGCCGTATCTCATGCAGATCGGCTTCCTCACCCGCACGCCCAGAGGGCGCTGCGTCACCAAAAAAGCCTACGATCATTTGAATATCCCGTTTCTCGGCCAGCAGGAGCTGACGCTGTAAACGGGCAAGAAGGGGTAAGAAAGAAAATGGGTAAATATTTTGGAACAGACGGCATCCGTGGGGTGGCCAATGAGGAACTCACCTGCACCCTGGCTTTCAAGGCCGGGTTTGCCGCCGCCAGTGTGCTGACAAAGGAGCTTTCCCACAAGGCCAAGATCTATATCGGCCGGGACACCCGCATTTCCGGGGATATGCTGGAATGTGCTCTGGCCGCAGGCATCTGCGCCGCCGGAGCCGACGCCGTGCTGCTGGGGGTCATCCCTACACCGGCCGTGGCCTACCTCACTGTGGAGCACAAGGCCGATGCGGGCATCGTCATTTCGGCCTCCCACAATCCTTTTGAGCACAACGGTATCAAGATCTTCGGCTCCAACGGCTGTAAGCTGTCCGACGAGCTGGAAGCGGCGGTGGAAGCTCTGATCGACGATCCTTCCGGGGCTTCTCCGGTCACCGGTGAAAAGATCGGCCGGGTGCAGCCCAAGGCTCACGCCGCCTGCGACGAATATGTGGCTCATGTGGCCGAAGCCGCCGGGTCTCTCAAGGGCCTGCGCATCGTCGTGGACTGCGCCAACGGCGCATCCTCCCGCACCGCGCCCAGCCTGTTCCAGCGGCTGGAGTGCGAAACCGACCTGATCTTCTGCCAGCCCGACGGCATCAACATCAACACCGGCTGCGGCTCCACCCATATGGAGGCCCTGTGCAAAACGGTGCGGGAAGGGTCTTACGACCTGGGCGTGGCCTTTGACGGCGACGCCGACCGGTGCCTGCTGGTGGATGAAAAGGGCGAAGTCATCGACGGCGACCAGATCATGGGTGTGCTGGCGGCGGCGCTCAAAAAGCAGAACAAGCTGAAAGGCGGCGTTGTGGCCACCGTCATGTCCAACCTGGGCCTGAAAAACTTCCTCAAGGACAAGGGCATTCCCATGGCCGCCACCAAGGTAGGGGACCGGTTCGTGCTGGAGCAGATGCAGAAGGACGGCTGGAACCTGGGCGGCGAGCAGTCGGGCCATGTTATTTTGACCGACCACGCCACCACCGGCGATGGCGAGCTCACCGCTGTCACCTTCCTCAAGGTGCTGAAGGAAAGCGGCAAGAAGGCGTCCCAGCTTGCCGGTGAGATCGCCCATTACCCCCAGAAGATGATCAATGTGCCGGTGCCCAACGACAAGAAAAAGACGGTGGCCGACCAGCCGGAAGTGCAGGCCATCAGCCGGGAGATCGGGGAGGTCTTTGGTGAAAATGGCCGCATCCTCATCCGTCCTTCGGGCACCGAGGCCCTGGTGCGGGTGATGGTGGAAGGCCAGGATGAAAAGCTGGTAAATGAAATGGCTCAGAAGGCCGCCAAGGTCATCGAGGAGCTGTATTCCAAATAAAAACCCTGTCTTTTGAAGGGCAGGAAAGGGACAGCGCTTTACACCCATATCCCCGGTTTTTGCCGGGGATATGGGGCGGTAAAGGCCCAATCCATGGAAAGGTGGTGAGGCCGCGAAGGTGCAAAAACAACACACAAAGCGCCGGGACTGCCTGCGGGCAGTTGACGAGGTGGGGGAGGATCGAACCATTCGGCGGATACCCCCTGCGCATTGACGCCTGGCCATAAAGCGGAGGAGAGAAAAAGGGCGGGTGACCGCCGTGACAACATCCCCGCAGGCGTTAATTTTGATTTTGGAGGAAAAATTTCTTATGTGCGGAATCGTAGGATATGTGGGCCGGGAAGAGGCCGTGCCCGTTTTGTTGCAAGGACTGTATAAGCTGGAGTACCGTGGGTATGACTCCGCCGGTGTGGCAGTGCTGCGCCCCGAAGGGCTGAAGGTGGTCAAGACCAAGGGCCGCATCAAGAACCTGGAGGACAAGGTGCAGCAGGTGGGCGGCATGGAAGCCACCTGCGGCATCGGTCACACCCGGTGGGCCACTCATGGTGAGCCTTCCGATGTGAACGCCCATCCTCACATCAGCCGCAATGGACGGATCGCTATCGTTCACAACGGCATCATCGAAAACTACCTGGAACTGCGGGAAATGCTCACAAAAGAGGGCTATGAGATGCAGTCCCAGACCGACACCGAAGTGGTGGCCCACCTGTTTGAGCACCATTTCAAGGGGGATATGATGCAGGCCCTGATGGACACTGTGAAGGATCTGCGGGGCAGCTATGCTCTGGGCATCCTGTCCGCTGACAACCCCGGCGAGATCTACTGCACCAAGCGGGACAACCCGCTGATCATCGGCGTGGGCGAAGGGGAGAACCTGATCGCCTCCGACATCCCCGCCATCATCCAGAAAACCAAGCATTATATCGTGCTGGAAGACAACCAGATTGCCCGCATCACTCCCGACTCGGTGGAGGTGTTCAACGCCTTCGGCCAGAAGCTGGAGCCCGAAGTGCAGACGGTGAACTGGGACATTTCCTCGGCGGAAAAGGGCGGCTATGAGCACTTTATGATCAAGGAGATCATGGAGCAGCCCAAGGCCCTGCGGGACACCATCAA
>CALLCY010000024.1:0-6407 GCA_938000015.1 uncultured Clostridia bacterium
ATGTAGGGGGTGATGTAGCCCCGGTCAAACTGCATGCCTTCCACAACTTCGCTGTAAGTCTCAGCGGTCTTGGACTCTTCCACGGTGATAACGCCGTCGGCGGTGACCTTCTCCATGGCCTCGGCAATCAGCTTGCCGATGGACTCATCCCCGGAGGAAACAGAGGCAACGCGGGCGATGTCCTCGGTGCCGCTGACAGCCTGGGAGTTGAGGCGGATGGCTTCGATGGCGGTATCCACAGCCTTCTGGATGCCCTTCTTCACCACAATGGGGTTGGCGCCTGCGGCCACATTCTTCATGCCCTCACGGACAAAAGCCTGAGCCAGCAGGGTGGCGGTGGTGGTGCCGTCGCCGGCCACATCGTTGGTCTTTGTGGCAACTTCCTTCACCAGCTGAGCGCCCTGGTTCTCGAAGATGTCGTCCAGCTCCACTTCACGGGCGATGGTCACGCCGTCATTGGTGATCTGGGGTGTGCCGTACTTCCGGTCCAGCACCACATTGCGGCCCTTGGGGCCCATGGTCACTTTCACTGTATTGGCCAGCTGATTGATGCCCCGCTCCAGGGCCCGTCTGGCGTCTTCACCATAAAGGATTTCTTTGGACATGATGGTTTTCCTCCTCTATTACTCAACAATGGCGAGAATATCGTTTTCCTTGACAATGATGTACTCATTGCCTTCGATCTTCACTTCGGTGCCGGAGAACTTGCTGGTGATGACTTTATCGCCCACCTTCACCTGCATCTTGTTGTCCTTGACGCCAGGGCCCACAGCGATGACCTCGGCCACCTGGGGCTTCTCTTTGGCAGAGCCGGTCAGGATGATGCCGCTCTTTGTTGTCTCTTCCGCTTCTACCATTTTAATGACCACACGGTCAGCCAGCGGTTGCAGTTTCATATGGGATAACCTCCTCAATGATAATCCATTCAGAAATGGTTTAGCACTCATTACACCGGAGTGCTAACACAAGTATTATAATATGCCACCTGCGGGAGTTTTTCAAGCCCCCATTTTAAAATTTTTTGTGAATGGATGGATGTGGAAGAAAAAAATGCCATCTTGTCTTCCTTCCCTTTCCATGATAAGATGCTCTGCGGAACTCTTTGCAAAAGAAAAACGCCGGTTGGGGGAATGGAGAACCATGAATATTTTCATTGCCATCATGCTGATTCTGGCACTTCTGGGTTTGCTGGACAAAATGGCAGGGGGAAAAATGGGGCTGGGGGCCGAAATCGACCACGGCCTTGCTGCTATGGGCAGTCTGGCCTTGTCCCTGGTGGGCATCTACGCCCTGGGCATCACCGCCGTACAGCACAGCGCCGGAGCCATTTCCCATTTGGAAAAGCTGCTGCCCTTTGACCCTTCTCTGCTCATTGGCAGCCTGCTGGCTCCCGACCTGGGCGGCTATTCCATCGCCAAACAGATGGCAGCCACCCCAGCCCTGGGGCTGTTTTCCGGTCTGATCGTGGCCTCCAGCCTGGGCTGCACCGTCAGCTTTGTGCTGCCCATCGCCATGTCGGCCATCAAAAAGGAAGACACCCCCGCTATGATGCGGGGCATTGTGCTGGGCATCGTCACGCTGCCCACCGGAGTGGTGCTGGGCGGCCTGCTTCTCCGCCTGCCCCTGCTGACCCTGCTGCGGAACACCGCCCCCATCCTGCTCATCTGCCTGCTTCTGTGCCTGGCCCTGTCCCGTTTTCCCCAAGGCACCACCAAGGCCCTGCTCTGCATTGGCCGCGGTGTACAGATCCTCAGCTTCACCCTGTTTGCCCTGGTGATGGCCGGACTGTTCATCCCTGCCTGGCAGGTGGCTTCTCTGGATCTGGTGAACGAAGCACTGGTGGTGGTCATCAAGGTTACCGTCGTCATCTGCGGAGCCATGGTGCTCTCCCATCTGGCCCTCACCCGTTTCAGCCCGCCCATGCACTGGCTGGCCCGAAAAATGCGCATCAACGAACCGGCGGTGGTTGGACTGCTGCTGTGCCTGGCCACCAGTGTTTCCATGCTGCCCCTCTTTGACCGGATGGACAAGCGGGGCAAGACGGTAAACGCCGCCTTTTCGGTGAGCGGCGCCTTTGTATTGGGCGGACAGCTGGCCTTTGTGTCCAGCTTGGAGCCCTCCCGGGTGGTGGCCATTTATATGATCTCCAAACTGGTGGGCGGCCTGTGCGCCATCGTTGCCGCTCTTCTCACCACCCCCGCCGAAGTGGAAGAATAATGCCTTCCTCTCCCCCTTTCCGCAAGATGGATTTTTCCGCAAAGCAGTGCTATACTGTTTCTGTCACCGGAAGGGAGTGAATGGATATGTGCGGTGGTATCATCTCCCAAAAGATTGCATAAACCCATGTAAATAAACAAAACACGAAACAATATTTACATGGGAGGACCCAAACATGAAAGAGAACAAATACGATAACGAGATCTTTTTCCAGAAATACAGCCAGATGCTCCGCTCTCAAAAAGGCTTGCAGGGTGCAGGGGAATGGTCAGAACTTGAAAAAATTCTCCCGGATTTCTGTGGAAAAACCGTTCTGGACCTGGGATGCGGCTACGGCTGGCACTGCAAATATGCCGCCGAGCACAAGGCTGCATCGGTACTGGGTACCGACATCTCTCACAAGATGCTCCAAAAGGCCCAAGAGATCAACTCCGCGCCTCAGATCCAATACCAATGCGCAGCCATGGAAGACTTGCAGTTTCCCCCTGAGACCTTTGATATCGTCCTTAGCTCCCTGGCTTTCCACTATGTCAAAGACTTCGGGCCTTTGGCGGAAAACATTGCTCGTTGGCTGAAAAAAGGCGGTCACCTGGTCTTTTCCGTAGAACATCCGGTTTTCACTTCTTCCGGCCCTCAGGACTGGTACTATGATGAGACGGGGGAAATTCTCCACTTCCCTGTGGATAACTATTACTATGAAGGCCCTCGCAAGGCCGTCTTTTTGGGAGAGCCGGTTGTCAAATACCACCGGACCTTGACCACCTATCTGAACACATTGCTTCAAAATGGACTTACCTTGCAGCACATTATCGAACCTCAGCCCCCTGCTGAAATGATGGACATCCCAGGCATGAAGGATGAAATGCGCCGCCCCATGATGCTGCTTGTTTCCGCTATGAAAGACTAATTTTTATCTTTGCATACAAAAATCCCGGAACCTGACGGTTCCGGGATTTTGTTATCTTTTTTAATCCACAAACAGTTCCGGTGTTTTGGGCTCCTGGAAATTGGCCTCCAGCCACATCTTGGCCTTGTCCAATCCCTCGTCCTCAAAGAACTTGGCCCCCACCGGGCAGTTCTTCACACAGGCAAAGCAGGCCAGACAGCCCTCGCCCACCACTTTGGGGTCCTGGGGATCGATGATGCCCATAGGGCAAAGAGAGGCACACAGGCCGCAGCCTGTGCAGTTGTCTTTGGTCTTGGGATGGCGGGAAGCACTGGCGCCCCGCTCTTTGTAGGGATGGTTCCCCGGCACCTTCACCAGGGTTTTCTCCCCTTTTTGCCATTTCTCTGCCACCTTTTCTCCCAGCTGCCGGGCCAAAGCCAGGTCGCTTTCATCGGGGCGGCCTCCGGCCAAGGCGCTGGTGTAAGTATGCTCTGCCACAAAGGCTCCTGCGGCGATGGGTACAAAGCCCTGCTTCTGAAGCCGCTCCACCCCTTCCAGCAGAGCGTCCTCATAGGCCCGGTTGCCGTAAACCGCCAGAACCACCGCCGGGGTGTTCTCCCCCGCCAGATGGGTCATGGTCTCCTCCAACAAAGCGGGCATCCGGCCGCCATACACCGGATAGGCCAGCACCAGCAGGTCCTCCGAGCCGAAATGGTAGCGGGCGGCCCGATCATCGGGGCGCCCCAAAGACAACTCACCCACAGCGCAACCGGCCGATTGGGCGATCTGCTTTCCCACTTCCATGGCGGCCTTCCGGCTGCCGCCAGTGGGGCTGAAGCTCATCACATGAACATTTCCCATTGTTCTTCCTTCTTTCTCTATTGATCCTGTTTTTCCACCCGTACCCCTTGGGGCACGATAAACTTCATCCCTTGGCGCAATACCGCCTGCAAACGGGGGGTATAGGCGATCTCTCCGTCCAGATTGACACACAGCTCCTTCCCATCCCGGCGGCAGATCTCTAGCTCATGGGCGGGAACTCTTTTGATATACTGGGGATATTGATACCCCAGACCCTTTTTATAGGCCCCCACCACCTTGGCCGCCGTCATACGGCCCACTTTGCTCACCAGAAGCACATCCAGCTGCCCATCCTGAGGGTCCGCATCGGGCACAGGACAGAAGCCTCCTCCATACCACCGGCCATTGGCGGCGAAGATCATGGAATAGTCTCCATCGTAGCTCTTGCCATCGATGATGACCTGATACCCCTCCCCCAGGCCCCGGAGAATGTTTTCCGCCGCAGAGAACACATAGGGCCACTGTCCCCGGCACAGGGGCAGACGCTTATATTTCCGCATCCCTGCCGCCACCCGGGCATCGATGCCCACCGACAGCACATTCACTGCACCGCCGCAGTTGGTCTCTACATAATCCACCGGCAGTTCTTCCCCTTTTGTCAGCTCGGGCAGCTGGAAAAACCGGTTCATCTGCCGGCCAAACACCTTGATGAAGTCGTTGCCGGTACCGGCGGGAAAATGGCCCACCGCCACATTCCACATCCCAAAGGCCCCCCGGGCCGCTTCGTTCAGGGTACCATCGCCACCGCAGGCGTAAAACCGCAGATGCTGTCCGCCTCCTTGCAGGCAGGCTTTCCGCACCAGTTCCACCCCGTGGCCCGGATGTTCGGTGACCAGGATCTCATATTCCAGATTCTGCTCCAGGGCGGCTTTCCGGCACACCCCGGCCAATTCGGCCTGACGGCCCCGGCTTCCCGCCGCCGGATTGATCAAAAAGATGTGTTTCATCTTCTCTTTTCCCGCCCCTCTTCCACAGCCTGTTTATAATACATAAACAGCTGGCATTTGAGCATTCCGTTGTAAAGCTTCCGCCGCTTGTCCGCCTTGGCCCCAAAATAGGTCTCAAACTCCGGATCGGAAGTGATGATATACTTTTTCAGTCCCGGCGTCTGGTGCAGCGCCCGGCCCAGCCCGTCATAAAGAGCCCGGGCTTCCTCCTGGGTGGACAACCGCTGCCCATAAGGGGGATTGGTAAGCAGCACCCCTTTCCGGCCGGTATAGGGCAGGCCCAGAGCGTCAGCCCTGCGAATGGTGATCAGATCTTCCACCCCGGCCCGCCGGGCATTTTCCCGGGCCAGTTCCACCGCTTCCCCCGAAATATCGCTGGCGGTGATGGGCAGTTTCTCCCGCGCTTCTTCCCCCAAGGCCCGCTGACGCTCTTCCTCCCAACAGGCATTGTCCTCAAAGAGCCAGTCTTCCCCTTCAAAGCTGCGGCGTGCTCCCGGGGCGATACGGCAGCACACCATGGCCGCCTCGATGGCCAAAGTGCCGGAACCGCAGAAAGGATCGATCAGCTCTTCCCGGCCACGGTACCGGGTGATCTTCACCAGGCTGGCCGCCAGGGTCTCCCGCAGAGGGGCCTGCTGGGTGGCCAGGCGATATCCCCGCTTATAGAGGGGCGCGCCGGTGGTATCCAGATAGATCTCCGCCTGATCCTCCAGCAGAGAAAAGCGGATCTGGTATTTGACCCCAGTCTCGGGGAACCAGGACAAATTGTAGCTCTCCTTCAGACATTCCACCACTGCCTTTTTGATGATCCGCTGACAATCGGGAACGCTGTGCAGCTGGGAACCTACGCAATAGCCCACCACCGGAAAAATGCTGTCGCTTTGCAGATAATCGGCCCAGGGGATGCTTTTGACCCCCTGGAACAGATCTTCAAAGGTGTAGGCCGGAAAGGAAGCCAGGCGCAAAAGTACCCGTTCTCCGCAGCGCAGACGCAGATTGGCCCGGGCGCACTCCGCCATAGGGCCTTCAAAATAGACCCGGCCGTTTTCCGTCCGGACTCCCTCAAAATGCTGGTAGCGCAGCTCGTCGGCCACCAAGCCCTCCACTCCCAAAAGACAGGGAACACAAAAGGTATAGTTCATGGTTTCTCTCTTTCTCCTCTTCCCTGCGGCCTGTGCCGCATCTATTCTTTATTATCGCAGATTTTTTCCCTCCCGGCAATGGCCCCACGGCTTTTGGAAAAACTTTTTGCGGCGAGCCGCTGCTCCCATTCTTTTCTTTGCTTCGGCGGGTTGCATGGGATGGAGCAGGGTTAGGGCCAAGCCTCTCCTTCATCCACACGACTGTTTCGATAGTTTAAAAGCGGCGGGCTTTCGCCCGCCGCTTCAGACTGTCAAGAAACCGATATAACGAAAAAGACCGTTTGCCGTACCCTTCATCCATCCGCAAAAAGCCGCGACCTGTGCGTGGCTTTTTGCACTTCTCAAGGGGCAAGT
>CALLCY010000025.1:0-11997 GCA_938000015.1 uncultured Clostridia bacterium
CCCGGCGGGACGCCCGCACAGCAGAGTGGCAACCCACCACCAGGAGCGGGGTCTGTGCAGCAAAAGCCGCAGCGTAAGCCTGTCCCCAAGCTACCTTGCCTGCCAGACGATTATACCGATGTTGGTCAGGCTTCCCTGTTTTCATCCCTTTATGGGGAGGTGCTGGGGTATCACTCATCTACAGGCTGGCTCGTATATAATGGCGCCTTCTTCGAGGCCTCGACTGAACTCGCGCGAGCAAAAGTCCAGCAATTCACCTACGAACAGAAGGCAAACGCCGAGGGCACAATGAAAGACTGTCGGGACATCCTCGTAGTTGAGAAGGTTTGGGACAAGTCCTGCAACGACATAAGTCCCACTGCCTCGCTGGACGACTATCAAAAAAAGGTTTATCGTACCTATCAGAATGCGCGTATCCTACGAGATTTCGCCAAAAAATACCGCAGCACCCGGGGTATTTCCGCAATCGTTCGGGAGGCTGCTCCTATGGTGCTGATTGAGCCCAAGGACCTCGACAATGATCCTTTTTTGCTCAACTGTCCCTCGGGCACTGTTGACCTGCGGACTGGTGTCATGCATGATCACACGCCGCAGGACCTTATTACCAAGCAGACAGCCGTAGACCCAAGCAATGACGGCAAGGACGTATTTGCGGCGGCCCTGGATATTTTTTTCTGTGGAGATACAGACCTGATACGCTATGTCCAGGAAATCGCCGGAATTGCATTGATAGGGGCGGTTTTTGAAGAGTTTTTGGTCATTGCATATGGCGTGGGCCGGAACGGAAAGAGTACCTTTTTCAATGCTCTTGCCTCCGTGCTGGGGGACTACGCCGGCGGCCTGTCCGCTGAAAACTTGACCACCGGCAAGAACAACGCCCAGCCGGAGATGGCAGAGATGCGGGGCAAGCGCCTGGTGATTGCCAGCGAGTTGGAGGAAGGGACTCGCCTCAACACGGCCAGAGTCAAACAGCTGTGCTCAACAGACAAGATTTTGGCGGCAAAGAAATACCATCAACCCATCCAGTTTACCCCTACGCATACGCTCGTGCTATACACCAACCATCTGCCTCGTGTAGGCGGACTCGATGATGGCATATGGCGGCGAATCAAAATCGTGCCTTTTAATGCTAAAATCGAGGGTGGGAGCGACATCAAAAATTACGCCAACTACCTGGTGAGGTGTTCTGGCGGCGCTATACTGGCCTGGGCCATCGAGGGTGCGCAGCGTGTTATTGCTAACAATTTTCATCTGGCAGTACCGCCTGTAGTGCAAGCTGCCGTCGCTGACTACCGCGAGAATCAAGACTGGTTGTCTGATTTTTTGGACGAATGCTGTGTCTTGGACGATACCGCGCTTGAATCCTCCAGTGATGTTTACCGCACTTACCGCGAATATTGTACCGAAATGGGTGAGTATGTGCGCAGCACAAAGGATTTCTATGCAGCACTGACCACCGCAGGATTTGAAAGGGCTAGAGATCGCAGCGGGCGAAAAATCAAGGGTCTTATGCTCAAACGGAATATACCTGTCATCAACACATACGGACAATCGGTCGGAGGCCCGGTTGGTACACCGTAACATAGAGAGAGATTATTACCTTTGCTTGGATAAAAAGCCCACAGGCCGGTGTCATTTTGCCTATATTGCAAACAGCGCCGGCCTGTCTCAGTGCATATCATGCAAAGAGAGCCTCATAATCTATCCTATGGAGGTGCCTGCCATGGTGACTGTGGAGCAGCTGGAAAAAATGCAAAATAGTAGTATCAAAGGAGTCGGCCCCGATACCCTGGCAGACATCCTGGATGTGGAAATTAGCGGCGATACTCCGGCGGAGCGCCTGGACTGCTTCCTGGCCCAGGTCACTAATCCTTACTGCTTTCGGGTGGGGAAAACGCCGGTCCGCATTTCCTTTATTTCTGACGAAAAGACACTAGAAAATAAGCTGAAATCATACTTTATCAGCATCAGAAATTGATTTATCCCCATTTTTATGCTATAATAATTATAGTTATAGGGGGGAAAAGGAGGCTCCCCGACATGGCAAGAATCCGAAAAAACGACGAGCAAAAAAAGAATGCCAGGCTAGTTACCTGGCGGATCGGAAAATATATCCGACTGTCCCGGGAGGATGGAAACGATGTATCGGAGTCTGTCGTCAATCAGGACAAGATCCTCAGCCAGGAGATCCCCAGCTTTTTCCCAGACGAGCAGTATGAGGTGGTGGACACCTATATCGACGACGGCACCAGTGGCACCACGGACCTGGAGCGCCGGGACTTTCAGCGCATGGTGCAGGACATGAAGTCCGGGCGTATCAACTGCATCATCGTGAAAAACCTCTCCCGGGCCTTCCGAAACAGCGCCAACCAGGGCCGCTTTCTGGAGGAGTTTATCCCCCTGTATAACACCCGGTTCATCTCCCTGTACCAGCCCCGGATTGACACCTACCTGGACCCGGAGGTGGTCCACAGCCTGGAGGTCAGCATCACCGGCTTTATGAACGAGCAGTACGCCTACAAAACCAGCGCCGACGTGCGCCGGACCTTCCGGACCAAGCGGGAAAGGGGCGAGTTTATCGGCGCCTTTGCCCCCTATGGCTATGCCAAGGACCCACAGGATAAAAACGCCCTGGTGGTAGATGAGCAGGCCGCCGATGTGGTCCGACGGATGTTCGACTGGTTTGTCAACGATGGCATGAGCAAGGCAGGGATCGCAAAGCGGCTTAACGAGTTGGGCATTCCAAACCCAACATCTTATAAACGATCCAAAGGATTCCGCTACGAAAACCCCCACGCCACCGCCAACGATGGTCTGTGGAACCCAACAACGGTGTCCCGGATGCTCCAGGACCCCCTGTATATCGGCACCATGCGCCAGGGTAGGCAAAAGGTCATCAGCTACAAGGTGCATAAGCGCACCGCCGTCCCGGAAGAGGATTGGTACATGGTGGAGGATGCCATTCCGCCCATTATCTCCACAGATACCTTTCAGGCCGCCCAGGAACTGCACAAGCGGGACACCCGAACGGCTCCGGGACAACGGGAAGTGTACCTGTTTTCCGGTCTGGTTCGGTGTGCGGACTGTCGCAAAGGGATGACCCGCCGCACTTCTAAGGGATATGTCTACTACGCCTGCCGCACCTATCGGGATAAGTCTAAAGAACGGTGCAGCAAGCATGCCATCCGGCTGGATGTGCTGGAGCAGGCTGTGCTGGCTGCGATCCAGGCCCAGATCGCCCTTGTGGCATCCTTATCTGAGGTGATTGACGCAATCAACAGCGCCCCTGTAGTACATACGGAGTCGGCCCGGCTCAACGCCCTTCTGGCCCAGCGCACCAAAGAGCTGGAGAAGGTGTCGGGCCTTATGGATGGGCTCTATATGGATTGGAAAAGTGGAGACATTACCCGGGATCAATACCGCCGCATGAAGGTCAAGTTTGAGCAGCAGGCCCAGCAGCTGGAAGAGACTATTGAGCATCTGAAAAGCGAATGCGACGTATATGCCCAGGGGGTCAGTGCAGAAGACCCTTATTTGACAGCCTTCCTAAAATACCGCAACATCCAAAGCCTTTCCAGAGGACTGTTGGTAGAGCTGGTGCACGCCATCTATGTCCATGAGGACGGAGGAATCGAAATCGAGTTTAACTTCGCTGACCAGTATCGCCGTATCGCAGAGTTCGTTGAAAACAATCAGAAGGAACTCTATGTGATCGGCGGAAAAGCCGTCTCGTAAGTTGTGTATATATCAATGCACCCACCGGCCCCACCGGCCCCACCGGACCTACTGGTCCCACCGGCCCCACTGGGCCTACCGGACCTAGCGGGCCTACTGGACCCATCGGACTTACTGGGCCTACCGGACCCACTGGTCTCACCGGACCTAGTGGGCCAACTGGACCTACTGGTCCCACTGGGCCTACCGGGCCTACTGGTCTCACCGGAGCTACTGGTCCCACTGGGCCTACCGGGACTACTGGACCTACCGGACCTACTGGACCCACTGGTCCTAATGGGCCTACTGGTCCTAATGGGCCTACTGGACCCATCGGACTTACTGGCCTCACTGGCGCTACTGGACCTACTGGTCTTACCGGAGCTACTGGTCCCACTGGGCCTACCGGGACTACTGGACCTACCGGACCTACTGGTCCCACTGGACCTACTGGTCCTACTGGTCCCAGTGGAGAAACCGGAACGGCTGCCACACTATCTGTGGGCAATGTAACCACTGGCAGTCCTGGTACACCGGCCGCCGTAACCAATGTGGGATCGCCTCAAAAAGCCATCTTTGATTTTACCATTCCTCAAGGTGCTAATGGTGTCTCAGCCACCTCCAGCTCTCTGTGGGCTACAAACCCCTCGGTGACGCTGAACGCCAAGCAAGCTGTCCCCCTGACCGTAAGCTACAACTCGCCTGGCAGCGGCATCACCGTCAGCGGCACTACTGTAACCCTACCGGTGGGCACCTATCTGGTAAATTACTCCGTGAACTCTGAGTCCGGAGGAACTGGCTCCGGTTCCACTGCAACCACCACATTGGCAGCCCAAACCAATGGAACCACGATCCCCACATCTCAGTCCTTGGCCCTGCAGGAACGGGGAGATATTATGCCTTTGTCCTCCACATTCCTGGTCCGTGCCACTAGCCCCACTCCCCTGCAGTTGGTCAACGATACGACCAACATCTATCCCACCAACTATACCAATCTGAATCTTACCGTTGTAAAGCTTGCCTAGTCTTTCGGCAAAAGTGCCCCCGTGCAAAAACGGGGGCACTTTTCTTATTCCGAAAAACAACATCAAATACCCAAAGCAACTCTGGGCTCTACATCCCCTTCCAACCACAGGCCAACAGTGCACCGGCCGCTCCGCATGCCCATTGAGAGGGCAGCCCTTCCGGCAATCGGATTTCTCCGATGGGCTGTGCGCCGCCGGAAATATCCATGATTTCCCTTTGCTGAGATACCATCCCTCCCCCTTCTGTGGAGGACAGGGAGAGTGTGCTCTTTTCAGTACCATAGGTTATTATCGTCTGAGCCTGCAAACAACGAGACAGACGGGCAGCATCCTTTCCGTAAGCCACCAGGGCATATGTGTGGCATTCGGGCACCTCTGCCTTTGCTGCCATCGGCCCGGCCAAAACCACATCATATACTCCGCCTTTTTTCAAAGGCACCTGTTCCAAATAAATACCTTGCTGGGCCGCCAGCGCCTGCAAATATCGCGCCGTTTTCCCTTTTCCTTCTCCAATCACTGCAATTCTCATTCTTTCTCCCCCAGTACCGTCTAGTGTGAACAAACTGAGGGGAAATATGCAAAAATATGCCGCAGAATCTCTTCTGCGGCATATGGAACATAGGGGATTGGAATATCTTATTTATGAAACAGTTTCTTGGTCTGATAACTAGGCTCGCAGGTGAGGTTGACACCTAAATTGCGGAACACATTGTCATCCACCTGAGCCAGGATCACCGTGGAGTGAGCCTCACAGCCTCTGAGCTTGCCCAACTGCTTAATGGCCAGCTCGGCCACCGGATTGGTGGCGGCACTGATGGTCAAGGCAATCAGCACTTCATCGGTGTGCAGACGGGGGTTTTTATTGCCCAAGTACCCTGTCTTCAACCTCTGAATGGGCTCAATAATAGTGGGAGACAGCAGATGGATATCGGAATTGATGCCGCCCAAATGCTTCAGCGCATTGATCAGCATGGCGGAAGAGGCGCCCAGCAAGGCGGATGTCTTACCGGTGACAATGGTGCCATCCGGCAGTTCCATGGCCGCAGCAGGCTCTCCGGTCTCCTCGGCTTTGTCAATGGCCGGCTGGATCACAAGACGCATAGAAGGATCAACGCCCGCCTGGGTCATCACGCTCTCCACCTTGTGTACCGCTTCCTCACTCACCCGGCCCACACGATAATCGCACATCACCTTATAATACCGGCGAACGATCTCCATTTTAGCCGCTTCCCGCACTGCTTCATCATCGGTCACGCAGAAACCGGCCATATTGACGCCCATATCGGTGGGAGATTTGTAAGGGCTTTCTCCGGCAATGGTCTCAAACATGGCATTGAGCACCGGGAACACTTCAATATCCCGGTTGTAATTGACCGCAGTTTTGCCATAAGCCTCCAGATGATAGGGGTCGATCATATTCACATCGTTGAGATCTGCGGTAGCCGCTTCATAGGCCAGATTCACCGGGTGCTTGAGGGGCAGATTCCACACAGGAAAAGTTTCAAACTTGGCATAGCCTGCACTGATGCCTCGCTTGTACTCATGGTACAGCTGAGACAGGCACACGGCCATTTTGCCGCTGCCCGGACCGGGAGCCGTCACCACCACCAGGGGCCGAGTGGTCTCTACATATTCGTTTTTGCCATACCCCTCATCGCTGACGATCAGGGGCACATTGGTGGGGTACCCAGGAATGGAGTAATGGAGATAGACCTTCAGTCCCAAATGCTCCAACTTGGTTTTGAACTGATCCGCCGCCGGCTGGCCGCCATAGCGGGTGATGACTACACTGCCCACATAAAGCCCGATACCCCGGAAAGCATCGATCAGGCGAAGCACATCGGCATCGTAAGTGATGCCCAAATCGCCCCGGACCTTGTTTTTCTCGATGTCGGCAGCGTTGATGGCCATGACCACCTCGGCTTTATCTGCCAGGCTCTGGAGCATACGCACTTTGCTGTCGGGCGCAAAACCAGGCAGTACCCGGGATGCGTGGAAATCATCAAAGAGCTTGCCGCCAAACTCCAGATAGAGCTTGCCGCCAAACTGCTTGATCCTCTCCAGGATATGCTGGGACTGCATACTCAGATATTGCTCATTGTCAAAACCTGTTCGAACCATAGATCATACCCCCATATTCATTTTATTACAACAATGTTCTACATTATAGCACTGCCCCCACCATTTTTCAATGTCTTTTCTTACAAAAGCGCACTGCGCAAAGCGGTCTCCACTTTCTCCCGGCTGGCCGCGCCCTCGTGCATCTTCACGCCGCCCACAAAATAGCAAGGCACATAATAATAATCATAGGATTCCGCCAGCGCCGCTTCCTTCCTCTCATCCACTACACGGATGGGGATTTTTTGCAATTCCGGGTATTGCTGCATCAATTCTTCCTGCCATCTGAGAGCCTCCACACAGTAAGGGCAGTTTTTCAGCACAAACAGCATAACTTCTTTCAAGGCGTTCCCTCCTTTTCCTTTCTATTATGGCTCGAATTTGGCTCCCAATGCCCGGGCCATATCAATGGCCTGCTGCACATCGATTCGGGCTCCACGAAAATCGGCGCCCAGAATATCTGTGGCTCCCAGATTGCTATCCCGCAGATCCGATTGCCGGAAACTGGCGCCGCTGATCATGGCCCCTTCAAAATCACAGTTTTTGATCCGGCATTTTTCCAATTTGGCCCGGTTCAAGTCCGCTCCCCGAAAATTGATGTTCTCCAGCTCCATTTTATAGAAATCCATTTCCCGCAGATCGGTATAGGACCAGTCGCCGCCAATGATCTGAATGGATGCTGTATTGGCCCCTACAAACACCGTCCCCGTCAGCTTGCACTCTTCAAACACCGCCGCAAAAAGCCCCGCATACTGAAAAGTGCAGTTGACGATGGAACAGTGTTCAAAACGACAGGCGCCCAGCCTGGCCCCGGTGAAGCGGCATTTTTCAAAACTGCAGTTTTTGAACACCGATTCGGAAAAATCCCCGCCGTCAAAACGGCAATCATGAAATTTCAGCTCTTCCACCTGCTGTTCCGGTTCTTTGAGTCCTGCAAAGTCCTGGCCATCGTACTCCTTTTGTTCAAACATCCTCATTCCCCCGAAATTTAAGATGGCGGAGAAGTTTCTTCTCCGCCATTTCTTTTGAATATAAAATTATTTTACTGCATCCAGGAATCATTGTAAAGGGCAACATGGAAAATATCCAATCAATGGGCATGCGCATGGCCTACACTCAAGGCAAAGGCCAGGGCCAAACCCAAAAACAGCCACAGCAAGCAGAGTTTTCCCTTCTTTGTCTCCGGCTGACTCAGCTCAAAACCCGCGGCAAAGACCATGGACCCGGCTGCCAAAGACAGGCACAGGGAAAGCAGGCCCTCTGGCATGGCTCCGGCCAGTGTGCCCAAGACCGATCCCACCACCAAGGGCAAACCGCATACCATCGACAAAAGAAGCACCTTGCCCCGAGCAAATCCTCCTTGAAGCAGCGGAAAGGCCATGGCCATTCCTCCGGGCACATTGTGCAAAGCGATCAGACCGGCTCTTTCCCATGCATGAGTTCCCGCGGCTGCCCCGATGACAAAGCCTTCCGGCAGGTTGTGCAGCATCAAAGCGGCCAGCATCATCAGGCCGGCGGAAACCATCCGCCCTTGCTTTTCCCCTTCCTGTCCGGCCTCGGCCTTCTCAGCGATCCACACCAGCAGACCGCCGCCCAAAAGCCCCAGGGCCACCACCCAAAGAGCGCCATGAGCCACCGCTTCAGGGAGAAGATCAAAAAAGGCCATGCCCAGCATAATGCCCGCTGTAAAATACAGCAATCCTTGTATGGGCAGTGATTTTTTGCCCCATAACACGGCGATCAGACCGCCCAATCCGGTGCCGCCTATACCGGCCAGCGCTGCCAACAAAATTCCTTGCTCCATTGAAATGACCTCTTTTCTCCATTGGCGCTTCTGCTGCTTTTGCTTTGTTTCCCAATATGGATATTGTTTTGTGCGTCAAGATATTCTATAATAATTGTATCAATTATACCACCATCAATGGATTTTTCCACATGGCAATCACAAGGAGGAGACCGGGATGAACACAAAATTCAACGAAAAGACCCACGCTACCCTCATTGGCCTGTTTTACAAACACCTGAAAGCGGCCTATGGCTGCGCCGGTGTGGGCTGCTTTGTCAAGTGCTCCCAAAAAATGGCTGAGCAGCGGGGAGCCCGCATGGCTCTGCGCGCTCTGCGGGATGGACATCAGCTGAACTTCAAGTCCTACATGGCCTATGGGGAATGGACCTCCACTTTCCCTCGCCGTTCGGAAGAAGTGGGAGTTTATCCTGACAAGGAGACCCGCAGCTTTCTGTGTGCCTGGCGGGATGCCTTCGAAGAAATGGGCCTGGTGGAATGCGGCAAGATTTATTGTAAGGAAATCGACCGGGGCATTGTCCGCGGCTTCAATCCCGATTTGACTTTTGAGCTGAAAAGCTATCTCCATGACAGTCCTTGCTGTGATATGGTATTCAAAGATGCTGCTCTGGGAGAAGATGTGCCCCAGAATGTCCAGGCCAAAATGCCCTGGGAGTATCATTGCGGCCATGTGTATAAAACTTACCGTGAAAATGTTCTGGCCATCTATCCTCAAGGCGGCCAAAAAGTCATCGACAAAGTGGAAGAAGACTTTATCCAGGCCTTCGGAAACGAAGCCATGGACACCGTCCTCTCTTACTTGTCCACCGATTTTAACACCATCGGATGAGTACCCCTCAAGAAAATCTTCTTTGGGCCATTCCCGCTCCGCTGCTCCACTGGTATGATCAAGGAGCCCGAGTGCTGCCCTGGCGCAGCCAGCCCACTCCCTACCGTGTGTGGGTATCGGAGATCATGCTGCAGCAAACCCGAGTAGAAGCTGCCCTTCCCTATTTCACCCGGTTTATGGAAGCGCTCCCCACCATTGAAAGTCTGGCTCAGGCTCCAGAAGAGCAGCTTCTCAAGCTGTGGGAAGGATTGGGGTATTACAGCCGCGTACGCAATCTGCAAAAAGCCGCCCGGATGGTGCTGGAAGAGTTCGGCGGCCAGCTGCCTTCCGATCCTCTCTTGCTGCAAAAGTTGCCGGGCATCGGGGACTATTCTTCGGGGGCCATTGCTTCCATCGCCTATGGTCAACCTGTTCCAGCCGTGGACGGTAATGTGCTGCGGGTGATCTCCCGCCTTCTGGCCAGCTTTGACTGTGTTTCCGATACTGCCGTAAAAAAACGGCTGCGGGAACAGGTCGCTCAGGTGATCCCTCCGGATCGGCCTGGTGATTTCAACCAGGCTCTGATGGAGCTGGGAGCCACCGTCTGCCTGCCCAATGGGCAGCCTTTGTGTCTCACCTGTCCCCTTCTTTCCCTATGCCGCGGCCGGGCCCAAGGGGTGGAGATGTCTCTGCCGGTAAAAGCGGCCAAAAAACCCCGTCGGAAGGTGGAACGCACCGTGTTGCTCCTGTGGGATGGGAAGCAGGTGCTGGTACACAAACGGCCAGCCAAAGGCTTGCTCTCCTCTCTGTGGGAATTTCCCGGCGTGGATGAGGTTCTTTCTGTGGAACAAATCCAGGAACACTTATCCCAGCAAGAAATCGTCCCCCTGGGATTGGAATCCATTGGGCAACATACCCATATTTTTTCCCATGTGGAGTGGCATATGTCCGGCTGGGAAGTGAACTGCAAGCCCTTTTCACCTCCCAAAGGCTGCGTCTGGATCACGCCACACCAGCTGGCTGGAGAATATGCTCTGCCGTCAGCTTTTCGTCCCTTTACCCAATGGATTTTGAAAAAAAGTCACTGAGATCAATAAAAAAGAGCCAGGACAAATTGTCCGGCTCTTTTTTTGCATATTGTCTGTTACGAACCCAGCACTTCGGTCAGGCCCTCGGTGAGCTTGCTGGCCTGATCGGAATAAGAGGTCATCTTCTCGGTCAGCTCTGTCATCTTCTCCTGAGCCTCTTCCATGGTGTCGGGGTTGGAAGCCAGTTCCATCATCTCCAGGGTCAGATCCAGGATCTCGATGCTGGCCTCAGAACCTTCCTTGATCTTGGCCTGAGCCTCAGCAAATTTTTCCGGAGCAGGCAGGTTGGCCAGCTCATCATACAAAGGCCGCATCTGGTTGACTGTCTCGGTCAGGCTGGCCAAAGCACCCTGAGGATCTTCGGTGGCCTGGCTCTGAGCGGCAGTGACATCCTGGGTCAGCTCACTCACTTTGTTGCCGATCTCTGTGATCTTGGCCTTGTATTCCTCTTCTGTCAGGGTTTCGCTGCCGGTGTCCTGCTTGTCGTCCTCTTCGTTGTTCTGCTCTTCGTTGTTTTCGTTCTTAGAATCGGTATCCTTTTCCCCTGTCTGGCTGCTGTTTGTACCTTTATCATCGGTATTGGCCTTGTCCTTATTGCAGCCTGCCAGAGTCAGAACCATACCAGCTGCCAGCAACAATGCAGCCAGTCTTTTCAGCTTCATGCTATTCATTCTCTTTTCCCATTCCTTTTCTCTTCATTTTGGCTATGCGCCGAAGCATAGTATATCAGAATTTTTATTTCAACGCAAGTCCTTTCCTTCTATCTCCCCTCTCGCTCTTGCCAAAAGAAATCAGACAGGATATACTATCCCTTGTCGGTGTTCACCGAAATTTCACTTTTTGGAGGAAACCATGTCAAAGCGTGTGAATCTTCTAGAGGGGAATATTCTTTCTTCTCTCACCAGACTGGCTCTGCCCATCATGGCCACTTCCCTTGTCAATATGGCCTACAATATGACCGATATGATCTGGATCGGCCGGGTAGGCCCGGAAGCGGTAGCCGCTGTGGGTGCGGCCGGTATGTATATGTGGTTGTCCCAGGGAATCGCTGTGCTGGCCCGTATGGGCGGGCAGGTGAAAGTGGCTCAAAGCCTGGGAGCTGGAGATGCTCCATTGGCCGGGCGATTTGCGCAGAATTCTCTCCAGCTGGGACTTTTGCTCTCCACCATCTTTACCCTCATCATGCTGGTTTTCAACAAACCTTTGATCGGTTTTTTCAACCTGAATGACCCTGCAGTAGTACGGGATGCCCGCACCTATCTGGTTGTGGTCTCCCTGGGCATTGTTTCCTCGGTCACTCTTTTGGTGTTTACCGGGCTGATCACCGCCACGGGCAACAGCAAAACCCCGTTTATCGCCACGGTATTAGGGCTTCTGCTCAACATCGTGCTGGACCCTTTGCTGATCTTCGGTTTAGGCCCCATCCCGGCCATGGGTGTG
>CALLCY010000026.1:0-4688 GCA_938000015.1 uncultured Clostridia bacterium
CTCCTCCTGGAGGTCCATCACTTGGGGAGGAAGGAGAGAGGGGGGCACATCCCGTCCATCCAGGAAGCAGTGGATATAGACCTTCTCCACCTGCTGACGCTTGCACAGTTCCAGCAAAGCATACAGATGGGTGATGTGGCTGTGAACACCGCCATCGGACAAAAGACCCATCAGGTGTACGCTGCCGTCCTGCTCCTTGGCCTTCTGGCAAGCGCTCACCAGTTCCGGATTCTCAAAAAAGGTGCCGTCCTGGATCTCCTTTGTGATCCGGGTCAGCTCCTGATAGACCACGCGTCCTGCGCCGATGTTGGTGTGGCCCACTTCGCTGTTGCCCATCTGGCCATCGGGCAGGCCCACATCCAGACCGGAGCAGCGAATGGGCTGCCAGGGACATTCTGCCATCAGCCGATCCATCACCGGTGTGCTGGCCTGGCAGACGGCATTGCAATTTCCCTTTGCGGCTAATCCATAGCCGTCCAAAATAATCAATGCAATCGTTTTTTTCATCATTCTGATTCCTTCCCAAAGGCCATTACTGGTTGGCGCTTTCCATCACATCCACAAACTTCTCCCAATCCAGAGAAGCGCCGCCGATCAGACCGCCATCCACATCGGGCATGGCCAGCAGCTCTCCAGCGTTCTGGGGGTTCATGCTGCCCCCATAAAGGATGGTCACCGACCGGGCATGGCGGGCGCCATAGATCTCCCGGATGCACTCCCGGATGGCCCGGCCCACTTCGTCGGCCTGTTCCGCTGTGGCGGTCTTGCCGGTGCCGATAGCCCAAATGGGCTCATAGGCCACCACGATCTTCTTCACATCCTTGGGGTCCACCCCGAAGAAAATGGTTTTGATCTGCACCCGCACATGATCCAGGGTCAGGTTCTTTTCTCGCTGGGCCAGGGACTCGCCCACGCACACAATGGGCCGCAGGCCGCACTTGAGGGCTGCCTGCACCTTCTGAGCCACGATCTCATCGGTCTCACCGAAATACTGGCGGCGCTCCGAATGGCCGATGACCACATACTTGACCCCCAAAGAGCAGAGCATGGGTCCGGACACTTCTCCGGTATAGGCGCCGCTTTCGGCATGGTGCATATTCTGGGCCGCAATAAAGACCCGGGTATTCTTGGCGGCCTTCACCGCCGCAGGCAAATCGATATAAGGCACGCACAGCACGGTCTCGCACCACTTGGCCCGGGCCGCATGGGGCTTGAGCTGAGCGATGAATTCTTTGGTTTCTGCCGGGGTTTTGTTCATCTTCCAGTTTCCGGCAATAATGGTTTTGCGGTATCTTCTGTTCATAGACTTCCTCTTTTTTGTTTCTCTTCCCTTTTTCTCTCCTGAGCCTTTTTATTCATCGGAATCCATCAGGCAGGCAATGCCCGGCAGTTCCTTGCCCTCGATGAGCTCCAGAGAAGCGCCGCCGCCAGTGGAGATGTGGGTCACCCGATCGGAGAAGCCCAGCTGCTCAATGGCCGCAGCGCTGTCGCCGCCGCCGATGATGGACACAGCTCCCGACTCGGCCACGGCCCGGGCGATCTCCCGGGTGCTGCCGGCGAATTTATCAAATTCGAACACGCCCAGCGGCCCGTTCCATACCACCGTTCCGGCATCCTTCAAATAGCGCTTGAATTTTTCAATGGTGCGGGGGCCCATATCCATACCGCCCATACCATCCGGCATATGGCGGGCATCCACCACATAAGCGTCGGCATCGGGGGAGAATTCCTTGGTCACCACCACATCGTCGGGCAGTACCAGGCGCACATTGCCCTCCAGCGCACGCATGAGAATATCGGCGGCCACATCCAGCTTGTCCAGTTCACAGGGGGAGTTACCCACTTCACCGCTGAGCGCCCGCAGGAAGGTGTAGCTCATAGCGCCGCCGATGATAACGGTGTCGCACTGATCGATAAGGGCGTTGATGACGCCGATCTTGTCGGAGACCTTGGCGCCGCCGGTGATGGCCACAAAGGGGCGGGCCGGGTTGGTGAGGGCCTTGCCGATCACCGAAATTTCCTTTTCGATCAAAAAGCCGCAGACGGCGGGGAGATAGGCCGCCACGCCGGCGGTGGAGCTGTGAGCTCTGTGGGAGGTGCCGAAAGCGTCATTCACATACACATCGGCATAGGAAGCCAGCTTCTGGGAAAAGGCCGGATCATTCTTTTCCTCTTCCTTATGGAAACGGACATTTTCCAGCATGACGATCTCACCGGGCTGGATAGCGGCGCACAAGCGGTCGGCATCCTCCCCGATCACATCGTTGGCCAGAGTCACCGGCATTTTCAGCAGCTCGGACAGGCGGTTGGCCACCGGCTTCAGGGTATACTTGGGGTTATACTGGCCCTTGGGGCGCCCCAAATGGGATACGACGATGACAGCGGCACCGCTGGTGATCAGATAGCGCAGGGTGGGCAGAGCCCCCTGAATGCGTCTTTCATCGGTCAGATGCCCATTCTCGTCAATGGGGGTGTTGAAATCGCAGCGGATCAACACTTTTTTGCCGCGCACATCGATATCGCGCACGGTCTTTTTGTTGAAGTTCATCACGATAATCCCTCTTCTCCGGCAACTCTCACCATATTTTGTCTCTCTTCTGCCGCAGCTGCCGGGTGCGGCGAAGGCCCCAGCCAAAAAGAGAAGAACCCCCAGAGCGCAAAAAAACTCCGGTATGCTCTTCTCTTTTCTGTTTTCCTATCCATTGTACGGTATTTTCCCCAGAAGTGCAAGCGCTTTGCGCCATTTTTCCCAGAGAAAACCCGGTATCCCTCCATATTTTCCCCGGATTCCGCAACTTTTCAGCCCCTTGACTTTACTGAAACTCTACCCCGGCGCTTTGCTGCTCATCCAAGGTGAGAGAAAAAGCAGGGGCAAAATGGGACATAAAATAGTCGGCGGCCGGGAAAGACAGAGCCTGAATCGACCGGTACAGCTGCCGGGCGGCGCTTTCAAACTCGTCGTTGCCGCTCTTTTTCTCCTGAACGCACTTGAGATAGGCAGAGATCTTGTCCGCCGCTTTCACATAACGGTAAAGCTCCGGCTCCTGCTCCTCGCTGAACAAGATAGGCCGGTAAGCCTGGCGCAGGGCATTGGGTAAAAAGCCCAGAAGGCTCTCCCTGGCCCGATCCTCAATGGCCCGGTATGCCTGGCGCAGCGCCGGATCGTTGTGTTTCACCGGAGTGGGCAGATCCCCGGTGAGAATTTCCGAGGCATCATGAAACAGGGCCATGGTGGCCACCCGTTCCGGCTGAGCGCCGCCCCCCAGGTAGGTGTTCTGGATCACTGCCAGAGCGTGGGCGATCACTGCCGTTTCCAAAGCGTGCTCACTGAGGTTTTCCGGGATGCTGCTGCGCATCAGTCCCCAGCGCTGGATGTATTTCATCCGCAACAAAAGGGCATAGAAGCTGTATTCTTTCACCTTGCTCCCCCTTTACAAAAACAGGCAGATGATCACTGTGGCAATGCCGGCCACCCCGATGCTGATGCCGCTCATGGCTCCTTCCAGCTCACCCATTTCCAGGGCCTTGGTGGTGCCGATGGCATGGCTGCAAGTGCCGATGGCTACGCCCTTTTCCACCGGCTCTTTCACCCGCAGCAGCTTGACCAGCAAAGGCGCTGTAATGGCCCCCAGAATGCCGGTGAAGATCACCGCCGCCACAGTGAAGGCAGGCACGCCCCCTCCCTGGGCCGAAAGCTCCATAGCGATGGGAGTGGTCACCGATTTGGGGATGAGGGAGGCCGTCATGGTCTCATCCAGGCCGAAAAGACGGCAGAGGACAATGACACTGATGACCGAGGCGCAGGAACCCATGAAGCAGCCGGCCACCACCGGAAGCAAATGCCGCTTCAGCTGTTTGATCTGCCCATAGACCGAAAGGGCCAGGCAGGCCGTAGCGGGAGCCAGGAAAATAGCGATTACATCGCCACCCTTCTGATAATACTCCAGGGGAATGTGAAAGATTTTGATGACGGCGATGATCAGCGCCACCGCAATGAGCAGCGGATTGCACAGAGGCGAGCCGGTTTTTTTGTTGAGAAATAGCCCGATCTGAAAGGCAAACACCGACAAAACAATGCCGAACAAAGGAGACTGCAATACTTCTTTCATGTTATCTCCCTCCTTTTTTCTGCAAAGCCATCATGGCCCGCACCGTCATGGCCGAAACAAAAAAAGTGATAAAGGTGGTGAGCACACACACGGCCAGAAAGGGCAGCAAGTTGGCTTTCAACTGGTCAAAATTCTCCAAGATCCCCACCCCGGCGGGAATGAAGAAGAACGCCATATTTTTCAGCAGAAAATCCCCCTTCTGCCGGATATGGTGGGGTTTTATCACTTTTGCGCACAGCAGGACGAACAAAAGCACCATGGCGATGACGCTGGAGGGAAAGGGAAAGGGCAGAAGCTGAGCCACCAGTTCTCCCACAAGACATACTCCCAGCACCACGCCGATCTGAGTGAGAATTGCCATAGAACACCTCGCGAAACAAAAATTTGTTGGGAAAGAGGTTTTCCCGCCAGGGGGTACTATACCACAAACCCCAGCAGGAAAAAAGACCGCAGACACCTTTTCCCAGCAAATCCCCTTCTCTTTTTCTTCCTCCGTCAGAAAAGTTGCTCCTCCCTCTTTTTTCGTGGTATAATATCAACAGTTGCCGCACATGTGCGGCAGGATACTGTGTATTCAGT